>CALXOC010000150.1 GCA_944389915.1 uncultured Opitutales bacterium | reverse complement strand
TTAATGCGAAAAATGGTTGAGAGCGTATCTAAGGCAAAAATTTCCAACTAAATATTTTCATAAAATTCTATCTGCGCACCGCTTTGCCATGGCTCTTTGGGAGCGCATAAAAAACAATATTGCAACGCATTTGAAGCCATTGCGAACATTTGCAGCAGCGAGCTGTTTTGGTTGCTAAAAGGGCGGAACGCAAATCGAGTTCCGCCCCTTGATAAAAGCGTTAAGCTTCGTTGCCTGAGTCTTCGCCTTCGTCTCCGTCTTTAACATCGACTATTCTGCATATTCCTATAAGCTTGTCGCCCTCCGCCAGATTTATAAGCCGCACACCCTGCGTTGTCCTGCCTATGACGCGCACGTCTCTTACCGGAGCGCGCACGGCTTGGCCGGCGTGAGTAAACATCATTATTTCGTCGTCTTCGGTTACTGACAATGCGCCGGCAACGCCGTGCGTCTTTATGGCTATTACTCCGGATCCGCCGCGGTTTTGTAGGCGGTATTCATCGTAGGCCGTACGCTTGCCTTGCCCCATTTCTCCGGCTATCAGCAGAGTATAGTTTGGATTGTTTTCGGCAACTACTATGGCTTTTACGCAGTCGTTTGCCTTTTTGAGCGTTACTCCGCGAACTCCGCGGGTATCGCGGCCCTGCGCGCGCAGATCCCCTTCGCTGAAACGTATGGACATGCCCGCGTATGTAATCAAAATGATATTGCTGTCGGGTTCAACGAGAACAACCCCTATGAGGTCGTCGCCATCGTCGAGGCTTATGCCCTTTATTCCACCTTTGCGGCAATTTTTATATTCGGAAAGAATGGTCTTTTTTACAACACCCTTCTTGGTTCCCATTACAAGGGCATGTTTTTCGTCGTCCAAATCCTTTACGCATATCATTGCCGCGACTTTTTCATCGCTCTTTAAATCGAGGACATTTTTTATCGAGCGCCCCTTGGATATTCGCGAGCCTTCCGGGATTTCATAAACCTTTTCAACATAAACCCGGCCGTTGTTCATGAAAAACATAATGTAATCGTGCGTGGAAGCCGTAAATATGTGCTCTATGAAATCTTCCTCGTATTGCCCGCTGCCTATCACGCCTTTGCCTCCGCGCCTCTGCGAGCGGTATGCGCTTACGCTCGTGCGCTTTATAAAACCGTTGTGCGACACGCTTATAATGCAGCCTTCGTTTGCTATGACGTCTTCCATTCGGAATTCGCCTTCCGCGGCTATCAGCTTTGTTTTGCGCTCCGAGGCGTATTTTGCCTGCAATTGTTTCAGTTCGCGCTTTATTACCGCCAATAGCTTTTTTTCGTTCTCCAATATGGAGCGGTATTCCTCTATGAGCTTCATCAGCTCCAGATATTCGTTTTCTATTTTTTCGCGTTCGAGCCCGGTCAGCTGGTGCAGGCGCAAGTCGAGAATCGCGTTGGCTTGCCTATCTGTCAGGGGATATTTCGCCATTAAAGCCGCGCGCGCGGACTCCCTGTCTTTTGATGCGCGTATTATCTTTATGAAATCGTCGAGATTGTTCAGGGCGATCTTGTAGCCCTCGAGAATATGCGCCCTGTCCTCTGCTTTTCTGAGAAGGAAACGAGTGCGCCTGTATATGACTTCACGGCGGTGCTCTATGTAGCATTCGAGCATCTCCTTTATGTTCATTTGCTTCGGCTTGCGGCGGTCGAGGGCAAGCATGATTACGCCGAAAGATGATTCGAGCGCAGTGTGCTTGAAGAGCTTGTTTAATACCACCCGCGGGGCTTCTCCGCGTTTTAGCTCTATTACCACACGGGTATTTTCATCGGATTCGTTTCGGATATCGCTGACTTCGGTCAAAACTTTGTCCGCCACGAGGGAGGCAATATTTTCCACAAGGGAATTGCGGTTTACATTGTATGGAATTTCAGTTATTACAATCTGCTCTTTCCCGTTCTTAAGTTCCTCGACATTTGCAACGCCTCTGACTTTTACTATTCCGCGGCCTGTCCGCATGTAGCTTTCTATGCCGCTCTTTCCGACAATTACGCCTCCGGTTGGAAAGTCGGGGCCCTTTATCACCTCCATTAGCTCGCTCATGGGAACGGCGGGGTTGTCTATCAGCATGCATATGCCGTCTATGAGTTCCCCGAGATTGTGCGGAGGAATGTTGGTTGTCATGCCCACGGCTATGCCGGTTGAGCCGTTCATCAAGAGCGAGGGCAGGGCGGATGGAAGCACCGTCGGTTCCGCTATCGTCTCCTTGTAGTTCGGCATGAAGTCCACTGTATCGCTGTCGATATCGGATAGAAGCTCCTCGGCAATCTCAGACAATTTGCATTCTGTGTACCTGTACGCTGCGGGAGAGTCGCCCTCTATGGAGCCAAAATTGCCCTGCGGTATTACGAGGGGGTAGCGCATAACCCAGTCTTGGGCGAGGCGCGTAAGGGTGTCGTAAACCGACGAGTCTCCGTGCGGGTGGTAGTTCTTGAGCACCTCCCCAACCACTCCCGCGCATTTGTCGAAGGGGCGGTTGTGAAGCAGCCCTTCGCGCATCATCGCATATAGAACGCGCCTTTGCACGGGTTTTAAGCCGTCCCGCGCGTCGGGCAGCGCGCGCGATATTATGACCGACATTGAATAGTCGATATACGCGCTTTGCATTATCTGGCTTATGCTCGTTTCTGTGATTTTTTCGTTTTCGGTATACATTTCAAATATTGCTTTTTAGATGTCGAGATATGATGCATTTAGGGCGTTGTCCTCTATAAACGCCCTGCGTATCGGGACGTCTTCGCCCATTAACATTGAAAATGTTGCGTCGGCCGCAGCCGCATCTTCAATGGTAACTTTTAAGAAGGTTCGCTTTTGGGGATCCATTGTGGTTTCGTAGAGCTGTTTGGCGTTCATTTCGCCAAGTCCCTTGTAGCGCTGAATTGACAGGCCGTTCTTGCCGAGTTCGCGAATTTTCCCCACAAGCTCCAATATCGAAAATATTTCTATCTTCTTTTTTGCGTCTGTATCGCTCTTTTCGGTGAGTATGTAGCGGGGTTCTTCCGTGGGCGTGTACGACTTTACTATTAAACCGAGCTTCGCTATTTCGGCGAGGCATTTTTCGAGCTGGGCAGATTCGTAAATCTCGTAAACGTTTATCCGCTGCTGCACCTTGTTGCCCTGTTCGTCCACAACCTCGCGCACGGTATTGCCCTCGAATATGTCTTCGGGATTGCCGTATTCTATATAGAAGCGCGAACGCTCGTCGTCGTTAAAGAAAAACTTAAACTCCTCCTTGTTGCCTATGCGCACCCTGGCTATGTACTTGGGAAGCTTGCCGTCGCGGTTTGCGTCGAGATATGTCGAGAGCTGGCAGGCGTAGCGGGTTATTCCGTGCCCGAGAGTCTCTATGCGCGAAAATATCTCCACAATCTTGTCGACCTTTTCGGGGGGGAATTCAAAGTTGTCTCTGGTCCGCTTGAGAACGACATCCTCGGAGCCGAGGTTTAAAAGTATCTTATTTAGCTCGGCGTCGTTCATAACGTATTGCTCGCGCTTTTTGCGCTTAATTTTGTACAGCGGCGGCTGGGCTATATATACGTATCCGCGCTCTATGAGACCGCGCATCTGGCGAAAGAAAAATGTCAATAGAAGCGTTCTTATATGAGAGCCGTCTACATCGGCATCGGTCATTATAACAACTTTGTGGTAGCGCGCCTTATCCCCGTCGAACGCGCCCTCTCCGGATTCTCCTATTCCCGTCCCGCAAGCCGTTATTATTGTGCGTATTTCCGCGTTATTCAAAACTTTGTCGAGGCGAGCCTTTTCGACATTCAAAAGCTTTCCCCTAATGGGCAATATTGCCTGGTATTTTCTGTCACGCCCCATTTTTGCGGATCCGCCCGCGGAGTCGCCCTCAACTATGTAGAGCTCGCACAGGGCGGGGTCTTTTTCGGAGCAGTCCGCAAGTTTTCCGGGGAGCCCGCCCGCCGACATCACGGTTTTCCTCACAGTCTCGCGCGCCTTTCTTGCGGCATCTCTGGCGCGCGCCGCCAATACGCATTTTTCTATTATTTTGCGCGCTGTGGGCGGATTTGTTTCAAATGCGTATTTTAATTTCTCGCCCACTATTTTTTGCACTATGCCGTCCACCTCTCCGTTGGAGAGTTTTGTCTTTGTCTGTCCTTCAAAGCGCGGTTCGGGAACTTTTACTGATATTACGGCGGTAAGCCCCTCGCGGCAATCGTCGCCAGATATGGGCGGATCCTTCTCCTTTACGAGATTGTTTTGCTTTGCGTAGTTGTTTATCACCCGCGTCAAGGCTGTGCGGAAGCCGCTTAGATGGGTTCCGCCCTCCACGTTGAATATTGAATTGGCATAGGCGTATACCTGCTCGTTGTAGCTGTCGTTATACTGCAGAGCTATGTCAACGACTATTTTCGCATCGGAATTTTCAGCCGCGGGCGCATCGCCCGAAAAGGCTATTACTTTGGGATTTACAAGCGTTTTATTGCGGTTGAGAAATTCCACATATTCGGATATGCCGTTTTTAAATCGGAATTCTTCGTGCCGCTCAGTCCTTTCGTCTGTCAGGTCTATTGTGATCCCGGGATTTAGAAAGGCAAGCTCGCGCAGGCGCTTTGAGAGTATTTCGTACTTAAATTCGCGCGTGGTTACAAATATTTCGGGATCCGGCATGAAAGTAATCTTTGTGCCGGTGCCTTTCGTGTTCCCGATTACCGTCATTGCCGACGTGGTTTTTCCGCGCGAAAACTCCATCTTGTATATCTTGCCGCCCTTGCGAACCTCCACTTCAAAATGTTCGCTTACCGCGTTTACACATTTCGCGCCAACTCCGTGCAACCCGCCGGAAACCTGATATGCGCCCTTCCCAAACTTTCCCCCTGCGTGGAGGTTTGTCATTACAAGCTCCAATGCGGGAATCTTATATTTTGGGTGTATGTCTACGGGAATGCCCCTCCCGTTGTCCTCTATCGAACAGGCTCCGTTTGAATGAATGGCGACTTTTATGAGAGTGCAATATCCGGCGAGAGCTTCGTCTATGGAATTGTCTACTATCTCGAATACGCAGTGGTGCAATCCCCGCT
Organism: uncultured Opitutales bacterium; assembly: GCA_944389915.1. Lineage (GTDB taxonomy): Bacteria > Verrucomicrobiota > Verrucomicrobiia > Opitutales > Intestinicryptomonadaceae > Merdousia. The sequence continues at coordinate 761 of CALXOC010000150.1, read as the reverse complement.
CGTTGGTGTCTCCTATATACATGTCGGGGCGTTTTCTAACACCCTCGAGGCCCTCGAGTTTCTGGATTTTTGAAGCGTCGTAATTGTCTCTTGTTTTGTTCTCTTCTGGCATAGTTTCGTCTTAATATTATATTGTGAAATTTTTCGGAAAAATCCTGCGTTTTTTAGCTTAAAAAATAACCTTCCCTCCCTTTAAATAAAGAGAGAAGCTCATTTTGTGGCAGCGCAACTAATACAATATAAACGCGCCCCATCAAGGCAACACTTTTATTCGAAAAAAAGGCGGAAAAGAGCCTGTTTTTTGCTTGAAAAAAGCCGATAATTATAGCCCTCAAATTGGGCTTTATGTAAACGGACTTTTTCTCCGCCGACACGGTGGCATGCATGTTTTTTGCGGATAAAATTCCCGCGTGCCGACAATGCAAGGGGGCGGCAGAGCAAATTTCCAGGCTGGCATAAAAAATTAAAAGCTGTGGCGCTGTTTTTGTGGAGGCATGTGAGCTCTATCACCCAATGCAGCCATAATATCGGGCGGGGCGTTAAATTTAAACATCATTTTGCGCCGCGCCGTTTTGGCGCATGGACTTGGATTGCTTTGGGGCCGGCGGGAATGCGAGCATGTGCGCCGGTTATGGCTCGACCCATTTGCCCTCGCTCTTTATCAATGCCACCAGGCGTTCTATAGATTCTTCCTGTGGTATGTTTACTTCAACGCACTTTTTATTTTTATATAGGTTTATCTTTCCGGGAGCCCCTCCTAC
>CALXOC010000149.1 GCA_944389915.1 uncultured Opitutales bacterium | reverse complement strand
ATGGGCGACATAAGTCTGCCAGTGCTTAAGGGCATAACTCTTGAAATATGCAAAGGCGAGATGCTTGCCCTTACTGGGGTTTCGGGATCGGGGAAAAGCACTCTCATGAATATTCTCGGGTGTCTTGACAGGCCTACTTCCGGTGAATATTGGCTCGACGGCCGCGAAATATCGCGCCTTAGCAACGACGAGCGCGCCGATATCAGAAATTCCAAAATAGGATTTGTCTTTCAAAACTTTAATTTGCTCGCCCGCACAACCGCTCTTGAAAATGTAATAATGCCGCTCGGCTATACGGCGGGCCATTTGAGCGAGAAGGAGATGCTCGAACGCGGCAAAGCCATGTTAGAGCGTGTTGGGCTTGCCGACCGAATGGATCATGAACCTTCCCGTCTTTCGGGAGGGCAACAACAGCGTGTTGCAATAGCCCGAGCATTGGTAAATACGCCTCAGATACTTTTTGCCGACGAGCCGACTGGAAATCTCGATACCCATATGAGCGACGAGATTTTGCGGATATTCCGCGAAATTAACGAACGAGAGGGAATGACAATAGTGTTGGTTACGCATGAGATGGACGTTGCAAATAGCGCCAAACGCATAATCAAGCTCAAAGACGGCGAAATATCTGACGATATAGCCTTGGAGGGGAAATGAAGAAGTTGCGCATATTAAAATCTGCGTTAAAGGCGATATGCAGAAATCCCACGCGGACCTTTCTGACAACGCTCGGCATAGTCATAGGCATAGCGGCGGTAATAGCGCTGATGGAGATAGGCAATGGCGCGCAGGAAATGCTTGCTAAAAATATGGAGGCAATGGGGGTAAACACCATAAATATATGGCCGGGCAACATAACTCGCAGCGGAGTCAGCAGCGGGTCGGGGGCGCGGGCGAATCTGACTCTTAAAGACATAGAGGCGATAAGGCGAAATTGCGAAAGCGTTACGGCCGTGAGCCCTGTTGTAACGGTTAGGGGGCAGATAATTTACGGCGGAAAAAACTGGAGCCCGTATAGAATAACCGGTGGGAGTGAGGAATTTCTTACCATATCAAATTGGGTGGTGGAGGACGGAGAGCCTTTTACAGCCCGCGATGTTAGAAGGGGCGCGCGCGTATGCCTGATAGGTTCAACCATAGCCCGCGAACTTTTTGAAGACGAAAATCCCGTAGGTAAAAAGCTGCGCATTCAGAATGTGATGTTTACTATTATAGGCGTATTGAGAAGCAAAGGCGCCAATATGATGGGAATGGACCAAGACGACTGTGTGATAGTTCCTTACACGGCGGCTCGGGCGCGCCTAAAAGGGGCGGGACAAACCTCTCTAAGCGCTGTGAGTTCCACAAACACTACAACTACTACCACAACTACGGCATCGTCCACTTATACTGAGGGCGTTAGCCTCTATCCACCCGTATCCGACGCAAACAAGCCTCCGGTAAGGTTTTCAAACGTCGACAGCATAATAGCTTCAGCGGCGTCCCCAGAGCAGGTTCAAACAGCGGTTCTTGAAATAGGAAACGCAATACGCGAAACACACAAGCTCTCAATAGATAATGACGACGATTTTAGAATACGCACAATGGCCGAATTTTCGGATTTTCTGTCGTCTCAAATACAGACGACAACCCGTTTGCTGATGTGCGTGGCTTTTGTTTCGCTCGTAGTGGGAGGAGTGGGAATAATGAACATAATGCTTGTTTCCGTCACCGAGCGGACGCGCGAGATAGGCCTAAGAATGGCTGTGGGCGCAAGGGCGCGCGATATTTTGCGCCAGTTTCTTGTGGAGTCCGTGGTGATATGCCTCGTGGGGGGCGTGATAGGAATTTTTGCCGGGCATGGACTTTCCCTCATACTTGCAAGCGCAATGAAATGGCCTATATTGATTTCCTATCCGGCGATATTTTTGTCGGTGGGCGTTTCCGCTTTGGTTGGGGTGATATTCGGTTATTATCCGGCTTGGAAAGCCGCCCAACTTGATCCAATAGAAGCTCTCAGATATGAATAGTTTTGTAAAAAAGATTGTTTTGGCGTCTCCGGCCATGTTCCTTTCCGCGTGCATGGTGGGGCCGGATTTTAAAAAGCCTGAAAGCGGACTTCCCGACGAATGGAGCCGGGAAATAAGCGGGGCTTCGCTTACGGAGGAGGAGAACTTTGCAACTCTGACCTCGGCGGACCTCGCGGATTGGTGGAAGATTTTTAACGACCCCGTCCTCACTTCGCTGGTAGAGCGCTCGTTTAAGGGAAATCTAACCATAGCCGACGCCCGGGCAAAAATATCGCAGGCGCGCGCAACTCTCGGCATAACACAGAGCGGGCTCTTCCCGTCGCTCGACGCCAACGCTTCTATGAACGAATCGGCCGCTCCCATGTCAGGGGTCAGCCATGCGTCATATGGGATAGGGGCGTCCACTTCGTGGGAGCTCGACATTTTTGGTGGGACCCGCAGAAGCATAGAATCCGCCGTTGCCGACTACCGGGCGGCTTTGGCGGAAAAGTGCGCGGCGCAGGTGGCAGTTTCCGCGGAAGTGGCAGAGAATTATTTTCTATACAGGGGCTATCAACAGGAACTCATCATTGTAAAAAAGAATCTGGAAACGCAGAAGAACACGTATCGCGTTACCCAGATGAAAAAGAACAACGGCTTTGTCTCAGATTTGGACGTGGTGAGGGCGGCCGCTTCGGTTGAGAGCACGTCGTCTGAAATACCTTCGCTTGAGAGCAAGATAGAGCAGACGCGCAATGCGCTGGAACTTTTGCTCGGGCTTCCTGCGGGGGCCCTTGCCAAAGAACTCGAGAAGCCGCGCAGCCTTCCGGAGCTTGAGCGCTACATTCCGGCCGGCGTTCCCGCAAAACTTGTGGAGCGGCGTCCCGATATAATAGTGGCGGAGCACAAACTCCATGCGGCGGTCGCAAAAATTGGAAATGCCGAGGCCGACTGGTATCCGAAATTCTCTATTACCGGAAACATATCGTATCAGGCGCCGAGTGTTGGAAACATAATTCAAAACCAATACGGGACATGGTCGGTGGGCCCCAACGCGACATGGAATATTTTTCAGGCGGGCAAAACTGTGTTTAATGTGGAGTTGCAAGAGGCTCTGACAGAGGCGGCGGGAGTGTCTTGGAAGCTCGCGGTTTTAACGGCGTTCAAGGAGGTTGAGGACGCTCTCGTGGCCTCCGCCAAGGAGCGCGAAAGAATAGCATACATAAACAGGCTTGTTGAAAACAACAGGAAAGCATTTAGCTTGTCGTCAAAACTTTACGAGGAGGGGCAGATAGAGTTTCTCGACCTGTTGGACACTCAGCGTTCCATGCTTACTTCGGAGCAGAGCCAGGTGAACAGCCGCAGGCTGTTTATAAGTTATGTCATAAGCTTATACAAGTCGTTGGGCGGCGGCTGGGGAGAGCCTGACATGGCGGATACGCAGCCGGAAAAGACGCGCTGGCTGTTCTTTAAAGATTCTTTTAAAGATTAACATTAATTAAAACAAAACACACATGAGGTTAAAAATTGCACTGTCATGCGCAACGCTTGCGTTGCAAAGTTTTATTTTGGCGGAAGGCGCCGATGGGGGATTTTTTGCATACCGCTCTTTCAATCCGGAGTTCAAGGCAATGGCGGAGTTTGCGAAGAGGGGAATCAATACGGTTGCGCTGTTTCCTGCCAACACATACAATTCGCTTGGAGGCGCATATTGCGCGTATCCTCCGAATTGGGTATGG
>CALXOC010000148.1 GCA_944389915.1 uncultured Opitutales bacterium | reverse complement strand
AAGTCACAGACGCAATCGCAAAAGTTTATGCCCAAAGGATCGTAACTCTCCCTTCGCCATTTTCTTTCAAAATAAGAGGCTATTTGAGGCAAATTGGCGCTATTTGGCACAGATAGATGGTGATTGTATAACACCCATTTAAAAAATGATCGAAAAGGCGGATAAAAAGCGGCGTTTTTTAAGGCGCTTTTTAGGCCTGTTTGGAAGCTAAAAATGAAGGCTTTTTAAGGTCAAAAATTGCCGGAAATTGTCTAACACATTTTCCCAAAATCGGTCTTTTTTAGAGAAAAGCGTGGGTTTAAAATTCAAAAAAATGGGCATTTTTCGCTGCAATGGTGTTAGACAAAAAAAGCCGCTTTTCGCCCATTTTTAGCGCATTGCAGCTTTTCCATTAAAACTGTCTAACACCCTTGCAGTGTGAAAGTTATAAACGCGGAGAGAGAGGGATTTGAACCCCCGGAACCCTTGCGAGCTCACCTGATTTCGAGTCAGGCACAATCGGCCACTCTGTCATCTCTCCTTGTTAAAGCTTTTAAAACTACTACATTATCCATTTATTGGTCAATATATATTTGTTATTTTTTTATCAAGGTATCTATAGCAAGGTCGATTATATGAGATTTATATTTAGCCAAACACAATAGGATTTATGGACAAGCGTCAGATTTGAATTCAACGGTGCTTTCCCTAAGGCATTGCTTACTTGTCGATATTCTCCATTCGCAAATGGGGAGAGTTAACGTATATTGGAGCGCAACATATCTTCAAATAAATTCAATTTTTTCAAATATACTTGCGTAGCTTGTGGACGAGCCTTTTTTATTTGCTTTAAGGGGCAGAACATTGATTCCAACGTATTCAAATCATAATCGCAAGATGCCGCCCGCATTGCAGCACCCAGAGCTGCTGAATTTTGCGAGCTTTTTAAAGCATATACATTTGCTCCGAATACATCGGCAAATGTTTGTGCTATTCCTAAGCTTTTGGAAGCTCCTCCGGTAAGAATGATTTTTTTGGGAATAGGACCGATTTTTTTTACTTGTAGAAATATGTTGATAACTTGTCCCTCAATGAAGGTCCTTATGTAGTTCTCTTTTGAATCCTTTGGAGGAAATCCCGCATATATTGGTGCGTTTGATTGCAGTCTTGGTGAAATTTCGTCAACAAAAAAAGGCAGTATAAGTTTTTTGTCGGGCGTTGGCATATAATTCTTAAATGCAGTTTCATCAAAAAACTTCCAGTTAACTCCCATCATTTCTCTAAATTTATCTCGGGCAAGCGATGCGTTTCTAAAACATATAAGCCCCATGTATGCGCCGTTTGGATTGCAGAATATATGCGCGTTCACCGAAGGGCGAAAGTCTTTAAGTGAACAGAAAAAAGTGTCGCTTGTCCCGAGACTTACAGCTGCCGTTCCACTATTTGAAGCTCCTAATCCCACTATGCTTGAAGGATTGTCTCCGGTAAAAACAACTATTTTCGCATTCTCGTTAAAACCATATTTGCGGCAAAAGTATTTGGCAATTTTTCCCGCTACCGTCTTGGGCGATGCCAGTTTCGGAAGTTTGCTTTCAAGGTTTTGGGCGCATGAATCAAGCATTTGGGGATCCCAGTCGAAATTTTTAATGTTCATTAGATTCATGCCCGAAGCGTCGCAAAAATCTACGGGAGAATCCGCCGCGCAGAGCACGGAGCAGATAAACGACGAATTCAAATGTATTTTTTTTGTTTTCGCATATGTTTTTGCCTCCGTCTTTGAAATTTTGCGTATTTGCGCTCCCGAAAATCTTTCGGTCATTATGGAGCCCGTTTTTTGTAATACTTCCGAATATCCTCCAGCGGACATCGTCATTTCTCTGCATTCCGCGGATGTTGACGCGTCCATCCACACGGGGGATTTATCCCTGCTGAAAAATGGGCGCATATTTTCCGACAGGCTCTTTGAAAAGTCCCAGAAAGAAAACGCTTCCGCAGAATTCAGCCAAACTGTGGCATGCTGTTGTCCAGATCCGCTTATTGCCGATATTTTTTTCATATCGACAGATTTGGAAAGTTTTGCAAAGAGCATTTCCAAAGCGTCGAGCCACATCGCCGGATAAGACCACACCTCCAGGGGATTTTCGGGCGAAACGCATACTCCGGCGGAAGTCCCATAGCAAGGCAAATCCTTTTCGAAATTTACGCTCTCGCAAGCCAGGACTTCCGAAGCGCCGCAATCGACTACAATTCCCGTAAGCGACTGTGTGCTGGCGTCTATTCCTAAATAAAGCGGTTTCATGGCGGCTACTTTACAAGTCTGGCGGCGGCTTTTTTATGGATTTCGTCGGACGATTTCGCGGATTCGGAAAGCTTTGCCTGCAAGTTGCCGCGCTGCCGGCCGCCGAGGCGCTCCAGAGCCGACGCCAGTATTTTTACGGTATCGGGAATATCGTCGGCCTTTATCGAGTTGAAGTCCGAAACAAGCTTTTCCGCACTTTCGGAAGACGCTACGGTTCTCAAGGCTTCGGCGCATATGTGCTTGAACTTTGCGTCCCGGGCGTTCAGGTAGGTTTTCAGCAAATCCAGCTCCACCTCCGCGCAGGCGCGCAGTTTGGCGGCGATTACGCCTATTTCCTCGGAGTTTCTCACCAGGCCTATTATTTCGTCCTCCGAATTTTTAGCGCACGCGAGCGCCGGCGCAAAATCGGCTTTTTCTCCCGGATACCCGCTGGCTATTGCTGTTATTTTTCTGGCATAGCCGCCGTCGTCGGACTCGAAGCTTGCCAGAGCGTAGCATTGCGCAATGGCTACGCGCTTATTCGGCGCCTTGTAATTGAGTACAAATTCGCAAAAGTCCGAAGTGTGCTGGGATAGCCCCAGAACGGCGACTTTGAGGTTGTCGTCGAATTTGTCAAAATCTTTTAACTTCGACGGATTCGGGAAGTCGCAGCTTTTTTCCCCTCGCATCCAAAGGGCGGTGTCCGCCGTCTTGCAACCCTTCTCCGAGAGCTCCTTTAAATCGGCGGCGCTCTTTGGGCTCCCGTATTCGGCTATAGCCAAGACCGCCGCGGGGCAGCCGTCAAGTTCCTTGGCGGCTATCGACAAGATTTTACCGTAAGCCGCGGAGCTTTTCAGCTTTCCCAAAGAATATATTATGCCGTCGCGGAGTTTCTTTTCGGAAATTTTTTCCAATGCGGCGAGAAGCTCGCTTTCGGCCCTGAGCTGCTGCAAATCCATTCTGGCGTTGTCGGCTAT
>CALXOC010000147.1 GCA_944389915.1 uncultured Opitutales bacterium | reverse complement strand
CTTCCCCTTCCGGTACCCACTTTAAATTGTTGGTCGTTATTTAGCATGGCATCTCCTATGACTAAAACCGCTTCCCCCGCTCCCATTATAAATTCAGAGTCATAAGTGTCCACAAATCCCTTAAAGTCGACAATGTACCTATTCAACGGAGTCTGGGCGCTGTCGACGCTCCTTATGTCTCCGTAGCGAGAGAGCGTAAAAGTATTGTCGACATAGTTGTACATGTAATTCGATTCGCTGATTTCTATGCAGAAATTTTCAGAGTTGGAAGTAAAAAATCTTCCCTGATACATGCATTTGTTTCCCGTTGCGTCTGGTATGCTGTATATATTTGCGGCAAATTCCATTCCACCTTCTTCGCCCAGAGTTTGGTAGCCTCTGCCGATATGGGAGCATATTTCCTCCGGAACATAGGCGCGAAGCTGGTATTCCCCGTTTTTTAAGCGCGCAAGGCGGAGATCGTATGGCAGCGTTGCGCAACCGGTAAAGTTTAGTCCGAGCCTCCTAAACCAGTCTTCTTTATGGTGCACGCCGGCGCTTGCGTAAGTTTTGCCTGCGCCGGCATTTTCCCAGAATCTCACCCCGTTTATGTCTCCGTAGAATATTTTCCCCGGATTTTTCGAAAGAATCTTAAAGTTTTTCCCCTCAAAAGCTCCAACTACATACGCCCCGTTTCCGTCCATAAGCACCCATTTGTCGCTTTCCGGGGAACCGGACATGGGAATCTTGCGCATTTGAAAGTTGCCGTATTGAGGAAGTGAGTCTATGCGGCACGCTTTCTCCCATTTATCGAGCTTTTTTGAGAAATAGAGAATGGCTGAGTATTTGCCGTCTTTTTTTTCAGAGCGCAAAATCATCCATAGTTTTGAATCGGGATTGTAAAATATTTGGGAGCTTTCAGCGCCGCCCGGTATGGCAATTTTAGGGGAGAAAGCTTCAAAATTTACCAAATCTGCGGAGCGCACAAGCGCAGTTCCGCTTTTTGGCAATTCAAAGGAGAATATAACGCCTCCGTTTTTGTCGAAAAATCCGCTTTTGTTTTCAGCATCGAAAAATGCGCTTCCGTTGCTTATTCCGTCAGGCCATAATTGCGATTCGGAGGGGAAGCCTATGGGGCGCTCAAATTTCCAAACAAGGAGGTCGTTGCTCACGGCGTGAAGCAAGGCGCGCATTCCCCGTTCCGGGCCCAGCGTGAAGGGATTGTAAAGCCAAAATGCATGCCAGCTGTCATTCATTCGAATTAAGGCTGCGGGAGACCCCAAGCAGCCGTTTGGCGCTGCCAAATGAAAAGCCGGACGCGCCGCGTCTTTTGAAGTGTCGCGTTGCGGCGGGGCGGAATCCTGGCGCATGTGAGGCGATAATCCGCCGAGGGTGTCTTCGTACTCAAAGATTATTTTTTTCCCTTTAAATGGAGAAATGCAAATGGGAGCATACCATTCCGGAAGGGGAGAAGCCGACAACAAGCCCTCTGCTTTTCCTATAAGTTGTCCGTCTTCAGTTAGAATGCTCATCTTTGTATACTTGGCGTTTGAAGCCATTGGAAGAAGGAGATAATCGTTTCTTGCCTCAAAAACAGAGCGCATGATTTTTGGCGCCGCCATTGTGCCGATTGGAGCGGACAGTAGTGCAATGATGAGTAAAAGATTATAAATTGTATGTTTGCCGATAATCGATCGCATAGGAGTAAATTTATACATTTTACGATTATAGACAGCTACGCGAGAAAAAATAGAAAAATTTTTTATTGCGGGGGCGATTTTTTTTAAGCTTGCCTCAACTGGGAGCATCGGCAAAACTTTTTCCATGCGCAAAATTTTCTTAATTGCGGCGGCGGTCGCGTTGGCCTTATACAGCGGCTGTTCCGCATCTTCCGATAGCAATGCAGGAGCCGAGTATGTGAAGGCATCGCAAAAGCTCATGGAAGCCGAATCGGCTTTTATGAAGGCAAATTATAGCGGAGCTTTGGAACTTGCGCGCTCGTCGCAGAGCGCTATAGACGGCATCTTGAAAAAATATCCCGACAGCTCCGTTGCCCTTCGGTTAATGTCGGACCCGAATGTTATGGTGGCCTCGTGCCCTTACAGGGATTTAAAAACCAAGCTCATTCCGAGGCTTGAGCTCATGGCCGATCCTCTGATGAAGCCCGTATCTATAGCTTGGGCATTGGCTGTGGGAAAATCTCATACGGGATGCTCTGGCAGAATTGCCGCTTTTGCCTTGGAGCTTGCTAAATACAGGCAGGAATTGGGGATATCGCCGGAAGAATTTCAAAAGATGGAGGCCTTGTGCGTCTATAAGATTCCCGATTATGCGCAAAAAAGCGCGCTAATATCGAGCTTGGAAGGGATAAAGGCACCTGCACCTGCTCCCGCTTCCGCAAAACAGGAACAGCCGAATCTAAAGGCAACGCTTGTGTTGGCCCCGGCGGCCGCTAAGATCAATAACACTGAGGATTTTTTGGCTTCCTCGAGGTCGGATGCCTCGCTTGTATCATATGAGCTCAGGGCGGTTGACAGTCTGAAAAAAAAGGCGCCTATTGCCGGAGCCTCCGGAGGCGAGGTTCAGAAGGCGTTTTTAAAAATTTTGGAGGAGGCGCGCGGCAATATCTTAAAAATAAGCACTGAATCTATGCGCGAATCCGCGCTCTCGAATATAGCGGTGGCTTTTGCCGATGCAGGAGATGTTGTAGAGGCTGTGAGAATAGCGCAGTCGCTGAAGAACCATGAGCTTTTTGAATCCGTCTTTAACGCTATTGCCGACAGAGCCGGGAGCGGCAAGAACTATATTTCGGCGATGGGGCTCGCCGAGAGGTTGAAGAACCAGAAAGCCAAGGACGAATTTCTCTCCCGCATGGCCGCAGGTCTTGCCAAACAGGGCTTGTTCCGCGAATCGATAGAGATAAGCAAGCGCATAAAATCCGTATATTCCCGCAATGAAGCTCTTGCTGTTGCGGCAAAATGCGCCATGGCAAAGGGAAAGAACGATATCGTCTTGAGCGCAGTTTCGCTAATAGACATCGGCGATCTTTCCTTTTTAAAAACTTTCGATTCCTCATTGCCGGCCGGATTTAAAGAAAACAGCCAAACCCTCAAGGCATACAGGCTTGCCTCCTTTGCCGACAAGTTAATACCCTACAGCGCGAAGTTGGCGGAAGCAGTCAACAATCTTGCCATATCGGCATGTTCGGATTCGAAAGAGAATTTTTCGGAGATTTCGCGCATAGTGGTATCGAATCTCATAAGATTAAACTCCACTAAGGAGGCGTTGAAATTCATAATGGCAAACATGCCAAGAATTCGCCCTGAGCTTTTTGTTCCGCAGATATGTTCGGCGGCAATTGAGGTTTCGAAGTCGGACATGGCTATGGCCGAGAAGTATTTCTCAATAGCTTCGGATATCTCAAATAATTCAGTTGAGATTGCCTTTGCAATGTTGAGGGCCCATATTCCTTTTGAAAAGCAGGTTGAAATATTGGGCAGGCATATGCCCGCAATGCTGCCCAAATAAAATTTATTTTGAGATTCAGAATCATGTAAATGTGCCATTTTGTTTCAGATAATGACAAAATGGCACACTTTTTTTATGGGCAACTAAGATATATAATTTTATATCAGTAATTTGCAATTTGGCACGGCATGTGCTTGAGTTTATGCATATGAGTAATATTGATCCTGAAAAATTTACAGAAAAAAGCATAGAGGCCTTAAACGGCGCCCGCGAAATAGCGAAGGAGCGGCGAAACTCCGAGGTTTTACAAATACATCTTTTAGCCAGTCTTGTTGCCCAAGAGGGCGGCATAGTGGGTGCAATTTTAAACAAGATGGGAGCGGACAAGCGTTCGGCTCTCGAGCTCGGCATACACAGGGTATTGGATAAACTTCCGAAAGTCGAAGGATCCAATTCGGATCCGTACATGAGTACCGGCCTATCTCAGACTATAGACAGGGCTTTGTCTATAACCAAGGAGATGGGCGACGATTACGTCTCTACGGAGCATATGTTTTTATCGATAAT
>CALXOC010000146.1 GCA_944389915.1 uncultured Opitutales bacterium | reverse complement strand
AGGTTCGCGTTTATGTGAATTTTGCCGAAAAATGACGTTTTCTCTGTTTCGTTGGAATTTGCTTATTATCATAGAAATAAGCTTGGTTGCCGTTTGGTTGCACTTTCGGCGAAAATCGGGCTTTTCGGCGGTGCGTTTATCAATAACTTACGTCGCCGAAATCGCCCGCGAAGCTCGGTAAATACTGGAATTGTGTCTCTAAAAGCTGAAAAAGTGCATTTTTCGGCAACCAAGTCGGCGAGTTAATGTAAACTTACGAAAAACAAAAAGCCGCAAGTTATTGAACTTGCGGCTCTTAAAATGGTGGGAGTAGCAGAACTCGAATCTGCGACCCCTTGCGTGTCATGCAAGTGCTCTAACCAACTGAGCTATACCCCCAATAACGGAGTTGCGGGAAACATTTTGCATTCCTGCATTTTGCTTTTAAGATGCATAGCAGCTCGCACATTGCAAGATTTATTTTAGAAATTCTGCTTCGCCACCAGCAATGGGTTCATCAGTTAGTTTTGCGTTTTTTAAGGCGGCAATTCCGCAATCTCAATCAAAGGTTTCATATTTGGGCGTCTCTTGCAGGCTTATTGCATATTGGGGTATATGCAGCAGTTGAAGATAATCTTTTATGTCTATAATTTTCATATTGTTAACCGGGCTGGAACTATGCAAACTTTATTGTGTCAATAAAGCGTAGCGAAAGTTTTTAGCTGGTAAATATTTGATTGAGTTTTTTAGTTAATTGCCTTGAATCCCCACGACAATGGCCGATTGTTTATTTTGGGGCTTGTCTTGAATCAACATCGGGCCGGTAAAATTTTTAATAAATGCAGGAATAAAAAATGTCTGAATATTACATACCAACAGTTTTTGAGCGCGACGGCAGAACCGAGCGCTCTTGGGACGTCTATTCGCGTTTGCTTAAAGACAGAATAGTGTTTATAGGAACGCCTATTAACGACGGCGTGGCGAATGCCGTTATAGCCCAGCTCTTGTTTCTCCAGATGGAAGACGCAAAAAAAGACGTTCATATCTATATAAACAGTCCCGGAGGTTCGCTTACGGCCGGCATGGCTATTTATGACACTATGAACTTTCTTCATTGCGATGTTGTTACATATTGCGTTGGGCAGGCTGCCAGCATGGCCACCATACTTTTGTCGGCCGGCACTAAAGGGAAGCGCTATTCGCTTCCAAATTCCAGGGTTATGATTCATCAGCCCTATGGCGGGGCTACTGGACAGTCGCGCGATATAAGCATTGCGGCTAACGAAATTTTGCGTTGGAGAAGCAAGATAAACGAGATTCTTTCAAAAAATACGGGCAAGCCTGTGGCGCAAATCGAAAAAGATTCTGACAGGGATTTCTATATGACGGCCCAAGAAGCTCTCAAATATGGAATCGTTGACAAGGTCATAGAGAGCAAAAGGGAAGCTGCCCAATAATGGCCGGTCCAAATTGCAGTTTTTGCGGCCGTCCCGCAGACGCGGTGGGCGGGCTAATACCCGGGGCAAAGGGCGCATTTATATGTTCGCAGTGCATCGATACGCTCCACGACGCCATTGCCTTGCGGAAACTCGATTCCAAACGCGAACGTATGGAGTCTATGCTCAAGTTTGACCTTAAAACTCCCTCGCAGATGCGCGCGGAGCTCGATAAATATGTGGTGGGGCAGGACAGGGCAAAAAAGGTTTTGAGCGTTGCAGTCTACAACCATTACAAGCGTTTGCGCGGAGAGTTGCTGCGCGATAGTTCTTCGCTTTCTGGCGATTTTGACGATGTCGAGATAGAGAAGAGCAATATACTTTTAATAGGTCCCACCGGAAGCGGAAAAACCTATTTGGCAAGGACTCTTGCTAAAATGTTGAATGTCCCCTTTGCCATAGGCGACGCCACAAATGTAACAGAGGCGGGCTACGTTGGCGAGGACGTTGAAAATCTTGTTCTAAACCTCCTGCGAGCAGCCGATTTTGACGTAGAGCGCGCGCAGTGCGGCATAATTTACATTGACGAAATAGATAAAATCTGCCGCAAGACTGAGAATGTCTCAATAACCAGGGACGTTGGGGGCGAGGGCGTTCAGCAGGCTTTGCTGAAGATTCTTGAGGGCAATGTTTGCAATATACCTCCGAAGGGAGGAAGGAAACACCCGGACCAAGAGTACATACGCGTAGATACCAGAAACATACTCTTCATATGCGGGGGGGCTTTTGTTGGGCTCGACAAAATAATTTCGAGGCGCGCCGACGAAAAAGTTTTGGGCTTTAATTCTTCGGAGAGCGCGGATCGCCAGGCAAAATCGAATTTGGGAGACGTCCAGCCCGAGGATTTAATACAATTCGGCTTCATTCCCGAATTTATAGGCAGACTCCCCGTAGTGGCCGCTCTTGACAAGCTTACAAAAGAGGATTTGGTTCACATATTGACTTCTACAAAGAACTCTCTGGTGAGGCAATACACAAAACTGCTTGCCATGGACGGAGTGAAGTTGACTTTTAATCCCGATGCGGTTGAGGCTATAGCGGACAAGGCCATAAAATTCGGCACTGGCGCGCGCGCGCTGCGCTCCATAATGGAAAATTTGATGCTGGATATAATGTATAAAATTCCCGACGGGAAATCAGGCGGGAAGCTTGTTATAACCCGCAATATGGTGGAGGCTTCAAACGCAGGTGCGCAAAAGCAAGGTTAGGCGCATGCGGGCGCCGGATTTTTGCTCTCAGCCTACATTCTAATAATTTCGGCGTCTTTCCACAGGTTTTCTATGCCGTACATTCCCCTCTGGTTTGGAAGGAATATATGGGCCATGAAATCGAAAGCGTCAACGACTATCCAGCCGCTGCCGGCGTTGTAGTCCCGCCCTACCGCCTTTACCCCAATGTCCTTTAATGTTTTTTCAAGTTCGTTCGAAAGTGCCCTCAGGTGCGGCTCGCTCGTTGCAGTGGCGATTATAAAATAATTTGTTATGGGAGATTTCCCTCTGACGTCTAAGATTTTTATGTCTTCGGCTTTTTTCTCGTCAAGGGCAACGCGGCATTTTTTCACAACTTCAAGCGTTGGATCTTCGCAGGCTATAGGCTTAGCTTTGGATTTTTTCTGCGCTGTTTTGCGCGTTGCGGCTTTTTTCAGGCTTTCTTTGGCTTTCTTTGTTGCAGCGGGTTTCTTTGGCTTTGCGCTTGTTGCCGCTTTTTCTTTATGAAGCTTTTGTGATGGGCTCTTTGCCGTTTTCTTTGGGCTTTTTGTCATGTTGCCGGCCGTACTTTTGCTTTCTTTTGCGTTTTTCATGTATTGTATAATTTGTGTTCTAAAATATATTTCAAAACTTCGGAGTCGAGCATGAAATTGTTCCTATCTCCCAATGCAAGGTCCCGCCGGATTTGCGACGAGCTGTGCGGCATCTCTTCGGAATCCATGTAAATTATCCGCGCATTGTGCGGGATTTCCGCGCCTTCTATAATATAATCGGGCCGTTTCGCGCAAATAAAAGCGGTATTTTCGCAGAGCTTGCCTATATCTTTCCAAAGCTTGAGCTTCGATATATGGTCGGAGCCTATTATCCAAAAAAAATCGCGCTCGGGATATTTGTTTTTAAGATATTCAAGCGTATCTATAGAGTAGTTTGTATGGGGATTTTGCAACTCATAAGTCTCTATTGCCCATGGGAAATCAAGTCTTTTTAGGGCAAGTTTTAACATGTTCAGCCTATCTGAATCCGAAGCTTGGTATGAAGAGGTTCTCAAGGGAGCTTGATGGGCGGGTATGAAGAACAATTCGTCGAGATTTGCTTTTTTTGCGGCATTCTGGGCTATCTTTACATGTGCTTTATGAATGGGATCGAAACTTCCTCCAAGTATGCCAGTGCGTATTTTTCTCATTTCTTTGGTATTTTTACAAAAATTTCGCAAAAAAAGAAGAAAGTTTTAAGTTTTTATATTATTGATTATAAATATATTAAAAATCTGCCGGCATTGGGGATAAAAAAAGCGTTAATTTTTTGAACAAACTCGTAAAATTCTCGTCAAAGTAATCGATTGGTTTTGTAGTTTGTTGAAGTTTAGACGCCGGGTTTTTACCCGGCGTTTTTTTCTCCCAAGTTAAAAATTTTCGTTTGTGGTATTGCAAAAATGTGTAATATTTGTTTGTTTATAGCTTTTATTACACAGTATGAAATATTCCATTGGCATAGATATTGGCGGAACAAATACAAAACTGGGCGTTGTCGATGAAAAAGGGGCAGTTTTGAAGCGGCATGAGTTCAAGACCACCGATTACGGGAATTTTGCCTCGTACATGGAGGGCTTGGAGAAGGCGGTTAGTTTCGTTACCGCCGATACCGACGGCGATTGCGTCGGCATAGGCATAGGCGCCCCAAACGGAAACTATTACAAGGGAACCATAGACTATGCCGCGAACCTTCCATTTGGTAAGTCGGCGCCCATAGTGGAAACTCTGAGAATGTCTCTGGGATACGAGCATATTTACCTAAGCAACGATGCCAATGCGGCCGCTTTGGGGGAGAAAATATACGGTGGAGGAAAGAATCTCGACCATTTTATAGTAATAACGCTCGGAACGGGTTTGGGCTCTGGAATAATAATAGACGGCAAACTGCTGCTGGGGGCCGACGGCTTTGCTGGAGAATTGGGGCATGTATGCGCGGTTGTAAACGGCCGTTTATGCGGTTGCGGTAAGCGCGGCTGCCTGGAAACCTATGCTTCGGCTACCGGCATCAAGCGCACCTATCTTGAGATGCTTTCGAAATATAACGGCGATTCCGTCATAGCCAACAAGACTTGGGACGAGCTCGATGCGCGCGTCATAGAAGACGCCGCCCGCGCCGGGGACAGGGCAGCCATAGAAACCTACAATATTACCGGGAACATATTGGGGCGTTGCCTTGCGGACTTCGTTCATTTCTCTCGCCCCTCTACAATATTTCTATTCGGTGGGCCGGTAAAGAGCGGGGAATTAATTTTGGCGCCCACTCGCATTTCCATGGAAAAAAATCTAATGCCGGTATTCCGCAACAAGGTCAGGGTTTTGCCTTCCGAGCTTCCGGCCGGAGACGCGGCAATCTTGGGCGCGGCTGCTCTTGTTTGGAGCGGAATAGAGCCCGAGCGTTAGGCGCATTAAATTTTGAAATTATGTCGGGCGGCTTCCCTAAGGGGGGCGCCGGCGTTTGCAAGTTTATATTATTTGCGTGGCTATTGCTTTTTTGCTTTGTGCACAGGTCTTGCATGCAATAAAAAACTCCGCCGTTAAAGGCGGAGCTTTTGCGCAATCGTAAAATGCAATATATAAAGCGCCAACTATTTTTTTATTTCCCTGTGCAGTGTTCTGCGCTTTAGGGCAGGGTTGTACTTGAGCTTTTCAACCTTTTCTGCCTGTTTGCGGAAATTGCGCGTCGTCATGTAGCGCGATGGCGACTTATTTTCTTTTCTGGCTTCCGTGCATTCGATTATCACTATTTCTCTGGGCATAAATGTTTCCTATTCCTTAATATTTTTTAAATAATCGGCGCATAATGCTCGCTTCAAGCAGCCTTTTCAAGCTTATTTTTATATTTGCCCCATCTTTCCGTCGGGGCCCTTGCCCATTTTGAAGTTTTAGCTCTTTATTTGAGCTTTGGGGGGGAGTTCGCATGTTAAGCAAATAAGCTTGGAATCTTTGTCAGCGCCGTCTTCCCTCGCGTATTTCTATGCGCATGGACAATTTTTCCAAAATGGAATTCTCCCAAGGTCTGCGGTGCTCAAATTCAAGTTCGCATTTGCCCGGATTGGCCGCCACATATGAGAAATAGAATGTTCCGGAGGCTCCAAGGCGCCTGTCTGAGTCCGGAATATAGGACTTCCCCACGAATTTTAATTGGCTTTGTTCTGGCGAGCTTTGAATCCATGCATAGCCCGTTGATGCATTTCCCTTCAATTCCACGCTTATTTCCTCCCCAACATAATATACAGCATCGGGATTTTCCATGCTCAATACGGGGGCGGGAGGAATAGTTCCGGGAAGGGAGCACGCGCATAAAAATGTTGAAATTAATCCCGCGTATATTATTTCGAATATTCTCATCTAAGTAATTTTGGAATTACATAAGGTGATACTTTACTTAAGTTCGATATCAATTAAATAAACAATAAAACTATAAATAAGAGCAAAATGAAAAAGTTATTAATTTTAACAGTATTGCTTGCGTTGCAGATAGAAATTATGGGGCAGAGCTCCGAAAGCCGGGATTCGGAAGGTCGTTTTGGCGTTTGTTCGCATCCTTTTGCACCGAGGGAGATTGATATCAGGGAGCCTCTCTTTGACAAGATGAAAGATGCTGGGGTGCAGTGGTTGCGTACGGATTTTGTATGGGGGAAAATAGTTCCGACGTACGGCAAATACAATTTTAAGGTTTACGATGAAATAGTGGATTCTCTTGCAGGCAGGGGCATAAAAGTTTTGGGGATACTCACGGAGGCGCGAGCGGGAATGTCGGCCACAAAAAACCAGGACAAATGGATAGAGTACATAAAAGCCACAGTTTCGCATTTTAAGGGCAGAGTAAAATATTGGGAAGTAATAAACGAGCACGACATTCACGAGCCTTATAAATATGATGGCGGCGCCGAGTTGTACGGAAAAAACCTAAAGGCGGCTTATAAAGCAATAAAAGAGGCGAATCCCGATGCCGTAGTTTTATACGGAGGCCTCGCCAGTTCTACCGTAAAAAGTTATTTTGACAAAACGCTGAAGGTTGCAGGAAATTCCAGTTATGATATAATGAATTTTCACACGTATCCGGCGCCCGGCCCGACTGAAATAAGGCAAAAGAAATGCTTGGACAATTTGAGGGCCGTGATGCGCGCAAACGGAGGGGAGAAGCCTATATGGCTCACAGAGATAGGATCT
>CALXOC010000145.1 GCA_944389915.1 uncultured Opitutales bacterium | reverse complement strand
CCGTCCACGGGCGCACAACATACATCGTGGCATAGGGGCCCCTTAGATAGGGCGCTATGCCCGCGGTGAATCCGGTGTGCTCCAGATTCGCGGTGTCCTCAGCCGTATATAGGGGCTTTACCGGTATCTGCTCCATCGTCTCTGTTATGAGATCGTCAAGCTTGCGCCCTGTTCTTTTTTCGACTTCCGCCTGCCACTCCTTCAGCGAGGTTTTCGACTTGGGAGTTTCAAACGCGATTTTTGTAAAGTCGGGATTCTTACTCATCTTTCAAATTTCCTTTCCTTAATTAGAGAACTCCGAGTGCGGAGAGAGCCGCTTTGAGCGTCTCGTAATTGTTGCTCTTTATACTTATGGCGCCGTCATATCCGGCGGCCTTGTAGCTCTCCTCCGCTTCGGGCGCGGGAGCCCCCGCCATATATACTATAGCCTCGGGCTTGATAGCTTTGATAGCCTTCGTTACCGCGGGAACCAACTCCGGATAAGTAGCGTCAGTGGAGCATATTACGGCGTATTTGGCCCCGCTTTCCGCGAAGGCCTTTGCCGCGTCTTCGGGCGTTGCAAATCCGTTGGGATATATGACGTCGAAACCTCCAACTTCAAAGAATCCCCTTATGAAATCGGCTCTCGCCTTGTGTTGGAGAAGCGGTCCCATGGTTGCCAAGAATATCTTTGGCGCCCCGCCGTGTTCGGCCCTGTATTTTGCGCTCGCTTTCCTCAGCGCCTCAAAGTGCTCAACGGCCCTATGCGCGTTTAACTTTTTTACTTTTAACGATGAAGCGCATTTGCATATAGCGGCTTCGAGCATTGAAATAGAGGCTCCGCCTTCTGCGGCCTTTACAAGCTTCGCCACGGCTTCGGCTCCGCGGGATTGGCCTATGTCAACGGGATTTTCAGAACGGTCCGCCTTTACTTTTTCGGCACGCTCAGCTGATTTGTCGGCGCACTTGCATGCATCCAAGGGCTTTTCGAGCATATTTGCGTAGTTGTTTGTTCCCACAACAGAACTGCGGCGGGTGTCGTAAAGCTTTTTCCTTGCGGCCGCCGTTGCAGCCACCGCGTCTTGAACGCTCGACGATTCCAAAGCTTTGAGCATTCCGCCCTCCGCCTCTATCTTTGTAAAGAACTCCCAGGCTTTTCCCGCAAGTTCCCGGGTGAGGTTTTCAACGTAGTATGATCCGCCGGCTGGATCCACAACCTCGGCGAGATTGCACTCGTCTTGGAGTATTATCTGCTGGTTGCGCGCTATGCGCTGCGAGAATTCGTCGGGGCGGCGTATGATTTCGTCGAAGGCTCCGACTGTCATGGATTCGGCTCCGCCTATCACCCCGGAAAATGCCTCCGTTGAAGTGCGCAGCATATTTACATAGGGGTCAAATACAGTCTTGTTGTATATAGAAGTGCGCACTCCCGCCTTTATTTTTTGGGCCTGGGCGCTTCCCCCGAATTCGCCTATTATTTTCGACCATATCACCCTTGCGGCGCGGAACTTTGCTATTTCCATAAAAAAGTTTGAGCCCGCGCTAAAACGGAAGCGGATTTGCGAGGCAATCTTTTCTATGTCCAAGCCGCGTTCGAGCATGGCGCGTATATAAGCCACGGCCGTGGCGAATGCCGCTCCGAGCTCCTCAACCGCGCTGGCTCCGGCGTTGGAGTAGGGCATGGTATCGACTCCTATTGATGTGAAGTCCTTCATGTTTTCGGCATTGTACGAAGCCAATGCAAACATTTCGTTGTAGGCGCATTCTATGGAGCGCGGCAGCTCTCCGCTCTTGGCCAGTTCGCCGAGGGGGTCGAAAAGTATTCCGCCCTTTAGGTTTTTGCCTTTCTGGGAGGCGTACAGGGCTGCGGCTATATCGGCGGCGGCGGACCCCGTATGTATTATTATATCCACGCAGTCGGTCTCGACTCCCTTAAAGGCGGCGTCGAAATCCTTTGCGGTTGAGATGGACAATCCTTTATTGATGGAATTTTCCTTTTCGGCTTTGTCGGCGTCCACGGCGTGGGCGCTGGCATTGTCCAAGACTATGTCAACTGAGTTTTGGCCTTTATTGAGGGCCTCAAGAAGCTGTTTGTTGAAATCTTCGGGGGTTTCGGCATATATCTCCTGAGATATTTTCCACGGGTGGGCCCTGTTCCCCTCGGGATTGATTCCGCGCACATAGCCGTCATAGCCGGGGAGGGAGACTTCGAAAGTCATATCCTCCTTATTATATATGGGCTTGAGCTTTATCCCCTCGGGTGTGTTTGTATACATCTTCTTATCGAAGGGGGCGCCCTTTAGAAGCTTTACGGCTTCGGCGTACCATTCCTCGTAAGTCGACGCTTTGAATTCTGCGAACAGATTTTTTTCGTTTTTCATCAGTCGTATGTTTGTGGTTAAATTTTAGCGGCGCACCAAAAATGGGGGCAAACACAATCACCTTCGCTCCCGTACAGTGCGAATTGCTCTCAGCATGAAAAAAATACTCTTTAAAAAGCGCGTCAAGCTTATAGTACATTCGCGCGCTTTTGAAAATTGTAGGATTTTTTGGATATATTTATTATATATAATTTGCTATTATAAAAAACTTGAAATACAGTGGCAGATGTAATTAATCGATAAAAAGAGGGGAAAATGAAGAGAGCATCTTTTGTAGTTTTGTTTATTGTTTCGGTATGCGCGTTTGCCTTTGCCGAAAACGTAAAGGTATTGACATATTCAAATATGGAAAATCCAAGGGTTCGCGAATACCTCGCCGATCCAAGCATAGGGCTTTTGGAATTGCAAAAACAAAAAGACGGCGCATTGCGCTTGCATATTCCAAAAGAAAAAATCCCCGCAGACGCCCAAATAATTGAAATTGTAGCCAATTTTATGTGCGCCAAAAAAGGCGAGGTCGGCTATTTTGTAATGCCCGATGGCAGAATGGGCACTTTTAGGCTGGACAATGGGGTAGTGGATCAATCCTCCTTAATAAAGGCAAGAGGCATACATAGAATTTATCCTTATTCTGTTTTGCCAATCTTCGGCATGAAGACCGAAGGTGGAACATTTGTGGGTGTTGTAAAGAGCTTGAATCTGGAATGCTCTTTCGCCGCCGAGGCAAAAAACGGCGAATATAAAATATATCCGCGCTTCCATATAAAGGACATTGGCGAAACGCCCTATGAAGATATCATTATTGATTATTATTCGCTGGGGAAAGATGCCTCGTATTGCGATATGGCAAAGAAGTACCGACAATTACAGTTAAGCGGCAATGTTGTAAAACCTTTGCGAGATCGCATTAAAAACAACCAGCAGCTTAAATATACGGCTGAATCCATATTTGTGCGCGTAAAGCATGGGCAAAAATTCCTCAACACGCAAAAAGACAAGATGCTTGAAGACCAACGCGGCAAAGAACCGCCGATTAGGGTGGAAATTTCATTCGACCGTTATATGGAAATCATGAAAGAGCTCAAAGCCATGGGCGTTGACAGGGCCGAATTTTGCTCTGTAGGGGGAACAGCTGGCGGTTTTGACGGAAAATTTCCCGATATTTTGCCTATTCCGGAGGAGTTTGGCGGCGAGGCTAAAATGCGTGAAGCTGTGAAGCTTGGGCAATCTCTCGGATACCAAATGGTCTGCCATTTTGCGACAACGGCAATGTTTCAAATCTCTAAAGATTGGAACGAGAACTACATCTGCAAATTGCCAGACGGGAATTTATTAAAAGGCCCGCTTGTAGCTGGCGGCCGGGCATATCGCCTATGCCCGAAAGTTTATGTTGATAAATTTCTCAAGCGCGATTGGCAAACATTCCGCGATTTAGGCTTCAAGGGAACGCACCATATAGATGTAATTTCGTGCATAATGCCGTACAAATGTTTTGACAAAAACCACTATCTCAACACGCGGGAAAGCGCGGAGGCTATGAAACAAATTGCAAAACATTCGCAAGAAGTTTTTGGTTCATTCGGCAGCGAAGGTCCCTTTGATTGGATTGCATCTAATCTTGATTTCGCCCTATACACATACATTCCTACTGTGCTAAAAGAGAACGAAATGGTAGATAGGATTGTCCCTCTCTGGCAGCTCGTCTACCATGGAATAATAATAAGCAATCCATTCTATTCTACTATAGATCCAACTTATTCGCATAAAAAAGATAAATTGTCTGATTCCATGGCGAATTATTCGTTCTTCAAGGACACACAAACACAGATTTTGAAAATGGTAGAGTTTGGCGGGCGTCCGGTTTTCTACTATATTCCGTACAAAAATTTGAAACCGATAAAGACAGCCTACGATATCCACGAAAAACTCAAATACTTGCAATATGAGTTTATGGAAGATCACAGAGAAATAGCAAATGGCGTTTTTATCACCGCTTATTCCGATGGAAGCGAGACAATCACAAATTATTCGCAAAATGATTTTATATACAAGGGCCTTTCAGTTCCCGCAAATAACTTCAAATTATTTAAGCCAAAGAGCTCAAAATAAATCTCTATTTGAGCGAATAGGATTGGACGATTCACAAAACTATTATGGGAGCCGGGCGTAGCTTTAGCCTCTCGATTGAGGTCCTCTGCTTATGTGAATCTTCCCGGAAAATGGGAAGTTGGGGAGATATATGCCTTGGCAGGCATATTTTCGGAGTATTTAAGGCCCGAGCTTGAAAAGAATTTCGATATTGCCGTAACGGTCTTGGCATTTAAGCCAAATTTCCGCCATTTTGCCAGGCGGGGATTTGTGGCTTATTTGAAGGGCCAAGGGCGGGGAAAAATAGAACTTTACAAAAATCTTGCCTTATTCTATTTCTCTTTATGTATACAAACAAAAACTTCATGGCGCCAAAATTGGCGCCATGAAGTGTGCCTTTGTAAAAACACTCAAACATTATATATTAACAAATTCAACATGGGACAATAGAAATGGAAAAATTATTTTGCGCGGCTGTATTATCGGCTTTAATAAGTGCTATAACCTATGCTCAGGAAAATCCGGGCGGCAAAGCCGCGGAGCAGTCGGCGCCGAAAGAAGAAGTGCTAAATTACAGCCTGGACGATTTTCGGAACTATTATGGAAGCTGGGCGGAGCTCTCGCCTCTCGACTCCCTAATTTATTGCAGGAACATGGGCTACAAATATGTTATTTATCGCGGGGGAATGGAGCGCTATAAAGAGTCTAACGGCTTGCGCTTTTTGTTGGTGGATCCGGAATTCATGGCATACAATAGAAACCTCGACATGAAAAAGAGCTATAGCCAGAAGGTTATAGACATGTGGCGGGATATATGCGCAATGAAAGATGCTTCCGCTCCCTTCCCGGATTGCATGGCAACCGGTTGGTTTTGGGCGCAGCATAGCAGGGATAAAAATCCCGACTTCTCAAAATGTTCGCTTCAGCTGAACTTTCAAAAGCAGAAAGTTATAGACATGGCTGTCGATAAAATAATAAAGAAGGCCAAGGATATAATGAAAAAGAATCCCAACTTCAAATACGGGGGCTGCATATGGGACGTTCCCATGCTGACGGGAGATTTTTACGGTAAGAAACCCGAGTGGAAGCGCCCGCGCCAAGTTGATATGTCTTTCTGGAGGGGGGTCGATAGCGTGTCGGTTCCGGAGGGCGTGAAGCTCGACTATCCAACATATTCCGAAGGTTATCTTGCCTATTTTAGAAAATTGCGCCAAGAGTCCCTAAAGATTTCTCCGGATGCGAAGTTTATTGTGGACCCTTGGGACGTTTACCGCGACTATATTGCGCACTTTAAAAGGCTTAACGTTCCGCATACCGACCCCGGTTTTGCCGATTTCATTCAAACTGAGGCAAACAACGATAGATTTGTTACCGACAAGCGCATTGCCGAAAGCGGGTACATAGATTTGCCAAATCAAGGGCAAGCCAGCGATTTATCGACATACGATTTTGACAAGGAAATAAAGTTGGTTTCGGCTGCCGCAGTCAAAGGCGTATGGACTTCGTGGTTTGGCAATCCATGTCCCGGTTTGCCGAGCATAAGGGACGTTCCCGCGCGTATGAAAATTACAAGGGCCATTGGGACATGGGAGAATCTGAATAATACTCCTCTCTCGCAGAGAAAGTGGGACGCCTCAAAAAATGTTTACTCAAGTCCCACGGCATATATGTCAAAAGACCTTGTATGGGCCATACAGCCTAAGACAAACAAGCTCTTCTTTTGCATATTGTCTCCAGATGCCTATGTAGATCTTCCCGAGAAATGGGAAATTGAAAAGATACATGCCTTGACCAGCATATTTTCGGAGTATTTGAGGCCGGATCTTGAAAAGAATTTCGATGTTGCCGGAAACGCCTTGGCATTTAAGCCAAATTCCCGTTATTTGGTGGGGCAGGGCTTTGTGGCTTATTTGAAAGACAAAGGCGAAAAAAAATAGAACTTTACAAAAACTTGCCTTATTTTCTTTTTCTTTAGGGGCACAAACAAGAACTCCATTGCGCTAAATGCCGCATGGAGTTTTTGTTTTTGGGGATGCTAAAACGGGGAGAAAATTAAATCAGATAAGCGGGAAAGTAGAAAATATTTATATATTAGGGGCAAAATTTGAGGGGAATAAGATTTTGTTATTAATAATCTAATAATAAAAAAACATTTGACAAAGTTCCATGTCTATCTTTTTTATTAAATCCATTCTCTAACTTGATATAGTTTTTAACTATTCTAAACCCGATTCAACTATTATGAAAAAGCTCATAACATATTTATTTATTGCGTCGTCGGCATCTATGTATGCTGCCGATATTTCGCTTGTGGATTTGGATTCATCGAACGCATCGAACTCAAGTATCGATACTTATTATAAGTGGAATGCTGGTCCTGATTCTATTGCGATAGAAGCCACTATAAACTTTACAGAGTCAAACCTTGGCTTGTTCGCTAATCGCAGCGTGAGGGATTTTAAGGGGACAATAAATCTTGCTGCCGATACCTCGGGCAATATTATGGCCGTGGGAAATACTACGCAAAATGTCTTGGGATTCGGTAGCGCGTCTATTGTCGGTGAAAATACAAATACTTCCTTCACAATAACCGCCTATCATGGCGATGAATATCAAACGGGCTATTATAGGTTCATCAATGCAACTGCCCTATCTATTTATAAGGCTACTGTAACTTTTACCGATACTGATATAGCTTATACGGGCAGTGCGTCATCAGGCAAGACTTCAACTATAGCAGTGGAAGAAGGCGGAACCATTGTTTGGAATATAGGCGGTTTGCGTGATGCCGATGCCAATTCTCCCTATACATTGGGCGAGGTAAACGATAGCTATGGTTTAAAGTTCTCTTCAGCCGACAAGACCGGCAAGGTTGTATTGGGCGCGGATGCGGCAATGCACAATTATTCTTTCAGCAATGTTGCTGTCTCTTTTGCCGACGACGTATCTTCCACTGTCAATCTTACCTCAAGCCAGAATGTTTCAATAAGCGGTTCAACCATAAATTTGGGAGACAGAAACCTAAATATTACTTCGGATGCTGCAATTACTCTTTCAGGTGCCGTATTTGATGGCAATGGCAAAGGTACTTCTATTGTAAATATTGAGGGAGCAAGTTTTAGTACAAGTCCTACTGTAGGCGGGCATGATGTTACGGTAAATTTAAATACTGCAATAACAGGCACTTTCACCATAAATAATGCTTCGAACAGTGAATTTAGGATAAATGCCGATAGCAATTTTTGGGGAACATCTCAAGGTTCTTCAGTAGCAAAGCCTGGCGATGCCACAATAATTGTGGGTGAGAATGTAAATGTTACAACTTCAAGCCGATTGGGGCAAAATTATATAGCCCTAACCTTGGAAAAGGGCGCAACTCTTGTTTCAAATGGCGTGGGCAGCAGCACTTCCCCTACAGGCGGCAACAACATAATGAATTATCTTACTATTGCCGAAGATGCAAAATTTACGCTAAAAGGCGGTATAAGATTTACTGGCGGCACCATAGACGGCTCATTGGTAGTTGACGGGCAGGGGTCTATTTTTAACAGCGGTGCGGACAGCTTTATCATAGGATTTTCCGCTACTACCGGAGCTATACCAGTAGTTACATTTGGAGCAAATTCGTCGTTACTCCAGCATAATAGGAATCCAATTTCTGGAACCGGCACAAATGTGGCGCGCAACTGGGTTTCGGGTTCTATTACAATGGTGTCTAACAACACTACGCAAGGCGCTCTCGATTTTGGAAACCGCCTCTACATTAGCAAAGGAGCAAAATTCGTGCTCAATACCACCGACGCCTACATAGTAGGTTCCGACGAATCGTGGAAGGCGACAAGCCAAGCCACTTCGCTCTTCCACCTTGAAAGCTACGCGGCGCCAAATGCTTCCGCTGCGGGCGTAACATTTGAAATAAACGCTCTGAACAACATAGGAGGTTTTGTTCTCAATGATTCCGATAGCAAGCTGATTTTGGAGTTCGGCTCAAAGGGAGTATTGATTTTGGGCGAAGATACCAATACAACATCCTTAAGCGGAGACGGTCTTATTGCGGAGTCTGTTGTTCTCTCTGGAGATGTTTTCAACCAATTTAAAATTTACGACCTGACTGAAGATGAAATAAGAAGGTATTTCACTTCCGACGGCGAAAACTCGATTTACGTGGTTGATGCGGGAGACGGTTCATACTGGGTAAATACAGTGATACCTGAGCCCGCGGAATGGGCGGCGCTGCTTGGGGCGTTGGTGCTCGGTTTGGCGGTGTATCGCAGAAGAAAATAATAGAGGGTAATTAATTCTTATGGTAAACCCCGAAGCCTTCCAGCTTCGGGGTTTTGTATTAAAGGCGCTTCTTGGGAGGAGTTGTACTGTAAATGATTATTTTTTTATTTTATTGACAATCTGCCTTTTTAAAAAAAAATTATAGGCGAAAAGAAGGCATTATTATGAAGAGATTATTCATTACATCATCGTTTTTATTCGCGGCCATATCGTTAAATGCCCAAATATCTGCAACCGTAACAAATACCGGCGGTTCCTTTTTATGGAATTCGGCAGATACTTGGGAAGACTCGACTGTACCGGAGTTAGATTATACCTACAATATAACTTTTGCTCCGGAGTCGGGCGATACGGCTAAGCTTTGTTTTAACAGAGCCGGAGACACATCGAGCAGGACTATCTATGTTATGGATTCTCCGGGTGTGAACAATTTTGAATTTTACGGCACCGCCACCGGAAATCCCACTGTAACAAGATTGGATATAAGCGCAATTGAATCGGGAAATATTTATTTATACAATTACAATGACAATTCCACCTATAGAAATAAAATTACCATATCAAGTCCTATAAACGAAGGCGTAAATGTATATATGAATACTTCGTGTTCCGGCTTTACATCAACCCACTTTCACGGCAATTTGTATGCTACTTATAGCGAGGGCGGCTACGAGTCAAGAATAGCCAGGCTTGCCGGAAACGGAAGCGTGTATATAGCAGACAATGTGTATTTATTGGCCACTCAAGCCGCCACAAAGAACGCTACGGGATCCGGAATAAATCTTCAGAGTGACAGTGTGCTTGAAGTGGGGGAAGGCGCCACTTTTGAAGTAACGTCGGGATTAAAGATGCAAAACGGCACAATAAATGGAGCTCTCATAGTAAAAGGGCAACAGGCAGGATGGACTGGCGCAACAACTAATACTTTCCATTTTACAATGCAAAAGACAGTTACATTTGGGCAAAATGCCACAGTTGACGCCCAAGTTTCGGATTCTTCCCTTGCAAGGGCTCTGGTGGCGAAAGGCGCAAAAGTTTACAGTTATGCGGGCACCGGCGCCTTAAAATTTGCGCAGGCGCTTCAAATATCGGATTCCACGTTGATTTTAAACAGCCAGAACGCCATTACAAACGGAGATTCAAAAACAAAGTTCCTTATATCAAAATATGTAAACGATGGTCAATTTGACGACGCCACAACAACTTCAACCATAAAAATCGGCGAGGCGGAGGACGGCTCAAAACTTTCCGTTGAAAAAAATACTATAGCCGAGCTTCAAATGTATTCTAATTCCGTCCTAAATCTGTATCTCAACGGCAACGAGCTTGAGGTAATGGCGCTTTCTCAGATTGGAGACACTTCCAACAAATTCTCAATAGTATTAAACGACGCCATTGACGAAGGCTCGTTTATGGTAAAAGATTTTGCCGGTTTGACAACGGTGGAGCAAGTGAGAGAATATGTCTTTGCCGGCAGCGAATCGGGCATGAACGTAGAAGTCAGCTATGTAAACGGGGTAGACAGTGCCGGCGGATTTTACATTTCTACAATGGCCATACCCGAACCCGCGGAATTTGCGGCTCTGTTTGGAGCGTTGGCTCTCGCTTTTGCGGCGCGCCGCAGAAGGAGATAAAAAGGCTTTTTAGCTGTTGAAATAGCGGGGCCGGATTCGGTTCCGCTATTTTTTTGCCCATGGGCTGGGCAGAGCTCGAGAGTGCATGGGGAATAGATTTTCAAGGCTCCCGGAATAAGAAAAAAGTCTCAAAATTTGTTGACAAGCGGAGGGGGCGGCTTAATTTTCACTGTTAATTTTTTCTTAACAAAAGGTGCACAATGCTGACAAAAATAGACCATATAGGCGTTGCCGTAAAATCGATTGACGACGCCGTTCCCTATTACGAAAACGCCCTCGGCTTTAAATGCGAAGGAATAGAAGAAGTGGCGGACCAAAAGGTTAAGACCGCCTTCTTCAACGTCGGAGGCGTCCACATAGAGCTGCTTGAGCCCACTTCGCCCGACAGCCCCATAGCCAAATTTTTGGAAAAGAATCCGCACGGCGGCGTGCATCACATAGCCTTTAATTCCAGCGATATCGTTGCCGATTTGGCCAATGCGGAAGCCAAGGGCGTGGGCCTCATAAACAAAGAGCCCAAAATTGGCGCACACGCCAAGAAAATAGCGTTCCTGCACCCCAAGTTTACAAAAGGCGTGCTTACCGAACTCTGCCAGGACGGCGATTGCGGCTGCCACTAAAATTTTCCGGCAGCTGTGGAAAATTGCAAAGGCGCGGCGGCATGATTGCAAAAGGTGGGCTTTTGAGCCGCCCGTGTTAAAAAAAATAATTTTTAATAAAAAAGATGGCTATATCAAAGAAAGTGATGGACGAACTCCAAAGGCGCCGCGAACTTGCGTATAACGCCGGAGGCAGGGAAAAGCTCGATGCGCGCCGCGCCAAAGGGCTAATGACGGCGCGCGATAGAATAGAGGCTCTGTTTGATGAGGGCTCTTTTCAGGAATTCGGAATGCATGTGCAGCACAACTGCCACAACTTCGGCATGGAGAAAAAAGTGCTCCCCACAGACGGCATAGTTTGCGGAATAGGTTTGGTTGAAGGGCGTCCGGTGGCGGCGTTCAGCCAGGATTTCACTGTTGCCGGAGGCTCGCTCGGCTCAAACCATGCGAAGAAAATTGTCGATTTGATGAAGTTTGCCGGCAAGAACGGCATGCCCGTCATAGGCGTAAACGACAGCGGCGGCGCGCGCATACAGGAAGGCGTGGCCTCTCTTGCTGGATACGGCCAAATATTTTACCAGAATGTGGCGCTTTCCGGAGTGGTTCCGCAAGTATCCATAATAGCGGGCCCCTGCGCGGGCGGAGCGGCGTACAGCCCGGCGCTGATGGACTTCATAATAATGACCAAGAAGAACTCCAACCTGTTTATATGCGGCCCGCAGGTAATCAAGGCGGCAACGGGCGAGGAGGCTTCTGTGGACATGTTCGCCACGGCTGCGGCGCACGCGACGGTTTCGGGCAATATTCACCTTGTTGCCGAGGACGATAAGCACGCTCTTGAGCTTTCAAAAAAGCTCCTCTCATTTCTTCCTTCCAACAATATGCAGGAGCCGCCTCACAATCTCGATTATCCTGTGGAGCGCACGTACGATCCAGAACTAAACGCGGTCGTGCCCGAAACCGCAAAAGAGGCTCTCGACGTTTACAAGGTTATCAACCGCATTGTTGACGACGGCGACTTCTTTGAAATCCAAGCGGGCTTTGCGCGCAATATAGTTGTGGGCTTTGCGAGAATTCAAGGCATAGTTGTGGGCATAATAGCCAACCAGCCCGCATATAAGGCGGGGTGCTTGGATATCGACGCCTCGGACAAGGCCTCGCGTTTCATCCGCACTTGCAACGTATTTAATGTTCCGATTGTAAACCTTGTGGACGTTCCCGGCTTTATGCCCGGTCTTGCGCAGGAGCGCGGCGGAATTATCCGCCACGGGGCAAAAATGCTCTTTGCCTACGCTTCGGCGACCGTTCCTAAAATTACGCTCATTATGCGCAAGGCGTACGGCGGAGCCTATCTTGCAATGTGCTGTGTCGATATGGGCGCCGATATGGTTTATGCCTGGCCCACTGCTGAGATAGCTGTCATGGGCGCAAAGGGCGCGGTGAATGTCCTGTACGGAAAGGAAATTAAAGCTTCCGAAAATCCGCAGGAGCTCTCGAAGAAATACCAGCAAGAGTACAGCGACAAGTTTGAGAGCCCCTATCAGGCGGCGGAAAAAGGCATGATAACAGACGTTATTGAACCCGCCGAAACCCGCGGAGCCATAGCGATGGCCCTTAGGGCGACTCTCGGCAAACGCGAAACACGCCTTCCGAAGAAGCACGGAAACATTCCAATGTAATTTGGCGCCTCGGACTTGAGGCGTCGAATTCCAAAATTTTAAAGGTGATAAAAATATGCAAACAATAGTGGCCACACTCATACCCGACTATCCGAACATAGAGCAAATGATAATGTTTTCCCTGCTCGGATTTGCGGTTGTAATGATAGTTTTGATGGTGCTTTCCGGAATTACGTCCTTTGTGGGAATATTCTTTAAATCGGCGGATAAAATTAAGTCGGGCGCGGCGAAAAGGCCTTCGGAACCCGCTGTAAAAACCTCCGTTCCGGACGAGCACGCCTTTGTGGTTTCGGCGGCGGTTGCGGCAGTTCTTCCGGAACTCCGCGACGAACAGTCAAAGCTAATTGCAATATTGTCGGCGGCTACCGCCGCCGTAATAGAGGATGAACACCGCATTCTCTCTTTTAGGCGCGTCCCCGACGCAATGGCGTATGCGCGCCAAGGGCGCATGCAAATCTACGCTTCAAAGAATTTCACACCAGCAAGATTTAAATAAAATAAAAAAAAGGTAATTTTATGAAAAAGTTGCGTATAACAGTAGAAGGCAAGACATATGAAGTTGAAGTCGAGGTTCTCGGCTCAAGAACGGCTGCGGCTCCAGTAGCAGCCCCGGCTCCGGCGGCTCCCGTTTCAGCGGCTCCCGTCGCAGCGCCCGCGCCCGCTCCGGCACCCGCGCCCGCACCGGCTGCGGCTCCTGTTCCTGCGGGAGAGGGCGATGTTGCAAGCCCCTTGGCGGCGGTTGTGGTTTCCGTCGACGTGTCGGTTGGCCAGCAGGTAAAGGCCGGCGACAAGCTTGTAACGCTTGAAGCCATGAAAATGAACACTTTTGTAAATTCTCCCAAAGACGGTACGGTTGCAAAGATAAACGTATCCGCCGGACAGAGCGTTCAGGAAGGGCAGTCGCTAATTACGCTCTCGTAATTGGCTGCTTTGAAAATTTGTTACGCACGCTTCCTGAATTTGGAAGTTGGGGCGCAATTTATTTCTTTAACTGGAACGGCCGGCAACTTGGGAAATAAAGTTCGGCTTAATAAGATTTCATTCATATGTTAAACAGCTTGATAGATTTGGCTCTCGACACGGGGTTCTTCTATGTCGACTGGCGCATGGTAGTAATGTGGATTGTGGTATTGGTCCTCTTTTATCTGGCGGTGTTCCGCCAATTTGAGCCTCTGCTTTTAACTCCCATAGCATTCGGCGCGCTGTTGGCAAATTTGCCTACAGAAGGCGTGGTAAACAAGCCTGCCGAAGCGCTGATAGCGCCCGCTCAGGGGAGCGTCGTCAGCATGTTTGTGAAACCCGGCGACAAAGTTTTTGTCCCGCGCGTAGTGCGTCAGATACCATCGCGTGTGTCCGACTTAGTTCGCAGCAAGGAAACGGCTCAGGCTGACGTTCAGGCATATTTCGATATGTTGTCAGACATAACTTCCGCCGAATCCAGAAAAGACGTATTTAAAAAAGCCAAGGGCATACCGGATTTGGTGTCCATATTGCGTCCGGCGCATTTTGAGCCGAAGACGGATATTGAGGCTGCGGAGGCCAACGTGGAATTTAACGTCAATTACAAGGGGCGCCCGTTAAAGCTCAAGGGGCAGGACATGCTCGTATGGGCTAAGACTTCGGGGGACGTTACAGATGTTCCTGTGAAAATAGGAGAAAAACTTCCAAACGGAGCCGAAATGGTTAATGTTTACAGCGCAAGGGTCGGCGGACTTTATTATTACATACAAAAGGGCGTTTTGCTTGAAATATTTCCTCCCTTAATTTTCCTTGGCGTTGGAGCTCTTACTGATTTTGGCCCGTTAATTGCAAATCCCAAAATGCTCCTTCTTGGTGGAGCGGCGCAGTTCGGAGTATTTGCAACCTTTATGGGAGCCATATTTTTGAACTTTACATCTAAAGAGGCCGCGTCAATAGGAATAATCGGCGGAGCGGACGGCCCAACTTCAATATTTATCTCCAATAAGTTGGCTCCGCACATTCTCGCTCCCATAGCGGTTGCCGCATACAGCTACATGGCGCTCGTGCCAATTATACAGCCGCCGATAATGCGCATGCTAACCACCGAGAAAGAGCGCAAAATAAAAATGAAAAGTCTGCGCAAGGTCGGCAGACTTGAAAAATTGCTGTTCGCAATAATTGTTACAATATTCTGCATATTGCTCGTTCCAGATGTTTCCGCATTGATAGGCATGCTTATGCTCGGCAATTTTATTCGCGAATCGGGAGTTTGCGAGCGTTTGAGCAAGGCCGCACAAAATGAAACAATCAATATAGTAACAATATTTCTCGGAACGTCGGTAGGCATAACAATGACCGGCGACAGGTTCATAAGAGTCGACACACTCTCCATCTTAATGCTGGGTGTAGTTGCCTTTGGATTCTCTACCGCCGCGGGTGTTTTGATAGCTAAGTTTATGAATCTCTTTTTGAAGGAGAAGATAAATCCGCTAATAGGTTCGGCCGGCGTGTCGGCGGTTCCGATGGCCGCCCGCGTATCGCAGGTGGAGGGGCAAAAGGCG
>CALXOC010000144.1 GCA_944389915.1 uncultured Opitutales bacterium | reverse complement strand
CGTTTATTTGACTTGGGGAGCGTTGGTTTCTCTTGTGGGCGTCATAGCGCTGTACGCCCAGAGCGGAGCCGACGACTTTTCCTTAATCTCGATGGCCGAGGCGCTTGCTCGCAATCCAATTGGAGACCAGTGGCAATATGTGATATTTGCGCTGCTTCTCTTCGGCTTGGGGACGCTTGTTTCGCTTTTCCCGTTTTATTCGTGGGCGCCCCGCGGATACTCCGCCGCTCCCACTGCGTTTTCTATGCTGCACGCGGGGGTTTTAAAAAAGTTCGGCCTGTATATTTTATTGCAGTTTGCCGTTCCATTGCTTCCCTCGGGGTGCTCTCAATGGGCGTGGGCGCTTGCGGTTTTGGCTTTGTGCAATGTTGTGTACATAGGCTTGGTTACAATGGCGCAAAGAGATTTGAAGATGATGATATCCTATTCGAGCGTCTCCCATATGGGATTGTGCTTTTTGGCGCTTTGCTCCATGAGCGTGCTTGGCGCGGGCGGCGCGCTCCTGTTAATGTTCGGGCACGGATTGAGCGTGGCTTTGCTGTTTTTGCTTTGCGCATATGTTACCAATAGGACCGGAGAGTGGGATATGTTTAAGATGGGGGGCTTGTACAAGCGCACACCGCTTCTTGCCGGATTCTTTCTCGCCGCAATTATGGCGAGCATAGGGCTTCCCGGTTTCCCTAATTTCTGGGGCGAACTTAGCATATTGCTGAGCCTTTGGAAATTTTCGCCCGCAATATGCGCCATTGCCGCAACCGGAATAATAATATCGGCTATTTACGCTTTGAGGGCTTTTGCGCGCGTATTTATGGGCGAACCCAAGGCTTCTCTCCCCGGGGATATGCCGGATATTTCCCTGCGCGAGCGCATGCCGGCAATTATACTTCTTGCATTTTTACTAATAGTGGGATTTTTCCCTCGCGCGGTGAGCGACGGCGCCGATGCGACAATGTCGGCCATACCGTCCTACAACCAATCAAAATAGGATTTTATGGAAAACTTGGCAACTTTCAACTGGAACGGCGTTTTGCCCGAGGGTGTTTTGGCGGGCTTCGCGGTGGCTACAATAGCGTTTGTGGCATTTTCTGGGTCTGATCGCAGCGGTAGATGGGTGTCTCTCTTTGCGCTCTTGGGCATGGTGGCGGCTCTTGTCATAGAGATGTATTTTCCGCTGGAGCAGCAAGGCGAATTTGCTGTAGATGCGCCTTTCGGAATATTTGCGCTATCTTGCGCGCTGCTGTCGGCGCTGATGGTTTTTGTCTATTCGGCAAAAGGGGCCGGAAACAGGAACGAGCTCTTCGCATTGATAATGTTGTGCGCGGCATCTCTCACTCTCTTTGTGCGCTCCGACAACCTGATGTTTGCGTTTGTTGCGCTTGAGTGCGCTACGGTTTGCCTTTATACCATGTCGGCTTGGAGCAGAAGCGTCCCGTCGAGTTTGGAGGCGGCCGCGAAATATCTTGTCGTCAGCGGCGTCAGCGGCGCGATTTTTCTGCTCGGCATAGCGTTCATCTACGGCGCGGGAGTGTCGTCGGGCAGGGATTTATTGCTGTTTGAAAATTTTTCGTCGGGATTATCCAACACTTTGTTTTGCATAGGATTGGTGTTGATGGTTTCTGGCGTCTTGTTTAAGCTTGCGGCTTTCCCATTCCAATTTTGGGCTCCCGACGTGTATCAAGGATCTCCCACCCCCATTTCCGCCTTTTTTGCGGTAGCTTCTAAGGGCGCCGGAATAGTGTTCTTGATGAAGGTGTGCTTGGCTTTGGATTTCGCCTCAATGGGTGCGGCGCAGTTGCGCTCTGATGCGGTGTTGCTGGTATCTGTTGTTTCGGCGCTGACAATACTTGTCGGAAACCTTGGAGGAATAACGCAAATCAACGTTAAGCGCCTTACGGCCTTTTCGGGCATAGCCAATGCCGGTTATTTGCTGGTGCTTGTAGCGGCTGTTTTAAAGTATAGGCCTGACGCGGAATTTTTAAGTTCGGTGCTCTATTTTTATTTGGCGGCCTACTTGTTGGCGAATTACGGATTATTCTTTGTTGTGAACCAGTTCGAGGGAATAGACGACTCCGCACAGACTTTTTCCGACTACCGCGGGCTTTCAAAGAACAGCGCGGTGCTTGAGTCGTCTCTAATTGTAAATTTGGCTTCTCTTGCGGGAATACCTCCTACCGCCGGATTTTTCGGAAAGCTTCTGATTTTAATTGTTGCGTGGTATGCGCAGTTGTATTGGCTCATGGCCGTAATGATATTCGGTTCTGTTGTTTCCATATATTATTATTTTGGCTGGATGAGGGCTTCTTTGGATTCGCGTTCCGGGGCGGCGGAAGGCGGGCGCAAGCTTGTTAATACCTCGGCGCTTTATCCTACCGTTATAGTGTTGACGGCCGCCAGTTTGTTTTTTGGGGTATTTTTCTTCTTTTTTGGAGTGGTGTGAGCCCAAAATATGTTGCAAGAGGCAAACTAATCGCTAAACAATTGGTGGATATGAAAAAAATTTTCTTAATGGGCGCGTTTGTGCTGTCAATATTGCTGTCTTCATGCCAGACAGACGACAAGGACAATTATACGAGGCTTGTAAGCGTAAAAAGCGTTCCCGCGGGGGCGGTTATTGTGGTTGACGGGTTTAAGCTCGGCAAGGCGCCTATGACGATATCCGTTGAGACCAATGAAACGGGAAATTTTGTGAGAAAGACCGTAGTAACTGCAATTCCCCAGAGGGACGGCTTGCACACGCATGTTAAAACGTTTCCGGCGTATCTTGCCACGGAGCCAGAGAAGAGCATTGTTCCGGAGAGCATTACTTTTTACATGGAGCGCAATCCCTCCGATTCCGGGGCGGTTGTATTGGACGCCGAAGATTAACTTATAATAAAAACTCAGATGTCATCGCAGATTAAATATATACTCGACGAGGAAAAAATACCTAAATATTGGTACAATATAGAGGCGGACTTGAAGAAGAATACGCCTCCGCCAATAGATCCCGCAACAGGCGCGCCCATGGATCCGGCCAAACTTGAGGCGATATTTTCTCCAGGGGCAATAGCGCTTGAAGTTTCGCGGGAGCGCTACATAGAAATTCCGGAGCCTGTTCGCGAAATCATGCGCCAATGGAGGCCGTCGCCGCTATACAGGGCGCGCAGGCTTGAAAAGGCGCTCAAGACTCCCGCAAGGATTTATTATAAATACGAGGGCGTAAGTCCGTCCGGTTCGCACAAAACAAACAGCGCGCTCGCCCAGGCTTTTGAAAACAAGCGTTGCGGCACGAAGAAAATCACCACGGAAACCGGGGCGGGGCAATGGGGCTCGGCCCTTGCGCAAGCCTGCGAAATTTTCGGCTTGGAGTGCAAAGTTTACATGGTAAGATGCTCCTACGACCAAAAGCCGTACAGGAAGGCAATGATGGAGTTGTTCGGGGCAACCACCATACCTTCTCCCAGTCCCTACACTGATGCCGGTCGCGCCGTATTGGCGCGCGATCCGGAATGCCGCGGTTCTCTCGGCATTGCCATATCCGAGGCCGTTGAAGATGCTTTAAAAAATCCCGATACAAAATATTGCCTGGGTTCCGTTCTCAACCATGTGCTGCTGCATCAAACCGTGATAGGCCAAGAGGCCATTTTACAGATGGAGATGGCAGGAGACTATCCCGACATTGTAATAGGAGCTTGCGGCGGAGGGTCAAATTTTGCGGGAATATCCTTCCCGTTTATAGGAGAGATGCTCAGAGGCGGCAGGAAAGTGGATATTCTCGGGATAGAGCCAGCGGCGTGTCCGAGTTTGACGCGCGGCAAATACACCTACGACTTCGGAGATGTGGCAAAAATGACTCCGATGATGAAGATGTACACATTGGGAAGTTCATTTATTCCTCCTGCGGTGCACGCCGGAGGATTGCGCTACCACGGAATGGCGCCCCAAATAAGCAATGTGATGTCGCAGGGGTTGATGCGCGCCCGCACGGTTCAACAGTTGGACGTCTTCAGAGATGCGGTTATATTTGCCCGCGCCGAAGGCATAACTCCCGCGCCGGAGTCTTCGCATGCCATTTCAGGGGCGATGGACGAAGCGCGCAAGTGCGCTGAAACAGGGGAATCGAAGGCGATACTATTTAATTTGTCGGGGCACGGGCATCTTGATATGAGCGCTTATCTGGAATACTTTGCGGGCAAATTGAAGAACTACGAATATCCCGAGGAGGAGATAGCCATGGCTCTGGCGGGGCTTCCCGTGTGCGAAGCCAAATAGCGCCGTGCAAGCGCTTGCATTTGTTTGCGGGGGGGAAGGAAGAAGCATTCTTTCTCCCTTGTATTTTTTTAATGTATGCATAACATGCCGCTGTACCATGAATAAGGCTGTATTTTACATGTCCGCCATATATAGGGCGCTATTGGCGCTAAGTTGCGGCGCGTTTTTTTGCCAAGCGGCTTCGGCTGTGGATTTTTCGGATAGTCCGCTGTTTGCGCGCATAATGGATTATGACGAAATACCCGGATTTGAAATAAGCCCCGCAGATTTTACCGCCATATTAGGCAAGGCCGATTCAGGGGATCCCGCCGCCCAATATGCGGCAGGTGTTTGTTTTTTTAAGGGGATAGGAATTTCGCGCGACTTTCACAAAGCGGCGATGCTGTTTGCGCGTTCGGCATTTGCAGGCAATGTCTACGGCAAACTTGGCTTGGCGACTTGCATGTTCGAGGGGCGCGGCACGCCCCAAGATGCCCGCAAGGCTGCCGCATTTTTTAAAAGCGCTGCCGATGCTGGTTTGGCGCCGGCTATAAATGCTTTGGGAGTTTGCTATTACACGGGCGAAGGGGTAAAAAAGGATTTAGACAAAGCAGTAAAGCTATTCAGTGATGCCGCAAAAGCCGGAAGCTTGAGGGCGCGCGTGTCTTTGGCGAGAGCCTATCTCGAGGGGAGGGGTGTTGCAAAGTCCGTTGATAAATGTCTTAAATATTTAAAGGAAGCTTCCGACGGCAATGCCGTGGCCCAAAACAATCTCGGAGTATTCTACTCGCAGGGCTTGGGAGGGGCGGTTGACGATTACGCAGCCGCCCAATACTTTGAGCGCGGCGCCAAAAACGGATACCCGGCGTCGCAGACAGCTTTGGGATTGGCGTATCTGCAAGGCAAGGGAGTAATAGCCAGCCCCGAGGAGGGGGTAAAGTGGTTTAGGCACGCCGCCGAAGCCGGCGATGCGGAGGCTCAAAACAATCTCGGGGTGTGTTATCACAACGGCATAGGCGTTGATAAGAGTTATGTAGAGGCTTTTAAATTGTACGAAAAATCCGCTCTTCAGGGATATTCCATTGCGCAAAACAATTTGGGAGACTGTTATTTTAACGGGACCGGTTGCGATGAAAACAAGAAAGAGGCCGTAAAGTGGTACAGGCGCGCGGCCTTTCAGGGCGAGGTTGGAGCCCAGAGCAATCTCGGCTACTGCTATTTGGAGGGAATAGGAACGGGCAAGAGCGCTTCCGACGCCATAAAGTGGTTAAAACTCGCCGCCGATGCGGGGGACGTTAGCGCGCAAAGCAATTTGGGAACTTGTTATATTAACGGGATAGGAGCGGAGCAAAATGTGGCTGAGGCTATAAAATATTTGAGTCTTGCGGCAAAGGCCGGAGACGCGCAGGCTCTTGGAAATCTCGGGGCTTGCTATTACAACGGCATAGGTGTTGAGCGCAATAAGCTGAAAGGCATGGGCCTAATAAAGAAGGCGGCCGAAGCCGGCAACCAAGAGGCGCGGGAGGCCCTCATTAGAATTCGCGGCAAATGATTTTTTTGCTTTATAAGCGGCGCTCGGCTTATTTTATTAAAATGTAATCCAACGCCGGAACGACGCGTCCAGAGTATTCAAAAGGCTTGTCCGTATAGTTGCAGATTGTTTGCGATCCGTCGGAATACCGCGTCATGAAAATCTCGGGTACAATTTCCTTGTGCTCTTGCATGAATTCAAATTGCAGATGTTTTAAGGGCTGGAAATCGTCGTAGGCGATTTTTACATTGTGGATATTGCTTAGTTTGGTGCCCCCATAAAACGCGGGGATTGACCCGAATTCCACTATGCGCAAGCGGCGCGTTTTGTAAATATCCGAATCCGTACCGTTCAGAGAGTAGTTTATGTCGTTGTAAAACGCGTTGCTCAATATTATGCCATGGTATATTATCTGCCAAAGGGGTACATATTCGTCCACCATTGCATGCATGGGCCTTTTGCTTTTTGGATTGCTTGGTGCGTCTTTGCCGGGCTTGTTCCCGCGGTATCTGTTTAAATAGAGGGCGAAATCGAGGTCTCTGGCTATGTGGTCCATGCCGCATTCCGAACTGAAACCTCCGAATATTTCATGGGCGAGTTTTGTTGCCTTCAACTGCCACCGGGCCCATTCTTTTCTGTTTAGCGGGTGTTTTGGATCGTGGCATGTGCGTGGTTCCGTTGCGCTTATCACGTCGACATGGTGCATGCCGAAGTATCCCAAATCGCGTATTTTGGGATAGTCCTTTACAACAAACGATTCGTATACGGCGCGTGCGCACGGCGTATAGCTTTGTCCGCCCGACCACACTCCGCCCTTTGTCAACTGGCCGTCGGGCCTTTTGGCAACAAAGTCCTCGCTCCAGCAGTCGGCTATTTTGTAGCTGTCGCTTTGGTTGGTATGGCAGTTTATCTGGTAACCGAGAGACTGCGCAAACTTTATTAGTTCGCGCAGCTCTTTCTCTCCGCCAATTGCCGGTTCCACCGGGAAAAGTTGGGGATAGCGCCCGTCGTGTCCGCGAATATTCCAGCCGACATCGTGCACTGACAGTTCTTTTATTCCCAAATCGTGAAGTTTTTTCAGGGCGGCTTTTTCGGATTTGAAAGTCCAATACACGCGCAAGGGCAGTTCCGTTTCGGGGCTGTAGTCCGCTTTTAGTTTCTTGCCGTTTTTGTCAAGGGGTATGGGTTTGCTTCCGTGTTGAAAGCGCACGAGGATTGAACCCGCCATATATTTCAGGCTTGGGGATTCCTTGATTCTTTCCTTTATGGGTCTGACTTCCCCGCGCTTAAGCTGCCAATCCCTGTAAGCTCTTCCCATTCCGCTGTAATTGGCGTCGTCCCCTTCAAGCTTGTAGAAATCCACAATTAAATCTTCGTAGGGTGGAAATTCTATGTCTTTTATAAGAAATCTCGGATAAATTTTATAGACGCCGTTTTCCGCTATTATGCGCGTTTCATATTCGTGCTGAAGCCCCTTCACTATGGCCGCAAAAGTGCTTCTTGGATTTTTCATTCCGAACATTTTAATGGGATTGCGCCTGAGAATCAGAGTTCCGCTATCGAGTCGGAATCGCCCCAAATAATTGTCTTTTGCCACAAAATAACCGTCTTCGCCCTTGCGCGCAACGGCGGCGTCGCTTATGACGTCTATGTAATCTATGTTTGCGTTTGCGAGCTTTTCTTTGGGTATTGAAAAGCGCCATACATTTGCGGAGAGTTCCTTTAGCTCCGCCCTCATATTTTCCGAACGGCCGTCTGCGTATTTGACAAACACTGACGCATGTTTAATGCAGTCTTCAGCCCATGTTATTGAGGCTGCCATTGTGAGCAGCAGAAATGTCAATGTGCATTTTGCAAAATACATGCGCAATATTTTAGTTAAAAATGCCTAAATGTCTACTTGATATTGTTGGCGCGCAAAATTTCTCAGGGCCGTCATGGATTTTTTCATCTCCATTTCTTCGAGGAAGGTTATGATTTCAGAAAAGTCCGGCGCATTGTGCGATGGCAAAGGCACGTCTATTGAGGTATCTATAGTAACAAGGTTTAGGTTTCTGCGCAGAATATCGGCGCTGTCGCGCACAATGTTTCTAAATTTCTCCGGTTTCAGCCAATCGTATCTCCTTATGATGCTTTCAATGTCTCCGTAGTCTTTTAGCCATTTTGCGGCAGTTTTAGGGCCCACTCCGTCAATTCCGGGTATGTTGTCGGCGCTATCCCCAATGAGGGCGAGAAAATCCGGAATTTGTGAGGGAGACACCCCGAACTTTGCCTTTACGCCTATTGAATCCATCTCTATCCAATCTTTGGAGCGGGGCTTGGGCGGCAGCAGCTGCCTGATTCCCGGAGATACAAGCTGCGCAAAATCCTTATCTGCGCTGACTATTGTTGCCGAAGCTCCCGACTCCTTTATTCTCAGGGCGCAACTTCCCAATAGGTCGTCGGCTTCTACTCCCTCGCATTCCGATATGGAGAATCCGAAGATTTCGCACAAATATTTCATGTGCGGGATTTGGCGTTTAAAACTCTCCGGCGTTTCCGACCTGTTGGCCTTGTATTCCGGAAATATCTCGCGGTGCCGTATTGAACCGCCCTTGTCGAAAAAAACAGCGGTTGCATGAGGGGCTCCTATTGAAGTCAATTTTAGAATGCTTGCGAAAAACGCATGCAGCGCTCCCGTAGGGAAGCCGTCTGAGCGCGACAAATCCGGCATGGCGTAAAAGCATCTGAACCCCAAATTATACGCGTCTATGAGAAAGCTATCCATCTTAAAGCGAAGTTTTACAGCTTTTGCGTTTTCTTCAACATTTTTAATCGCGGCGGTGGAATTTAGCCCGTTATTTTTTGCGAGAATAAGTTGTGTGGCCGCGCGCTTTTATCTTTACAGCCGGGGGCGTATGTAGGAATATTGCGCAATGATGCCAAACAGAGTAATTTTCCGCGCATTGCATTGCGCGATTGCCGTGGTTATTTTTTTCGCATTGAATGCGTACGGGAGCATAAACGGCAGCGTTGCGTCGGAAAATGTATTTGAAGGTGCACCTTTCCCATTTGCCCACTCGTCGAGCATAGTCGAGCTTCCGGGCGGAGATATTTTTTGCGTGTGGTTTGGGGGGATACACGAAAAGAGTTCCGACACTTCAATATGGGGATCGCGTTTATCCGGCGGCGTTTGGAGCAAGCCGTCGGAAATAGCCAACGGCGCGGAGTTGTCGGAGCGCCGTTTCGCCGCGTGGAATCCCGTGCTTTGGATAGACCCTGGCGGGCGCTTGACGCTGTCCTACAAGATAGGGGATTCTCCGCGGCGCTGGAGCGGCTATTTTAAGTTGTCTTCCGACGGGGGAAAAAGCTGGGGGCAGGCGCAAGCCTATCCGGAGGCTTTCCTCGGCCCCACAAAAAATAAGCCCCTCGTATTAAAAAGCGGCCGCACGATAATGCCGTCGTCTTTTGAATTTCATTCGTCTTTCGGTTGGCACTCGCATTTTGAGCTTAGCGACGATTGCGGGAAAACCCTTAAAAAAACGGGTTTTACGTTTAACCCGCTTGTCCAGAGCATTCAGCCTGCGCTCATAGAGCGGAAAGACGGTTCCATAGTCGCCCTGATGCGCACGCGCAACGGATATGTAGGGGCTTCGGTTTCAAAAGACGGCGGAGAAACTTGGACGCCCGCCAGGCTTCTTGATGTTCCGAATCCAAATTCCGGCTTAGATGCGGCGGCTTTGTCGGACGGGAGATTTGTAATGGTTTGCAATCCCCTGCCGGAGCGCCGCAATAAATTGTCGCTGATGCTTTCTGACGACGGTTTAAAATGGAGGGAGTCAATAGTGCTCGATAGCGGCGGAATTCACGAAGAGTACGCCTATCCTGCCGTTATACAAGCCTCGGACGGAAAAATACACATAACATACACCCGCAACCACACGCACATACGGCATATTGCATTGAAGCCGGGAGACATAAAATGAAAATGTTTTTAAAGATATTAAAATACACAGCCTTTGCTTTTGTGTTGGTTGTGGCGGGATTTTTCTTCGACAGGGCATTTGTATCCTACTACAAGGTGGAAACACCTCCGGTGCAAATTGAGAATTTCAACAAGTGGTTTTCCGGCATATTTAAATCCGGGCAACCCATATCGAGGGAGGATTTTCTGCGTATGTCCGGCGAAAATAGCGCCGCCGCCGAAAATTTTCTTCTTTCCGAGCTTGGATATTCCCGTGCGCCGGATTCTATTGGCGCGCCGAAAAAAGCGCCTTCATTTTCGCTTTTGGCCCTTTTGATGGGAATGGCGTTGGAGGATAGGGGCTTTGCCTTAAATGAAAACGGAGAGACGTCAATTATGACTGCGCCGTTTTATGTTAGGAATGCGTCTATTTCCCGATATTGCGAAAGGCCCTACGATTGCGGAATTTTTGTCGAGTTTAGCCCCCAATTCGAGGGCGGCAGGAGGTATTATGCCGATTTCACCGCGAACTCCATGTTTGTTACATACAGGGCGTGTTCGGCGAAGATAGACTTTCCGATATTGGTAAACGGAGAGTCTCTATGGAAAATGTGCGGCTTGAGCGACAACGGCATGGAGCTTAAAATTTCCGCTTCAATGAAAGAACGCCTATTAAGGCGCATAGGGGAATTGGAGGCTTCAAAGGCGCCATAAAAGATAGGAATATTGGGCTTTGCTTTAGCAACTTTGGCAGTTGCCGATTATAGTAAAATGTCGAAGTTGATTCTTTTAAGGCACGGACAAAGCGTTTGGAATCTTGAAAATAGATTTACCGGTTGGACAGACGTTGAACTTTCTCCCAAGGGCATTGTTGAGGCGGAAAACGCAGGCAAAGCGCTCTTAAAAAGCGGCATAGATTTTGATATCGCATATGTATCGGTCCTCAAGAGGGCAATACACACGCTTCATTTGGCGGCCATGAACTGCGGAATGTCGCATGTGCCCGAAATTCGCTCGTGGCGCCTGAACGAGCGGCATTATGGGGCTCTTCAAGGATTGAATAAGGCCGATACCGTAAAAAAGTTCGGGGCGGAGCAGGTAAGGCTATGGCGCCGAAGCTACGACTTGAGGCCTCCGTCGCTTGCGGAGGGCGATCCGCGGTCTCCAATGCAAGACAAATTGTACGAACATATGGACAGGCGCCTTCTGCCTCTGGGGGAGTCGTTAAAGGACGCAATTGCGCGCGTCATGCCATTGTGGGAAGACGCAATAGCCCCAAAGCTATTGAAAGGATTGAACGTTTTTGTTG
Organism: uncultured Opitutales bacterium; assembly: GCA_944389915.1. Lineage (GTDB taxonomy): Bacteria > Verrucomicrobiota > Verrucomicrobiia > Opitutales > Intestinicryptomonadaceae > Merdousia. The sequence goes on along the minus strand of CALXOC010000144.1, from coordinate 5,560 downwards.
TGGCCCACGGGAACAGCCTGCGCGGGCTTGTAAAATACATACGTCAAATTTCGGATTCGGATATTGCGCAACTCGAAATTCCCACCGGGCAAGTCCTCGTTTATGAGTTCGACGGCAATTTAGAGTTAAAGCAATACGGGGACATTTAAATAGGCATTGCTCCTTGAAAAGGAATCAAGCCTTAGCCGAGGCGTTTTCAGATGAGCCGAATCCGTGCGACTTATGGTCGTCAGACTCGTAATCCGACGATATTTCGCCCTCCCTATAACGCATTTTCACATAGTCGCGCAGCGGAGAGCCTATGTAAACCTGCCTTGGCCGGCTTATCTTGCCTTTGGGTTTTGATGCGACTTCCCTCCAGTGGGCAATCCAGCCGGGCATTCTGCCTATTGCGAACATGACTGTAAACATGTCCAGAGGCATGCCTATGGCTTTTAAAATTATGCCGCTGTAAAAATCGACGTTTGGATAGAGGTTTCTGTCAATAAAATAGCTGTCGCTTCTGGCTTTTTCCTCCAATCTCCGCGCTATGTCGAGCAGAGGGTCCTTTAATTTTACGATATTCAAAACTTTCTCGGCCGCGCCGCGAAGTATTATTGCGCGTGGGTCGTAAGTTTTATATAGGCGGTGCCCGAATCCCATCAATTTGGCCTCGCCTCTTTTTGCCCGCTCAATAAATTTCGTGCCGTCGTCTCCGGTGGCATGTATTTCCTGAAGCATTTGAATAACCTGCATGTTTGCGCCTCCGTGAAGGGGCCCCCAGAGCGCGCAGACTCCGGCGGATACGGATGCAAATAGATTTGCCCCGCTGCTGGCGACCATTCTGACGGTTGAAGTTGAACAATTTTGCTCGTGGTCGGCATGCAAAAGCAGTATGAGGTCGAGAGCTTTTGTGATATCGTCGTGCGGGTAATATTCGTGGTATGGCTCGGTAAACATCATATGCAGGAAGTTCTGGCTGTAGCCGAGGTCTCTCTTGGGATATATGAGGGGCAGCCCGTTCTTCATTCTGTAAGTCATTGCGGCGATAGTGCGGACTTTGCTCAGCAGGAGCGCGGCGGCGTCGTCGAAATGTTCCAAATCCTGTTCGCGTTGGTTGGTTACCATATACGGATAATAACAGCCTACGGAATTTAACAGCGACGACAAAATAGCCATAGGGTGCGCGGAGAAGGGGAAGCCGCCGTCGAAGAAGTGCATCATTGCTTCGTGCAAGCTGGCGTTGCGCAAAACTTTCTGCGAGAAATTGCTCATCTCTTTGCGTGTTGGCAGTTCTCCGTAAATTATAAGATAAGCCGTCTCTATAAAGGTGGAATTTTCAGCCATCACCTCTATTGGAATGCCCCTGTAGCGCAGTTTGCCCTTTTCTCCGTCTATATAGGTTATGGCGCTTTGGCATGCTCCGGTATTTGCAAAACCTTCGTCTATGGTAATATATCCGGTCTTGGAGCGAAGAGTTGAAATGTCAATGGCTTTCTCTCCCTCCGTGCCTTGTACGACGGGAAAATCAAAAGTATTTTCTCCGAGGGTAATTTTTGCAACTTCTTGGTTTGTCATATTTATGAGAATATTGGGAAATTTTGAATGTTAGATTAAAATAAAGCTTGCATGGCGCAATCAAAAAAACACGGACTTTTGCGCGGACAAAATCCCGCTTTCGCGAAAACATTGTGCATGCTGTTTTTTAAAGTTTGGCAGCTGCTGTATCGAGAAAATTTTTGCAGAGTAAAAGTCCCTTTTGCTGGCTTTTTTCAGGGTGGAACTGCGTGGCCAACAAGCTCCCGCAAGAAATTGCGCTGGTGAATTTCTGAAAGCCGTATTCGGTGCTGCCGAAAATAATTTCTGGTTGCGCGCAATCGAGATAATAGCTGTGCACAAAATAGAATTGGTCTTTAGGGGAGATTCCTTTCAGAAGGCTCTTATTGCATATAAACTCAACGTTATTCCAGCCCATGTGCGGAACTTTAAATTGGGGGGGGAGTTTTAGTTTTCGCACCGAACCCTTGAATATGCCTAAACCGGCGACGCCTCCGCCCTCCTCCGAAAACTCGAAGAGGGCTTGAAGCCCGAGGCATATCCCGAAGAAGGGCCTGCCGGAGGCAATCCAATCCCGGATAAGGGAGTCGAATCCGGTGGACTTGAGCAGCTTCATAGTGTCGGATATGGCGCCTTGTCCGGGAAATATTAAAATGAGGTCGTCCTTTTCAAGTTCCGATGGTTTGGAAATCAGGCGCGCTTTTGCGCCTATAAACTGCCACGATCTGAGTACGCTCATGAGATTTCCCATGCCGTAGTCTATTATGGCGGCTTTCAAATTGTTGTTCATAATTTACAGGGAACGCCTTTAAATTCGAATTGCAAAACAATTTTCCCGCAACATGAAAAAACGCCGAAAGATAAACATGCCGGGCGGTGCGGTGGAATTTTTCAAATTTTACGGGCAGTTTTGCTTAAAGGCGCAAATAAAAAAATATTTGACATTCGCATACCCGCTTTTAGAGTCGCGAGCTTTTCATTAATTTTCAAAGAGGAATTAGCATGGGACAGCCCAAACGTAAACAATCAAAACAGCGCACGCGCATACGCCGTGCGGCAAATCATTACGAGCTTCCTGAAGTCGCCAAAGACAAGACCGACGGCACTTTTTTTGTTCCGCACAGGGTTAATCCCTCGAATGGAACCTATCGTGGCAGGCAGGTTATAAGCGTAAAAGTCTAACGGGGCGGCAGAAGCTTTTTTATTTGTAATGCGGGGTTATTTTTGCAATAATGCCCGCGTTTTTCTTGTATGGGAATTGTTTTTTCGGAGATTGCTTCCGATAAACCAATCCCGCGAAGGCATAGATGAGCAGCTCGATACCCACAGTGGCCGTAGATGTAATGGGCTCGGATCTCGGACCCGAGGAGCTCATTTTGGGCATAAAGCGCATGCTTTCAGAGGATAAAAGCCAATATCAGATAATAGTAGTCGGCAATGAGGAGATAACAACTCCCCTAATGATGCGCCACAAGATATTGAACGACAGCCGCGTAAAGAGCTACAATGCCAGAGAGGTCATAGAGATGGACGAAAAGCCCATTCAGGCCATAAAGAGCAAGCGCGATTCGTCGATGCTTCGCGCCATAGACATTGTAAAGCTCGGTACTGCCGACGCGGTATTAAGTTGCGGAAATACGGGTGCTCTCATGGCGGGCGGCACATTGCGTCTGCGCCCGATAAACGGCGTGGAGCGCCCTGCGCTTGGAACTGTTATTCCCGGAAAGACAAAGAATTTTGTATTGATAGACGTCGGGGCGTCTCCCGATCCCAAGCCGGAGAGCCTGGTTGACAATGCCATACTGGGGGCAAATTACGCCCGTGTGGTATTGGGCGTCAAGAATCCGCGCGTAGGGCTTTTGAGCAACGGCACCGAAGACAGCAAGGGCAACCACCTTGTGCAATCCGCCCACAAACTTTTTAAAGAGCAAAACGGCGTAGTCAATTACGGCGGACTGCTTGAGGGCTTTAATTTATTCGACGGCGAATACGATGTGGTTGTATGCGACGGCTTTACCGGAAACGTCGTGTTGAAGTCGCTTGAGGGGAGCGCGAAATTTTTCAAGCAGATAATAAAGGAGGAGCTTTCAAAGTCGTGGATAAGGAAGCTGGGCATATTTTTGGCGATGGGCGCGTTGAAGGATTTAAAAAAGCGCTTGCCCATAGACAAATTTTCCGGCGCGCCTTTCTTGGGCTTAAACGGATTGGTTGTAAAGGCGCACGGCTCCAGCAACCGCAAGCAGATAGCCGGAGCCATAGGTATAACATTGCTGTGCCTAAGAAAGCAGATGAACAGGCGCATAATGGAGGATGTCCAGCGCCTTCGCGATGCATCCGAGGCCATGCGTCGGGCGGCTGGCAGTTCCGGGGACGCCGGAGGCGGTGGGTCTTAGATAGGGGCGCGGTTTGGGAGCTGTTTAATTTAGTGCTGTTGCCGCGCTCGAAGGTTGTGGGATGCGGAGTCTTTGAAGAAATATTTTATCAGGGAAAAAGATGAAGTTTGAAAAGCCAAATTCTATTGTAATAAGCGGAACGGGCAGTTATTTGCCGAAAAAAGTTCTGACAAATTTTGATCTTGAGAAGTTTCTGGATACTTCCGACGAATGGATATTCGGCCGTTCCGGCATAAAAGCCAGGCACATAGCTGCCGACGGCGAGGCCGTTTCTGACATGGCTTGCGTTGCCGCAAGCAGAGCTCTTGAAGACGCCGGTCTCGACGCTTCAAGCATGGATCTCGTAATAGTAACTACCGTTAATCCCGATATGCTTTTCCCTTCGACGGCTTGTTTGTTGCAGGCGAAGCTGGGCATAAGAAACAATATTCCATGTTTCGACTTAGAGGCCGCGTGTTCGGGATTCGTATACGGCGTGGAGGTTGCAACCCGCATGATGCAGTCCGGCCTTTACAAAAATGCGCTTGTTGTCAGCTCCGAAAAGATGAGCAGCATGGTGAATTGGAAGGACCGCGCAACATGCGTGCTGTTTGGCGACGGAGCCGGGGCCGTTGTTTTGAGCGCCAGTTCCGATGAAAATACCGGAATAATAGGCACGGTGCTCGGCGCCGACGGCTCGGATACTGCAATGTTGCGGCTTCCTGCGGGAGGTTCGGCAATGCCCACTTCCGAGGAAACGGTGAGGCAGGGGCTTCATTTTCTTCAGATGGACGGCAGAGAAGTCTTTAAGCACGCGGTAAAAATAATGCAGGAGAAGGCGCTTGAGGTCCTTGATTTATGCGGAATCTCGGCCGACAAGCTTTCGCTTCTCATACCGCACCAGGCAAATACGCGCATAATCGAGAGCGTGGCAAAGCGCTTAAAAATTCCTTCGGAAAAGGTTTACGTGAACATAGAAAACTACGGGAATACGTCGTCGGCTTCCATTCCTATTGCCATAGACGAGGCTGCCCGTTCTGGGAGGATAAAAAAGGGCGACTATGTTTTGTTTGTGGCTTTTGGCGCCGGGCTGACCTGGGGTGCTACTCTGGCGAAATGGGACAAATAAGTTTCAAGCCTCGCATTTAGCCATAAAAAAATCCGCGCATTAAAGCGCGGATTTTTTATGAATGCTTTTTGGCAAAATCATTTTACGGATTCTACCGATACGTTGCGCACAACACCGTCTATATTTATGCGCAGCTTCGCCGAATCCGCTCCGAATATGGGAGCGGAAGATAAGGCGGCTTTTTTTTCGGCGGGGGATTTTAGTTTGAAGGCTTCGCGCGGCTTTTTGTATAGGTCTTCAAGCTGTTGCGGGAACATGGCGTATATGACGCAGTGTTCGTCGTCGTCTTTTATGCCTTTGTCTCGGAGCTGTTTGCGGAGATCCTCCATTCCAGGCTTTTTCAGGTCTGCGGGGCGGCACGATATTGGCTGTTTGCCGGATTTTTCTTCGGCAAGCTTTACAATTTCCGGATCCACCGGCGCGGGAGTGCGGCCGTAATATCCGAGCGCTATGTCCATCGCCTGCGGAGTGAACATCTTCCATCTTCCGAACTTTACGTTCATCATGGCCTGCGTTCCGACAA
>CALXOC010000143.1 GCA_944389915.1 uncultured Opitutales bacterium | reverse complement strand
GACGTGTGCTCTTCCGATCTTACTGCCTGTTCGTCTTTGTTTGTTTCGCTTTCATTAGAATTATTTTCGCGCTTTTGAGCATTGTCGGAATTATTGTCTTTCTTTGTGTCGGATTTATCTTTCTGGTCTTGTTTGCCCTGTTGCTCTTGTTTGTCTTGTCGTTTTTGTTGGTCATCTTGATTTTGCTCTTTGTTCTGATTGCTTTGTTCCTGCTGGTTTTGCTGGCTATCCTGCTTGTCTTGCTGATTCTGCTGGTTTTGCTGGTTGTTCTGATTCTGCTGATTCTGTTGGTTCTGTTGGTTCTGCTGATTTTGCTGATTATTCTGGTTTTGCTGGTTCTGCTGGTTATTCTGGTTTTGCTGATTGTTCTGATTCTGCTGGTTCTGTTGGTTGTCGTCGCGTATTAATTTTTTTAGTTCTTCTTTAATGTATGCTATCTGCTTAAGTTTGGCGTCGTCATTTGCAAGTTCTTTGACTTGAGCCGAGGCCTTTAGCATTTGTTCATCGAGATTGCGCAGGGCAGCGTTTGCGGAGTTTAGATTATTTTTTGCATTTTCAAAATTGTTGTTCAATTTGAGCGCTGAGTCAAACATTGCCCGCGATTGCGCAAGTATGTCCTTCGATTTTTTCCATATATTTTCGTTTTCCGCATAGGCCTTTTTTAAGTCGGAGTACTCCTTTTCGACTGCTTCGCATTGCGCTATGCCTTGTTTTAGGCTTTGCTGAAATTGCTGGTTTTTTAAAGGGCTCTTTTGCATCGCCTGCTTTTTTGCGTTTTCGTCTTTTGCCGCAGCAAGCAATTCGGATTCCTGCTTTAGCAATTCAGTTCCTTGCTTTAGAAGCTGTGAACCGCCGGATATCGCATTCAACGCGCTATTTGGGGCGCTTTGTGCCCTCTGCGACAAAACCTGCGGAAGCTCGGATTTTTCGAGAGCCGTTTCCGAAAGCTTATAATCGGCATTTCCCATATTATATAGGGCTTTTGCATGCATGTCGAAATCCTCCGGCGAAAGTTTCATGGCTTCTATAAAAGAATCTTTTGCCTTGAAATATTCGCCTTTATCCATTTCTGCAATAGCTCTATTAAATAAATCTCTGGCATTGGGCTCCAAGTTTTTTTCTGGTTGGGCGGCGTCGGGGGTTGCCGATTCCTGGGCTTTTGGAGCTTCCTGCTCGGCTTGAAGCTTGTTTGCGTCGGCATTTTGCAGGGTAGTTTCGCCCTGGGCCGGGGTTTGCGCGCAAAGCGTATCGGGAGTGTTTAACAAAGATGCAATTCCCATGCTGCCTATGAGCAATGCGCGCATAAGTTGGCGCTTGCCGGTGAAAAATTTGCGCGTTCCTATCAGCGATTCAAGTCCCAATAGAATTATTGCCGCAGCGAGGGGAATTTGAAAGCGCTCTATTGCAGTCTGCTTCATTCGCGAGTTTAACTCCTGCTGAGGTATTTTCTTCAAGCCTTCGTTATATATGGCGTCCATACCGTTGGCGCTAAGCGGCTCGTAGAATCCTCCGGTTTCTGTGGCCACCTCCGACAACATCTTTTCATCGAGTTTGCTTGTAACGAGATTGCCTTGCTCGTCTCTGAGCTGGCTTACCCTTCCGAATTCGTCGCGCACCGGTATGTGTTCCCCCTTAGCGCTTCCAACTCCGAGCGTGTATATTACAACTCCCTCCTTGGCGGCTTGTTTAGCCCTTGCCAGCGCCGAGGATTCAAGCTCCTCGCCGTCGCTTATTAGCACTATGATTTTTTTGTTTGAAGTGCTGGCGAAAGCGCTTTCGGCCTCCGAAATGGCAGCTGCAATGTTTGTTCCCCCGCGCTGGATAATATCGGTGTCGAGCGCTTCAAGCGACATTCTGAAAGCGTTGTAGTCGAGCGTTAATGGGCATTGAAGAAAGGATTGTCCCGCAAAAGCCACTATGCCTATTCTGTCTCCCTCGAGCACGTTCACAAGGTCCAACACCGCGAGCTTTGCGCGGTCGAGCCTGTTTGGTTTTACGTCTTCGGCAAGCATGCTCTTTGAGGTGTCTATTGCAAATATTATATCGATGCCCTTAGCCTTTGTTTCCTCCCATTTATAACCCCATTGCGGACGGGCGAGAGCCGCGAATATAAAAAATACGCCAAGCAGCAGCATTATGTTTTTAAGGCAGATTTTCACTTTGCTGAGCGTTCTTGAAAGTTCGGGCAGGAGCCTCTCGGATGCAAATTCCGAAAGGAGCTTCCGCCTTTTTGACGCCGACCATGCAAATAGGGCGAGCATTGCCGCCACAGCTGCGAAGCCGGCGTATAACCATATTATGGAATGAAAGTTCATGGCAGTGTTCTAAAGCGCGTATTTACAAGTATCAGTTTTAAGGCCAATAGGGCGAGCGCCGCGGCCGCGAAATACTGGAAAAGCTCTTCATATGAGGTAAAATTGCGCAATTTTACTTTTGTCTTTTCCAATGAATCAATGTCGGAGTAAATTTGGCGCAACTGTGCCAAATTGTTGGCGCGGTAAAATTTTCCGCCGGTGATGTCGGCGATCTTTTTAAGAGTGTCTTCGTCGACTTCGCTCGACATGTCGCCCCCGTATACCGGAGAACCGCTTGGAGTGCGTATGATTCTGTTGTTGGAGTCTATGCGAGCAGCCGGAACTATTCCGCTTCTGCCGGCGGCTATTGTATAGATTTTTATGTCGTAGCTGGCTGCGGCTTCCGCCGCGGCTATCGGCGATATTTTTCCCGCATTGTTTTCTCCGTCAGTCAATAGTATCACCACCCTGGATTTTGCGTTTTTTACATCTCGCAGTCTGTTTACGCTCATTCCTATGGCCGCGCCAATGGCGGTTCTATTCGGGTCGATAATGCCTATGTCGAGGCGTTCTATGTTCTTTAAGAGCCAGTCGTGGTCCAATGTTATGGGCGATACAAGGAAAGGATTTGCGGCGAATGTAACCATGCCGATTCTATCGTTGGGGCGTTTTCTTATAAAGTCGTCAATTACGCTCTTTACCGCGTCGAGCCTTGTAGCGGCACGGGTATTGGTTGAGAAATCGAGCCCCGCCATTGAGCCTGAGGAGTCGACCGCCAGAACTATGTCTATGCCGCTCGCCTCCCTTTCGCTATGCCCCATTCCCAGCCTCGGCCTGGCAAATGCTATTATTAGCAGCGCGAGAATGAGCAGTGTTAACAGAAAGCGGAAGAATCCCGCCCGCGCCTTGTTTTTGCGCGAGGCTTCGCGGGCTATTGCCGTGCTTGAAAATATAAGAGAGCCGCTCTTTCCGCTGGCGCCTCGCAAGAGCGCAAGAATAGGTAAAAGCAGCAGCGCCCATAGAAATTCGGGATTTGCAAAATCAAAGTGCATTTTTATAAGATTTATTCAGGTTTATTTTCCGGATTGCCGGCGGGGGGCGTATTTTTTGAATCGGCAAGAGGCGCTTTGGCTTTTTCGGATTCGTCAGCGACGCGTTTGTCCGCCTCTATAAATTCGGTAGACGTGTTCAAAAGCTTGTGCATTTCGCCGTCTTGGAAGGAGTGCAGGGCAAACTTGGCCATGTCGGAAAGATTGAGTATTTCAGAGAGGCGGCCGTTTTGCGCGGCGTCAAATTTATCGGAATCCAGGGCTATTTGCAAAAATTCCTCGGTTGTGCGCTCGGGCGCGGGAATATTGTGGACTTGTTCAATGTAGTCCCGCACGGCTTGGCTGACGGCATGCGCGTATGCTTTTGCGCCGCCCTTGTCGTAGGCAATAGGGGCAAGGGCAAGGCGTGCCATGGCAATTTCGTAGGGAGTCTTTGGCGCCGCTCTGCGCGGTTTCAATAAAAGCCAGAGCAATATGGCCGCAAGCAATGCAAACAATGCCATAAAAATCCAATAACGCTCCCAAAAGGGCACGCCCAATTTATCGGTAACAGCGGCTATGGGAGGATACAGAGAGGAGAAATATTGCCTTTTCGCCTCCAGTTTCGCCTCTTCCGCGGCTTTTGCAGCGGCTTCAGCCTCGGCGCTTTGCACGCCTTGTTGCTGCATTGCCGGAATTTGCAAGGGTTGGGTCGCGTTTACCGGCGTTTGCCCCGGCAAATACTGAATCGGCGCCTGCTGCTGCGTATCGTCTAAGCGCAGGGACGGAATGTCTTGCCCGGAATCGGGTTTTTGCGCATAGAGAACTGTTGCCATAAAAGCGCAACAGCTAATACCCGCACATTTTAGGCTGTATTTTAAATTTTTCATCGCTTTGCGCGCTTCTCAAAGAATTTTTTCAATGTTGTAAGATAGGGCTTGTCAGTATAGGCCTCAAGAAGATCTATTTTAGAGCCCGCAAGGCTGCGCTTAAAGTCTTTTAAGCGGGAGCTGTTCATGAAATCATAGGATTTTCTCACTACTTCGCTGGAGGTGTTTAAAGCAACAATCTCGCCGGTCTCAGCGTCTTCGAGCGTTATTACGCCCAATTTGGGAAGCGTGAGTTCCCGCGGGTCTATCAGCTCGAAACAAACGAGGTCGTGTCGGCGGTTGCTTATGTCGAGAGCTTTAAATACCGAGTCTCCGTACTTGTCCTTAGGATTGGGCAGCCGCCCGTCGGGCCCCTGGAGGAAGTCGCTTATGAGCACGACTATCGATTTCCTTTTCAAGAGCCGGTTGACTTCGTCCAATGCCCCCGCGATGTCCGTTCCAGTGCCTTGGGGCTCGTAAAACAGAATATCGCGTATAACCCTTAAAATGTGCTGGCGGCCCTTGCGCGGGGGGATTATATGCTCCACCCGGTCTGTAAAAAGCACCAGCCCCACTTTGTCGTTGTTTCTTGCCGCCGAGAATGCAAGCGTGCTGGCAAGTTCCGCGGCAAGCTCCCGCTTCGATTTATCGGCGCTTCCGAATTGGCCGCTTGCCGACAAATCGACAACTATTGTCATTGTCAACTCGCGCTCTTCGCGGTATTTTTTTACATGGGCTTTTCCCGTTCGCGCAGTTACATTCCAGTCTATATCGCGTATCTCATCGCCGGGAGCGTATTCGCGGGCTTCTTCAAAGTCCATTCCGCGGCCTTTGAAAACGCTGTGGTAGGCTCCGGCAAGCGCTTCGCTAACCTGCTTGTTGGTGCGTATTTCAATTTGACGCACCTTTTTGAGCATCTCTGTAATTTTATCGCTCATGTGGAGAGGAAGCCTGTATTAGGGAACTGCCACTTTGTTTAAAACTTTGCCGACTATGTCTTCGCTCGAGATTCCCTCGGCTTCCGCTTCGTAAGTGACAATTATCCTATGGCGCAGCACGTCGAGCGCCAAATCCTTAATGTCTTGCGGCACAACATATCCGCGTCCGGCCAAGAAAGCGTGCGCTTTGGCAGCCAATGTCAGGGCGATGGTCGCTCTTGGGCTTGCCCCGAACTGAACCATGTTTTCAAGCTCTGGCAGCCCGTATTTTGCGGGCTCGCGGGTGGCGAAAACTATGTCTACTATGTAGTCTTTAATTTTGTCGTCCAAATAAATCAAATCTACGGTTTCGCGCGCGGCCATGACTTTTTCGGGAGTTACTACCGTATTTATTTCCTCTTTTACCTGAGTTTTTGCCATCAAGTCGAGAATTATGCGCTCCTCCTTCTTGTCGGGATAGCCTATCTTCAACTTCAGCATGAAGCGGTCGACTTGGGCTTCAGGCAGTTGGTAGGTTCCCTCTTGGTCTATAGGGTTTTGCGTGGCTAATACAAGGAAGGGCTCGGGCAGGGGATAAGTGCTGCCACCTATGGTGACTTGGCGCTCTTGCATGGCTTCTAAGAGGGCGCTCTGCACTTTTGCGGGCGCCCGGTTTATTTCGTCCGCAAGAATTATATTGGCGAAGATGGGGCCTTTTTGCGTTAAAAATTCCCCTTTTTGCTGGTTGTAAACAAGCGTGCCGATAATATCGGCAGGAAGCAAATCGGGGGTGAATTGTATGCGGTTGAATTTCGCCTCCATTGCCGATGCCATGGTCTTGACGGCGAGCGTTTTTGCCAGCCCGGGGACGCCCTCAAGAAGGACGTGCCCATTGGCGAGAATGCCAGTCAGAAGCCTGTCTATAAGATAGCGTTGGCCGACTATTACTTTTCCTATTTCGTTTCTCAATAGCATGGTCCAGTCGGACGAGGCTTTGACTTTATCATTTATCTCGGTTAGATTAGTGCTCATAAGTTTTACTTTTTTAGTAAATTTTTCGTAAGTTTATACTTTTTATTAAATTTGCCGCCAAGGTCGAGGCTGTTTTTGCCTTAGCCATTACAATGCGGATTTGGCGCTAAATACGCCGACACCCGCGCGATTTAAAAGTTCCGAAATTTTGTTCTAAAATTATTCGCTCGGAGTGTCTGTGCGATATTCGAATATTATGCGCGGACGGTAGTCGGGCTTTTTTGCGCTTTCGTATTCTTCGCTTTCGCTTCTTGAAGCGTCGGAAGATTCGGAACTTTCGGAGGAATTTGCGGGCCTCAAATAAGGCGGCTGGCTGTTTTTTGGCAACTCCGCAATCGCTTGCGGTGAAGGCGCTTGGTTTTTTGAGACCGCGCTTGCGCCGCCCTTGATTGCATCGGCGGCAAGTCCGAGTATTTCCGAGAGTTTTTTTGAAAAAGAACTTTTCAGCGCATTATCCACAGGCAATTTTAAAAGCGATTTTTTGGCTGCGGAGAGGTTTTCTTTGTTTGCGCCAACGGCCTCAATGGAGCCGCCGTCTTCGTCTCCGCTCTCAATTGGCGCTTCGCCTCTTTTATGGGGGAAAAAAGCCTCGTCGCCCATTTGATCGGCCGAGTAAAAAATAGCGCCAGATGGCCCGTCGGTTTGTTTCAGCACGATAGCCGCCCTTTCTATTTTTGTCAGTGGGCTCTTGAATTTTGGCTCTGCGCCGCGCGCTTTTGTTATGCCGAAGGCAAACTCCAAGAATTCTCTAAATTCGTCGCTGCTAAATTCAAGCAAATCGCCGTCTTCGTATTCAGTAGGGTCGAATTCAATGGCGCCGAGATTTGCGCATCCGACGCTGTCGAGCATCGACGGCGTCGAGGGGTCGTGTTTTGGGGCGGGGGCATCGTGTTTGCCGTCCCATGACACCTTGAGATTTTCCGAGTAGGGATCGAAACATTCGGTGTCCACAACCGCCCACACTTCTATTCTTATCTTTTTGTTATCGCTTTTTAAGGCTGCGGATTCGCTCTCCAAATCTGTTTCCAAAATTTTTTGAGCGCTCTCAGGCGGCAGAGCGGATTTTTTCTTTGAAAAAAATTTAGCCTCCCTCGGGAAAGAAAGCGCCTCAGAGGCATTTTTATCGCCTGTGCTTTCCGTGGGGAAGAGGGATTCATCCAGATTGGGAGCGCCGGGAACTTCCGTTTTCACGGCGGACGGTCCGCCTTTGCCGGTTGGTTCTGGCAGCCATTTGACGTACAAATTTAAGGACGCCAAAATTATGGCGGAATTTTTTTGCGATATTCCGATGTCGTCGGCCCTAATATGGAACGGCAAATAGGCCAGAGCCCTCTCTTTGTCAAAATTTGATACCGCACTAAATTCGCTTTTGGAAAATTCCCCTGATGCAAACGTTTCGCATATAAAAGTATCGCTGCGCCCGGCGATAATCTGGACGGCGTTTAATGTG
>CALXOC010000142.1 GCA_944389915.1 uncultured Opitutales bacterium | reverse complement strand
GTATGTGAGATTGCTAAAATTCTGCCACAAATAGAGCCCCTAATATTTTTGTCAATAAATCAAAACATGGTTTTAGCTATTTGTAGGCTTAATAAAAGACCGATTATATTAAAAAAATGTTGCAATTAGCTTTGCAAATCTTCAGTTTTTTGACCAATATACACCGCAATGAGGCATACAGAAGATATAATAGTTAGACTTTTAAGAATACGCGAAGCGCGAAAATTATGCGATTCGCATCTTTTGTCGGACGACGATATCCAAACGCTGCGAGATTTCATTGCGGAAAACCGCCGGCAGATACCGGCCTTCGCCCTCGCCCACTTTGACCGCCTGGAATCCTCGGGTAAATCGGGATTGGCAAAAGTTGTCGACGGCAAGTGTTCGGCGTGCTCAACCGAAGTTCCGCAGGACGAAATCGTATATCTTAAAAAGAACCGCAACATAGGCGTATGCGACAGCTGCTACGCGTTTTTATACATGCCCGACGAAAAGTTTGAAGAGTCCGGTTATGTAAGACATCTAATAGGTAAATGAAAAAGCCGGGATTCCGTTTCCGCCCAAAATTATTAGACAGCCTAAAAAATTACGGCGCCCAAAATTTTGCATCAGACGTAGGCGCCGGAATTAGCGTGGGCATATTGGCGCTCCCTTTGGCGATGGCCTTTGCAATAGCAAGCGGCGTATCGCCTGAACAGGGCATATACACTGCAATATTCGCCGGATTGATAATATCGCTACTCGGGGGCTCAAAAGTCCAAATAGGCGGGCCTACCGGCGCGTTTATTGTGATTGTCGCCGGAATTATCTCTCAATATGGGTACGCAGGATTGGCGGCGGCAACAGTCATGGCGGGAATAATGCTCGTGGCGATGGGAGTTGCCAAAATGGGCGGGGCAATACGCTACATACCGCGCCCCCTCGTGCTCGGATTTACAAACGGCATAGCCGTGCTGATAATGTCAACGCAAATAAAGGATTTCTTCGGACTTAAAACCGGGGCAATCCCCGACGATTTCCTCCCCAAAATGGGCGCGCTTTGGCGCGCGCTTCCCTCGCTCGACTACCCAACTCTTGTTCTCGGCTCTTTCAGTATTCTCGTCATAGCATATTGGCCAAAAGCATGGCGTAGAAAAGTTCCGGGGCAGATAGGAGCCATAGTGCTCGGCACATTCGCGTCCTTCGCGTTGTCCAAAGCGGGTTGGAATGTTGAAACCATATATTCGCGCTTCGGGGAGATTACAAATTCCCTGCCCTCTTTCAACTTCGCTGAATTTGATTTTTCCGACATAAAAAACCTCTTTATGCCCGCGGTAACAATAGCGGTGCTGGCGGCAATTGAATCGCTCCTATCGGCCGTTGTAGCCGACGGCATGATAGACGACAAGCACGATTCCAATCAGGAACTTGTCGCCCAGGGCATTGCCAACATCGCATCTCCTTTCTTTTTTGGCATACCGGCCACCGGCGCAATAGCAAGAACCGCCACAAATATAAAGAACGGCGCAAAATCTCCGATTGCCGGAGTAGTGCACAGCATAACCCTATTGCTCATATTGCTCTTTGCGGCTCCGTACGCCCAGTATATTCCGCTTGCAACACTCTCGGCGGTGCTCATAGTCGTGGCCTTCAACATGGGCGACTGGTCCGCATTCGCCCAAATGCGCCGGCTTCCGCGCTCCGACGATTGCGTGTTTTTGGCTACCTTTTCGCTAACTGTAATATTCGGTCTGACCCTCGCCATAGAAATGGGAATGATCCTTGCGGCAATGCTTTTTATAAGGAGAGTTTCAGACACCACACAGGTCATGCTTGTGGATAAAAAATTGGAGACTGACTTGTCAAAATATTCTCTCGAAGGCAAGGACATACCCGACGGCGTTATGGTATTTAGAATATTCGGCGTGTTAATGTTCGGAGCCGCCGACAAGCTCGAATCAATTCTCTCCCAAATGGGCGAAGCCCCAAAAATAGCGATTTTGAGAATGCGCACGGTGCTTGCAATGGACGCCACCGCTTTAGATGTATTGGACCACCTGTACGAAAAGCTCAAGAGCCGCGGCATACGGATGATAATAACGGGAGCGCACTCGCAGCCGCTCCACATGATGCAAAAATCCGGATTCTTAGACAAAATAGGCGAAGATTGCGTGTTGGAAAACATAGATATGGCGCTCGAAAAATCCCGCCAAATATTGGCCTCTGAAAAAACAAGGATATAGCCAGAAATTCCATCAGCGGGAAATCCAATACAGAGCGAGATAGTAAATCATAGCCTGCCCAGCTATCCTGTCAGATTCCACACTTCCAAGAAGCTCTTCCACAAGTTTAAGCTCCCCTTCCGACATTTTCCCCACTCCGTAGGCAAGCGTCATTCCGGCATACGCGGGCGCCTCCGACATAAACCAAACCTGCCGCCAACGCTTTAAAGCGCCTTTATCCTCATCGGCCCCCCTCCAATCCGGAGCAGTCATGTACTTTGTAGAGTCCGGAAGCGAGTTCCAACGCTTCAAAGCGGGAGAAATCCTCTTAAAGCCCAAATATTTCGACCTCTCCAATATTTGGGAGCATAGCTTTTTATCTTCCTCCGACGGCGAAAGCTCCCATATTAGCTTTATAGACAAGTGCATCTGCCAATGCGCCCACGGCGCTATCTTATCGGAGAATTTTAAAGTCTGCCTTAACGCCTCTTTAGAGTATTTTTCGTATTCCCTCAGATACTTTTTATCCTTTGATACGGCATAAGCGGCAATGTATATCATCGGCAGCCTGGCGGCTTCGTGGGCTTCAACCTCCCACATTTTAGACAGGGCCGCGGCTCTCGGCAACTCTTGGAGCCGGCCGTCGGCGTCGAGAAAATTGTATCCGTTTTCTGCCTTCACCGTGCGCATTTGATGGTCTGCTATAGCCCGGAGCAAAAGTTCCGCCCTGCGTTTTTCCCCGGCGGGCGAAATGGAGCTTTTCCAATAGCAATACGCGGCGTTGACAACTTCGGTAACTTGGTCGCGCGAAGATACCGGATAGCGGCTTGATGCGTCGAACGGGCATTTGCCCCTCAAGACGAAACCGGGATTTGAATGCTCCATCACACAGCTCCATATGCCGTCGAAGATTTTTTTTGCTGAATCGGCGAGAGCCGCGTCCGATGTG
>CALXOC010000141.1 GCA_944389915.1 uncultured Opitutales bacterium | reverse complement strand
CGCCCAAGAAGCGCGGCATATTTGATTTGCCGTACGGCGCCTAATCAATGGGGTGCCAAGAACGAGAAATATGCAATGTTGCGCAATATGGTAAATAATATTACTATGATGAGCGTTATAGTTGACGCATATGGCGCTTTCCATATAGACGGAAAGAATATCCCGAGTGCCAATATAGGCAAAAAGAGAACTGCCAAGGCGTTTTGAGAGAGGGCTTCCGAGAATCTAAGATGAGCGAGGGCATGCAATGCCCTGAGCGTTCCGCATCCCGGGCAGTAGAATTTCGTTATGAGGTTTGTAGGGCAAGGGGGGCAAAAAGGACTTGTAGCGGGATTTTGGCTCCAAAGGAACAAGCCGGCCGCAAGCGCGCATAAAAGTATGATAAAGCTTTTCATGTTTTACAAATTAAACATGTGCAAATTCTTTAGCAGATTCTGCCCCAAGCGCCATGCCGCCATGCACAGCAAATATAAAATTGCGACGTTAATGATAGTTGATGGAATCAGGCCCCAAAAAGCCCAAAGCTTTGCCTTGCGCGCTTCGGATTTTGCGTCGTCGGCTTTTGATTCATTGAAAAGCGACTCCGCTTTAGATGCGTGCAAAAAACCAAAAAGGGAAAAGTAGTTCCCCAATACGATGAACATAAAAATGCACAAATTTCTGCCTGAATCAAAAGTTTCTTTCATTGAAAAATCGGTATGTCATACGGAAGCTTTACAAGGGAGTATCTCGCCTTTTTTTTCCTTGTAAAGTGATTTATTTTTTAATAACCACTCTCATTATGCTTAGAGATTTGATTCTACAGGGAGTGGGGAAGTTTTGCGGCGGGGTAAAAGTTTGCTCGGAACTTTTTATTTGCAGATTGAAGGCGGGCTTGCGCGGAATTGCGCACCGGGTTTTTGCTGTGCGGGGAAGGGCTTTAAATATTAAATTACACCGCGGATGCGTTCTTTCTTACGCCGCGCTTCTCTCTGTTTTATGTTCAGCCCCGGAGGCGTCGGGAAACGGCAATGGCGCCCCAGTAGCGGGAGCTAAGCAGTCCGATTCCGCCGAGGCGCGCCCAAATGGCGGAGGTGAAGCCCTCAATTACACGCTCGACGATTTTAGAAACTATTTTGGCGGCAGTTGGGGGTGCTCTCCGAATGAAGTTTTAACCTACTGCAAAAACATGAATATACGCCATATAATGTATGTCAGCGGAATGGAAAACAACAGGCTCGCCGACGGCTGTTGGTTTTATTTCGAGTCTCCCGAATACATGACATACAATCGCATAATAGATTTCGACAAGGTTGCCGAAGGCAAATATTCGCAAAGCGACATAGACAAATGGCAGAGGGATTGCGCATTATTGGACGCATCTAAGCCCTTCCCGAAAAATCTGGCAACCGGCTGGTTTTTTAATACGCCCAAAAGGAGCTGGAAGGTGTGTTCTCTCATTCTCGATTTTCAGCAAAAGCGGGTTGTGGACAATGCTATAAAAGTCATTACCGCCCGGGCGAAGAATGTGGTTGACACGGCCAAGAAGAATTCCATCGGCTTGAAGTTTGGCGGGTACATATGGGACGTTCCGCAACCTACGGGAGACTTCTACGGCTTTGTAAACGGCTCAAAGTACGCCAAGCAGGTGGAGTTGAAAGATCTTCGCGGGGTCGACAGCGCCGACGTCCTGCCGGGAAACGTTCACGACTTCCCAACTTTCTCCGAAGGAATGCTGTATTATTACAGCAAACTCAGAAGCGAGTCTAAAAAGATAAATCCCGACGTGAAGTTTATAATAGATCCGGCATACTTGTGGGAACATTGGCAGGAGCACATAGACAGGCGTTCTGATCTCGATAAATTTCCAGGTGCGCTTCCGGACCTCATAACTGAGGAATTTCACACCACGAACTTTGTGGACGATGCCCGCGTGTTTAAAAGCGGGCTCGTGAAAAAAGACATGGTTGCAACATCGACATTCCATTGTTGGTACGATACCGACGTTGAGATTCTCCTGATAGGTGCGGCCGCAAAAGAGGGGGCGTGGTCCACCTTTTTCGGGCACACAGGTCCCGGATGCAAGAGCATAGCCGACATTCCCGCGCGCATGAAAATATCGAGGTTTATAGCCACATGGGAGAATTTAAACAACACTCCGCTCTCAAAGCGCGAGTTCGACAGAAAAAATTTGGTATATTCGAGCCCCACCGCGCAGATGACTCTCGACGCATTTGGCGCGATGAAGCCTCAAACAAGCGACTTTTTCTTCTGCATGGTTTCCCCAAAAGGGAAAATCAAAATACCCGACGGCTACAAAATATCGAAGATAAAGGCTTTGGATCCTCTGTTTAACAAGATACGTTCCCCATTGAAATCCAGGCGCAACGGCGACGGTTCCCGCACATATTGCCTGAATGAAAAGTGGGGCTTGCAAAGCAGGCTTTTCAATCTGAAAGACGGTTATTTGGAGCCCGCTTCTGACGCCGTGTTGAACGAGGCTTTTGTGATGGAGCTTAAAAAGTTGAAATAATGGGGCATTGCATGAAAAAGATAATTTTTACATTAGTGTTATCGTTGGCGGGATTTTCTCTATTTGCAGAGGATTTCAAGTACAACAATTCTGACTTTCGCAATTTTGTGGGGCCGGGCTGGAATGGAAGCTTGATACCATATTGCAGTGTTCTGGGAATAAGGGCTGCAACATACTCTCCCGGACTTCAATGGGCTTATAAGGGCGCGTACATGGATTTTTATTATCCCGATCCGGACAAGATTGACGGGAAAAAACATGTTGATATTTCCAGCGCCGAAAAAATTAAGTCTGCGGTGGACAGTGCAATGAAGCGCGTCTCAAATGCCTCGAAGGGCGAGGGGAAAAGAGAGGTGCTTAAGCTGCGCGGATTTATATTTTACAATCCCCTAAGCGGCGTATCGCTTCCCGACAAGCTCGCTTTCATGGACGCCTTGCGCAAGGAGGCGGCAAAATCCAATCCCGATGTAAAGTTTATATTCATACTTGACGACATATCGAAGTCGTGGCTTGCGCCGGTGTCGGAAATAAAGGACGCGCGCGCTTTGTATCCTGGCGCATTTCCGGATTTGATGCTGCAAAAGAGCAGGGGAGTGGCGTTTTTGGAGAATGCGGAAATTTATGCCGACGGCACGGTGAAAAAAAGCGATGTGGGCAGGGCCTGCTTTGAAAACCTGTACGACATAGCTTCCGAGTTGCGCGATACCGCATTGACTGCGGTCAACGGATCGTGGAGCACTTATGCGGATCCTAAAGGCGAGACGGGATTTTACGGCCCCGAGGCGGTTCCCGCGCGGCTGAAGATATCGTCGCTGCTTCCGATGTGGGAAAACTTAAACAACACTCCTCTTTCCGAGCGCGTTTGGGACGAGGAATCAAAAATATATTACAGCCCCACGGCATACATGTCGGAAGAAGCCTTTGGAGTAATGTCTCCGGGAAAAAACAAAAAATTCTATTTTGTCTTTAACAGGCCCGGCGCGAGGGTCATGCTTCCCAAAGGCTACACAGTGAAGTTCATAAATACGATAACTGCCAAATTTAATTTGTATCCTCATGTCAGGCGGCCATTCCCCCCAAAGCATGTCGCCGAGGGGAAAATGTTCAATGTACATATGTGGATGTCTCCCAAAAAGCCAAACCTCGTATTGGAGCGCGATGACGGTTTCCTGTATCTTCAGGGGGACGCGTATACAAACGAGGCTTTCATGGCGGAGCTTGAGCCGAAGCCGTAAAAATAGGGAAATTTTTTATAAAAGGCTTGACAAGTTTTTTTCGGGATACAATAAAGCGCGAAAAATCGTTAAAAGTGAACAATTGGTGGTTCAGTCCGAAGGTCGCGTAAGGTTTAAAACATTTTAAACTTTTGGCGGCCTTTTGTCTGGCCGCTTTTTTTTGGCCTTCAAAATGACACCTAAAAAAGAACAGTTTGCAAAGTGCGCCGAAAGCGCAAATGTAATTCCCGTCTATGCGGAAATACTCGCCGATATGGAAACTCCCGTGTCGGTATTCTCTAAGCTTGAAGGAGTGGGTGAGTGCTTTCTTCTTGAGAGCGCCGAGAATATAAACAACTGGGGGCGTTATTCTTTTATAGGCTGCTCTCCCAGGGCCGTTTTTGTATTAAACGGCAAGAAATCCAAATTAAAGTTTGCGGACGGGCGTTTTGTTGAGTCGGAGTCTGAAGACGGCTTGGAGCCCTTGGCACCCTTGAGAAATTTTATAAAATCCCGCAAGATTGCGGAAATAGAGGGCTTGCCCAGATTTTTCGGCGGGGCTGTTGGATATTTCGGCTACGAGTGCGTGGGATTGTTTGAGCGCCTGCCTGAGCCCAAAGGCGAAAGGCTGTGGGACGACGCCCGCCTCGCCGTTTACGACGACATCATAATTTTCGACAATCTGCGCCACAGCGCCAAGATAGTAGCCTGTTCCCATATTGACGAATACGGGAATGTCGACGATGCCTACGCCGACGCCTGCGCGCGCATTGAGCGGCTGCTAAAGGTATTTAAACGCCCGCGCGCCGAGAAGCGCGCGTTGACTTCGGATATATCCGGTGTCGAGTTGAAATCGGAGATGGGCAGAGATGAATTTTGCTCAATGGTCTCGAGGGCGAAAGAATACATAGCGCAAGGCGAAATAATACAAGTTGTGCCTTCGCAGAAATTTTCAGCAAAAGCGGATATAAGAGATATTGATGCATACAGGGTTCTGCGGCTTATAAATCCGTCGCCGTACATGTTCTGCTTGCGTTTTGAAGGCCGTTCCCTGGTTGGATCGTCTCCTGAGACCCTTCTGCGCTTTTCCGATGGCAGGGCGCAGCTGCGCCCCATAGCGGGAACCCGCCGGAGGGGGGCGGACGAAAACGAGGATATGAAATTGGCCGACGAGCTCTTGTCAAACGAGAAGGAGCGCGCCGAACATCTGATGCTTGTGGACCTTGGGCGCAACGATCTTTCCAGATTCTGCGAGGCAGGCAGCGTGCAAGTCGGCGATTTCATGGGCATAGAGAGATATTCCCATGTAATGCACATGGTAAGCGACGTCTCGGGGCAGGTAAAAAGCGGGGTCGACGCTTTCGACGCCCTTGCGGCGGTCTTTCCCGCCGGGACGCTTTCGGGCGCACCAAAGATTCGGGCCATGGAAATAATATCTGAGCTTGAACCTTGCAGGCGCGGGCCTTACGGGGGAGCGGTCGGATACATAGGCTACGGCGGCAATATGGATTTGGCAATTACCATACGCACGCTTCAGATGATGTCGGGCGTAATATCTGTGCAGGCGGGCGCCGGAATAGTATACGACTCCTCTCCCGAAGGCGAATACCAAGAAACTATCATGAAGGCCCGGGCGCTTGCCCGCGCTGTGGGAGCGGCGGGCAAAATTGAATCGTTGGATTTATCCGATTTTAGAAAGTAGCGTTATGATTTTGCTGATAGACAATTACGATTCCTTCACCTATAATCTGGCGCACTATTTCCAGACGCTTGGAGCGGAGCTTAAGGTTGTGAGAAATGACGCTATGAGCGCCGAAGAAATGTTCGCGCTCAATCCTTCCGCAGCCGTGTTGTCTCCTGGACCAAGCTCTCCCAAAAACGCGGGCGTTACGGTTGATTTTGTGCGCAAGTTCGCGGGCGCGATTCCCATGTTCGGAGTGTGCCTCGGCATGCAGTCCATAGCCTACGCCTTTGGCGCCGAAATAGTGCCGGCCCGCCGAATAATGCACGGTAAAATAAGTTCCGTCGCGCACGACGGCCGCGGAATTTTTAAAGGCATGTCCTCTCCGATGTCGGTTGTCAGGTACCATTCCCTTGCGGTGGCCGAGAGCACCCTGCCTGCGTTCATCGAGGTTTCTGCGCGCTCCGAAGACGGCGAAATAATGGGAATACGCCACAAAAATTTTCCCATAGAGGCAGTCCAATTCCATCCAGAATCGATAATGACATTCGGGGGAAAAAGGCTGTTGGCGAATTTTTTAAAGGAGGCTGGCGCACTATGAGCAAGACTTTGGAGGCCCTGAAAAAAATAGCTGATACGCGCTCCAACCTCAGCCGTTTGGAGAGCATGGAGGTCTTTGGAGAAATTATGTCGGGGGCGGTTGAAGGCGCCCTGTTGGCGGCATTTTTAACCGCGCTAAAAATGAAAGGGGAGACAGTCGATGAAATTGTCGGAGCGGCCCAGGCGATGCGCTCGAAAGCTTTTTTTATAGATTCGGGGGCGCGCCGGCCCATAGACACATGCGGAACCGGAGGCGACGGCCTCGACACTTTTAACATATCCACCGCTTCGGCTTTTATAGCTGCGGGCGCGGGGGTGTGCGTTGCCAAACACGGCAACAGGGCCGCGACATCTAAATGCGGCTCGGCAGATGTTCTGGCTGAGCTCGGATTTAATTTGGACGTTTCTCCCGCGGTGATGGAGCATTGCCTGCAGCTTCACGGAATAGCGTTTCTGTTCGCGCCGAAGATGCATCCGGCCATGCGCTATGCAGCGCCGGTGAGAAAGTCTCTCGGATTTAGAACCATATTTAATATTCTCGGCCCGCTTGTAAATCCGGCAGGCGCAAAAGGGCAACTCGTCGGGGTCTTCGACATGTCGCACACCGAGATTTTAGCGGAATGCCTCCTTAGGCTCGGAGTCGGCAGGGCGCTTGTAGTGCACGGCCGCGACGGCCTTGACGAAATATCTCCGTGCTATCCAACCCGCGTTAGCGAGTTGAGAAACGGAATGGTTAAAACTTATGAGCTCAATCCGCAGCGCTATCTGGGCCCCGGAGGAAATTTTTCGGATTTGAGAGGGGGAAGCCCCCGTGAGAACGCGGGTAAAATTCTCAGCATCCTATCCGGAGGCGAAGCGGGGGCGGCGCGTTCGGCCTGCATTTTGAATGCGGCCGCCGCAATAGTTGTGGGGGGCGGGGCGGATTCTTTTGAATGCGGATTGGCAATGGCGGTAGAGTCGATAGAAAGCGGTGCGGCAATGGGCAAACTTAAAACATTGGTGGAGTTTTCAAGGCAATGAGCAGCGTCTTGGACAAGATATACAAATTGAAGAAACTCGAAGTTGAAAGGCAAAAGAAGCTGGAGGCTTTTGAGTCTGTAATGCAGCGCGCGCAACGCGCCGCGGAAAATCGCGCAGGCAAAAGCGTTTCATTCAAAAGAGCATTGAAGCGCGGCAAGGCTGGCAATCCGGCTGTGATAGCGGAGCTAAAGAGAGCGTCGCCGTCGCTAGGAGTGATACGCCGGGATTTTCCCGCCGCGGAATTGGCTTTGGATTTGGAGCGTTCGGGAGCGGCGGCGCTGTCGGTGTTGACGGAGAAAAATTTCTTCATGGGAGATCTTTCGACCTTGAATGAAGTCTCGAACAAGGCTAAAATCCCGACCCTGAGAAAGGATTTTATTTTCGACGAATACCAGGTTTGCGAAGCCATTTTAAACGGGGCGTCGGCTGTATTGCTTATAGCGGCGATGTTAACGAGGGCGGAGTATGTCAGGCTTTTTCGCTTCGCAAAATCCCTGAAACTCGACGTGCTTTCCGAAGCGCACAGCGGAGATGAAGTTGCCATGCTATTGGATTCGGAGGCTGACATAGTTGGCGTAAATTGCAGGAATCTCGCGGATTTGTCCATAGACTTCTCTGTTTCGGAGCGTTTGATGGCGGCTATCCCGGATGGGATTGTCAGGGTGTGCGAGAGCGCGGTGGATTCAAGGGATGTTTTTTTGAGGGCCAAAGCCGCTGGGGCCGACGCCGTTTTAATAGGAACGGCTCTGATGTCGCAAAAAAATCCCGGGAAGGCCTTGAAAGAATTGTTGGGTGAGGGCCTATGATTTGTTCGATAAAAGTTTGCGGTGTAACCCGCCCCGACGACGCCCTTGATGCGGCCGAATTGGGGGCTGAATACATAGGCGTGATTTTTGAGCCGAGCAGCCCGCGTTTTGTAGATTTGCGCGGAGCTATGGAAATAGCCGATAAACTGGCAGGGCGGGCAAAAATAGTGGGCGTTTTTACAAGGCAAGATTGCGGGCTTATTCTGGATATTCAAAAAAAGCTCAATCTTTTTGCAATTCAGTTGCATTCCAAAGATGCGGAGGCCTGCTGCGGAGATTTATCGGGGTGCGGGGCGCAGATATGGAAAACTTTCTGGCTGCAGTCGAATGGCGACGTGGATTCTGCCGAAAAATTTCCCGCCGACAAAATACTTGTGGACTCTTGTTTCAATGGCGTCTTGGGGGGAAGCGGCAGAATTTCTAACTGGGAACTGGCTTCGAAGCTGGCTTTGCGGCGCGCCGTTATTTTGGCGGGCGGCATAACTCCTGAAAATGCGCGCGCGGCCGTTGAATGCGTGCGCCCCGAGATACTTGATGTAAACAGCGGCGTGGAGTTGCGCGCGGGAGTGAAATCGAAAGAGGAATTAAGGCTGTTATTTGAAAATTGAAGATAGGCGTAAATATGACGGGAAAAGAAAAAACTGCAGATGGGCGTTTCGGCGTTTACGGAGGAATGTATGTGGCCGAAACTTTGGTGCCCGCCCTCAAGGAATTGGAGCGGGAATTTTACACATGCATATCCGACGAATCGTTTCAGCACGAATATGCGGATATCTTGCGCGATTATGTGGGCAGGCCAAGCCCGCTGTATTACGCCGAGCGCCTCACCCGGCATTGCGGAGGCGCCAGGATATTTTTAAAGCGCGAAGATTTAAACCACACCGGCGCCCATAAGATAAACAACACTATAGGCCAGGCGCTTCTTGCCAAAAGGATGGGGAAGCGCAAGCTTATAGCCGAGACAGGAGCCGGAATGCACGGGGTTGCAACGGCGACTGTCGCCGCTTTATTTGGCATGGAGTGCGAAGTCTTTATGGGCAGCGAGGATATTCGCAGGCAAGCCCAGAATGTCGCCAGAATGAATATGCTTGGGGCAAAACTTGTTCCGGTAGAGCTCGAAGGCGCGGAGGCCACCTTGAAAGACGCCATGAACGAAGCGCTGAGAAATTGGGTTGCCACTGTGGAGGACACTTTTTATGTCATAGGAACCGCGGCCGGACCCCATCCTTATCCGACAATGGTGAGGGAGTTTCAGTCCGTCATTGGAAGGGAGGCCAAATCTCAGTTTGCGCAAAAATACGGCGGGTTGCCTTCGCAAGTAGTGGCATGCGTGGGAGGCGGCAGTAATGCCATAGGCTTATTCGCCGACTTCATAGGAGAAGAGTCTGTTGCTTTATACGGGGCGGAAGCCGCCGGTGAGGGTGTATCGTGCGAGAAGCACGCTGCGAGCCTTTCGGCGGGAAGTGTCGGAGTCTTGCATGGCAATAAGACATATTTGTTGCAGGACGAATTCGGGCAGATAAGAAACACCCATTCCGTGTCCGCAGGCCTCGATTATCCGGGGGTTGGCCCGCAGCATTCGTTTTTAAAGGATATAGGCAGGGCGCATTACGTGCCGGTATGCGACGCCGAGGCTGTTGAGGCATTTCAGGCCCTCTGCAGGCTTGAAGGCATAATTCCGGCGCTCGAGTCCGCCCATGCCGTGGCATTGGCGATGAAAAACGCCCCATTGCTTTCTAAGGACGAATCCATAATAGTGTGCCTGTCTGGCAGGGGCGACAAGGATATGGATTCGGTTAGCCGTTACCTCAAATCAAAAGAATAGGACAATTATATGATTGAAGAAACTTTTAAAAATGCGGCCTTGCGGAATAGGGCATGCTTGATTTGCTTTGTAAGTTGCGGAGACCCAAATTTGGATTTTACGGAGAAGATGGTTGAGCGCATATGCGCTTCCGGCGCCGACATAGTCGAATTGGGTGTGCCCTTTTCCGATCCCATGGCCGACGGAGCTGCAATACAGGCCGCGTCTAACAGGGCCCTGAAAGCGGGGACAAACGTCCTAAAAATCCTTGAAATGGTTGGGCGTTTGAGGGCGCGCGGAATAAAAAATCCATTTGTGCTCTTTTCATATTACAATCCTATTTTCAAGCTGGGCGTGGAAAATATGGCGCGCCTGAGTTGTGAAGCGGGGATAAATGCGTGGCTGATTGTGGATGTTCCGCACGAGGAATCGGCCGAGATAAGCCGGAACCTAAAGGGAAAAGGCATCGATCTCATAGCGCTGGCGGCTCCCACAAGTTCTCTTGAACGCATAGCGGAGCTCTCCTCAGATTCGTCGGGCTTTCTATATTATATTACGGTTACGGGCGTTACGGGCGAGAGAAAAGCCCTGCCGCATCATTTCTCCGAACGCCTTGCGCAGGTTCGCAAAGCCTCAAAATTGCCGGTTGCCGCCGGATTTGGCATATCCGACAAGTCCATGGCGCATGCTGCGGCCTTGGAGGCCGATGCCGTGGTGGTGGGAAGCCGCTTGGTCGATTTGTCGTATAGAACGTACCTTGAGAAGGGCGAATCCGCCGCTTTGGAGTCTGTTGGCGCTTTTGTTGAAGCACTGTCGGCCCAGATGCATAAAGCATAAGCGCACGCGAGAGTGTTTTATAGGAAAAAGGCGCACAATGGCGGCGTCTTTTTTTGTTTTTGCTTTGCAATTTTTTTCATTCGGTGTAGATTCCGCCTTTAAATTTTTGATGAAACATCTGCTGTCATTTTTAGGTTACATATTTGCCCATACTCCGGAGAACGCGCTGAAAGGCTTGTGCGATTTTGTTGCTCATTTTATTTTGAAATTTATGAAGCGGCGCGCGGCGGTAGCTTATTCGAACGTTAGCCACTGCTTTCCGGATATTCCGGAGGCGGAAATGCGCAATATTGTTTTTGAATCCTGTTCCAGAATGGTGGAAATGGCGCTATTTGTCATTGCAAGTCCGCACATTTCTAAGGAAAACCTTAAAGGGCGCGTAAAGGTAAGCGAACGCGTCTTGAGCGAATTGCGTTCGCATGCGGAAAATCCGAGGCCAATCGTATTGATGATTCCGCATTTTTGCATGATGGAGACCATAACGATGTTTCCAATACTTGTCGACATTCCCACTCCGAAAGTCGGCGTCTTTTACCGGCCTTTTGACTCTCCTTCCTTGGAGTCTTGGGTAAAATCGAGCAGGGAGAGATTCGGAATAGAGCTTTTATCGAGAAAGAAGGGATTGTCCGCGGCCGTTAGATTTTTAAAATCAAAGGGGGTTGTAGCCATACTTTACGACCAAAATTCCGGTTTTAACGGAGCTTTGTCCCTTTTTTTTGGAAGGTATTGTTCAACTTCGGAACTTCCCGGGATTTTAGTGGAGCGCTCTAAGGCGGACGTCGGAATATTTTACGCTCGGCGCACGGGTTTTTGGCGCTCCGAAGTCGACGGCGAAATATTGTCTTCGCGCACAGTGGAGGAGGTTACCTTCGACGGCAACATGTGGCTTGAAAATCATCTAAAGGAAGATGTGATTGCACGCTACGATTGGCTATGGCTGCATCACCGTTGGAATGTATTTTGCTATCCGAAAACAATCTTAAACACGCGCCATTCCAACAGCAGAAGCATAGTGGAATATTCACTGCGCAGAATGGGCATTGATGAGGTTCCTCGCCTAAGCAGAATATATGTTAACTCTCCGGCGTCTTTCTCTGATACTTTGGCCTTTTTGCCGCTGGTGAAGCTCCTTAGAAAATCCCGCCAAGACTGCACGGTTACGCTCATATGCCCAAAGGATTTCAGCGGCGCAGTTGACATGTTCGGCATTGCCGACAGTGTAATGGCCGCTCCGCCGGAAACGGCGGCGAAATCTGAAAAGAGGGCGTTTTATAAACTTGTTGCCAAAAGGTATCCCGACCTATACCTGAGCTTGCGTGATTCAAAGTTTGACGACGCCATGAGCGCCCTTGTAAACGTGCAATTTTCCTTTGCAATTTCATACGGCAGGGCGAGAAAGAATTTTCGCCATGTTGTTGCCATAGATGCTGCGTCTGCGGCGGAGCACGTTGCAAGGGAACAGGAGTTCTTTTTGCGTTCGCTGGGGCTTGAGGGCGAATCTGATTATTCTCCCTTGTGCCTGCCGGGAATATCGCACAAGCCGAATGCGGGCGAATTTGAAATTGCGCTCATATTGGACGGTGTCGGTGCGCGAAACTGGAACGCAAAAAAATGGGGAGAATTGATAAGAATTTTGTCTTCGGAAATAGACGGCGTTAAATTTGCGCTCTTTGGAAGGCCCGAGGACGACATTGCGGCATTTGAAATATCGGCCATAGACTGTCCTGCGGACATAGTATCGTACGCCGGCAGGCTTGACGCGCGCGGATTCGCCCGAAGGGTATTGTCGTCTTCCGCAGCCATAGGTTGCGACTGCGACTTTACGAGAATATCAAACGCTCTCGGGATTCCCACGGCAGTTATATACGGCCCGACAAATCCGCTTCGCGACGGCCTTGTTTTCGACGCTCCAAAGTGCGAGATTTTGCCGCCTCAGGCTCCCGCCCAAGGCGGGGTTGACATAGATTCTCTGCCTGCCGACATGGTGGCTTCTCAATTTCTCAAAATGGTTTTCAACAAGGAAAGGGAACTTAAGCATGACTAAAATAGGTACTCCGTTTAAAAAGAACGCCACAAAGGCGATGTTGCTGGGAAGCGGCGAGTTGGGCAGGGAAGTGGCAATAGAGCTTAAACGCCTGGGGGTGGAAGTTATAGCTGTCGACAGATACGCCGACGCCCCCGCGATGCAGATAGCTGATCGCTCGCATGTAATGTCGATGCTCGACGCCAAAAAGCTGCGTGCGGTTGTAGAGGCGGAGCGTCCCGACATCATAATACCGGAGGTTGAAGCCATAGCCACTTCGGAGCTTTTAAAGCTTGAGGCGGAGGGCTACAGAGTCATACCCACCGCAAAGGCGGTGAATTTTACAATGGACAGGGAGGGCATAAGAACCCTTGCCGCCGAAAAGTTGGGAATGAAAACCTCCCCTTACGCTTTCGCCTCCGACAAGGAGGAGTTTCTCCGCTGTGTGGAGAAGATAGGCATGCCATGCGTTGTAAAGCCCGTGATGAGTTCTTCGGGGCACGGTCAGAGCGTCATTCGCAAACCGGAGGACATCGGGCGGGCGTGGGAATATTCGCAGTCGGGCGGACGCGCCGGAAGCGGAAAAGTAATAGTTGAGGGCTTTGTGGATTTCGACTACGAAATAACCCTGCTCACTGTGCGGCATAGCGGCGGAACTTCGTTTTGCGCACCCATAGGGCACGAGCAGATAGACGGGGACTACAGAAGAAGCTGGCAGCCACAGCCCATGAGCAGCGCCGCGTTGGATTCTGCAAAAAATTATGCGAAATTAATTACCGACGCTCTCGGGGGCTATGGAATATTCGGAGTCGAGATGTTTGTGAAGGGAGACGAAGTTTTGTTTAGCGAAGTGTCTCCGCGTCCGCACGACACCGGAATGGTTACTATGATTTCCCAAAATCTGTCCCAATTTGCCCTGCACGCTCGCGCAATACTCGGAGTGCCAATTGCGGAGATAGAGCAGTATTCTCCGGCGGCGAGCAGGGCGGTTGTCGTGGAGGGCAACGGCGAGGTCATAGAATATTCCAATATAGACAAAGTTCTTGCGCGCCCCGGAACCGATATGAGAATATTCGGCAAGCCTTGCGTTGAAGGGCACAGGCGCATGGCCGTTTTGCTCGCGCGCGCGGGCAGCATTGATGAGGCGAATGAGAAGACTGCTGAGATGCTGAGAGATCTCGAAGTTAAAGTGATGTAGCGGCGGTGTTTTCCGGGCGTTTTTGGAATTTTCCGCGGGCGCTTGGGGAAGCTTTTCGGGCGTAGGTTTGGGCTTTACAACACAATTTTAATGCCGCGGCGCATGTATGTTGGCACGTCCAGATCCACGCCGTTTCTAATATTCTTTTCCGTGTCTTCAAAAAAGCCGCGCTGCTCTGACATCTCCATAAACTTGAACTCTCCCTGGGATGCCCTCTGCTGCGATTTCTCGGCGCCATCTTGTTCGGCGCCGTCTTTTTGTTTGCGCCCAAATCCAAAAAAGCTCCTTCTTGTCTTTTTCCTTTCGTCGACAACCGGCGTTGGTATGGGCTCTATGTTGGCGGCTTTCCCCGCCAGATTCCCGTCTTGCGCTTCTGATATGTTTTCAGAAGCGGCTATGCTCACATGGGAATGGTCGCCCTTAGGGGGATTTGCGCAAACTTTTATCGAATCATTGCGCCCGGGAGTTTCAGTGTAGGGAATGCTTGCAGTTTCGGCATTGGCATGTATTCCGCCGGAATCGAGATGCTTGTACGTTCCCATTGCGCAAATTTCTATCTTGTCACCGTATGCGGGTTCCGACAAGGCTGCAAATGCAATGCGCCCGTTCGCTTTCAGGGCTGCGGCTGAGGATTCGAGCAGATATTGCATCTTGTTCATCTCAAATTCTGAACCGCATGTAAGAGACAGCAGCAGAGATTCCGCACCGCGTTCGGAGTTTTTGAACAGAGGAGATTTCAGCATGTCCGCAACGGCTTTATCGCACGCGTCTTCTCCGCTTGCCGAAGCGTATGCAATAAAAGTGTCGGCTCCGCGCTTTGAAAAGACTCTGTCAAATGTAGGAAAATCTATATTGACTATACCCCTGTTTGAAAGCATCTTGACCATTGCCGACGCCGCTTTCGTGACATGGCCGTTTGCGGCCTTGTATGCGTCGGCTATAGGCATTGTTTGGCGCGCCAGGATAATGTCGTTTGGAAGTTCAAAGGCGGCCGAACATTTCCTCCTTAAATATGAAAGGGCCTTTTTCGCGAGTTCGTTTCGCGCTTCCCCTTCTATTTTTAATGGCATTACGCAGAAGCATACAATGCTTGCGTTTTCCCCGGCAAGTTTTGCTATGATTGGGGCGAGCATGCTTCCCGTGCCTCCGCCCAATCCGCATATGATAATTATAAAGTCGGAGGAGGCTGCCAGCTTTTCTATTTCGTCGGCGCTTTCTGAGGCTGCGGCCTTCCCCATATGCGGATCGCCGCCTGTCCCATTTCCCCCGCATGCGCTATTCCCTATGGCGAGGCGCGTTTTTATTCCGGAAGAATGGAGGCATTGGGCGTCGGTGTCTATCGCAGCCATGTTTAATTCGGGAAGCTCCTGCATTAGAGATTTTGCTATGTTTATCCCGGCGCCGCCCACTGCTATTGCGAGAATTTTCCTGTTGTGCTGGCCTTCCATATTTTAGAAATTAAACAATCCTCCAAGCAGACCCAGGGGCCCGCTCTTCTTTTTTGAGTCTCTCTCTCTCTCGTTCCTGGCGTATTCGAGCAGCCCGAGCGCTGTGGAAAACTCCTGATAGCGCAGGTTTGGGCGCACGGAGCTGTCGAATTTGCCCTTTGAGCATGGGATTTCAAGAACGGCGGAGGCAAGCTCGCATATGCCGTCGAGATTCGAGGTTCCGCCGGTGAGAACAAGCTCCCTTATGCCTCCCTCGCCCAAAAATTCCTCTACTTCCTCCCTGAGTATCAGGAACAATTCTTCAAGGCGCGCCCTTATTATCGCG
Organism: uncultured Opitutales bacterium; assembly: GCA_944389915.1. Taxonomy (GTDB): domain Bacteria; phylum Verrucomicrobiota; class Verrucomicrobiia; order Opitutales; family Intestinicryptomonadaceae; genus Merdousia. The sequence goes on along the minus strand of CALXOC010000141.1, from coordinate 2,771 downwards.
TTTATCGCCGCCATCGGAATTTTTTTATCGCCAATTTGACGGTCTCCGAGGCTCCAGAATTTTTGGCTCTTTTCGTCCTCGCTGATTACGGCTTTTCCGCAATGTATCTTTACCCTTTCGGAGTTCTTGCGGCTCAGCCGCAAGCCGAAAGACAGGTCGTTTGTGATGTGGTCTCCACCTATTGGAACGACTCCTGTTTGAAATATTCTCCCCTTGTTAAAGTAGGCGTAGTCGCTCGTGCCGCAACCTATGTCAACAACGAGCACTCCGGCATTTTTCTGCTCGGCATTGGTTACTGCAAGCGCCGATGCTATGCCGGAAAACACCATATGCTCCACGTTTAAGCCGAAGCTCTGCACGATGTGGATGTCGTCGGAAAGTTTTGCAGTGTCTCCGTGCACAAGCCAGTATTCGGCGTCTATATGCTCGGCTTTTCTCCCTATAGGGTCGGTGCAGTATTGCCCGTCAAGGTGGTATCCGCAGCATATTTTGTGGATATATGTCCTTCCTTCGGCAAGCGACTTGCTTTTAGCGTCGTTTTTTGCGCGCTCGACATCCTCGCGCCTGACTATGCCGTCGGCCCCAGCAACGTTGGCGGATCCGACGTTTCTAAAGCCCTTTATGTGCGTTCCGCTTATTCCCAGGCAAACGCCTTTTATGGAGGTGCCTGTAGAGCGCTCCGCCGCAATTATTGCGGCCTGGGCTTGCGCGGCGGCCTTGTACAAATCTATTATGTCCGCCTTCTTTATGCCGTCGCTTGTGGCCTGTCCGCTGCCAACAAAGTTCATTATTTTGCCGTCTATGATTTCTCCGAGAAAGACCTGCATCTTTCCCGTTCCTATTTCGAGTGCCGCTATTGTTTTGCTGTCGCTCATTTCTTAGGATAATCTGAATATTTGACGTCGGCGCGCCCCTTTAGCGATAGGTCTATGCGCTCTATTGCATTTAAGCCCTTTTCTTTCGAATAACGCAAGATATATTCTAACCTGTCGAATTGTTTTATATAGTCTTTTGTTGAAAAAATAATCTGCGTGCCGTTGCGGGTTTTTACGCTCAGAAGTGGCATTGTAAGGTTTGCAAGGCTTGATACGTTGACTTCCTTCCAGTTTGCAAGCTCGCCTTTGGCTTGAGCATAGGCCAGAAACTCCTCAAGAGCGGCGGCGTGTTCGTATTTTTGAGGAACTGAGCCGTCGAACTTCAGACTGGCTCCGGCCAGAGAGGGGAGCTTTTCAACAAATCCGGCGTTCACGCATATGGGCTCAAAAAATATCCCTTCGGGCGACATCAAGTAGATTCTGTCCGTATAGTCGACTTTCGCGAAAAATTTCACCATGGGCTTGTGTTCTGTCATCACTATTCTGAGCGTGTCGGGATATATCCTCTCCACGCTCGCCGATTTTACCTGCGTGAGGGATTCGAGCGAGTTCTTTAGGGCGAATATGTTGACATCGTTGAATGTCGACTTTTTCGGGAGCTTTAAATATGAAGTCAGCCATTTCGGGCTTATGACGCCGTCGGTTTTAAACTCTATTTTTTTTATGGGGTGCGCCTCCGACGAAAATATCTCCTCTATATAGAGGTTGCGATATGCGTACCACGCCCCGAATGCGAGTCCCCCAATAGCGCAAAGCAAAAAAAGCCTGCGTATCCAAAGCCACAGTTTGCGCAGGCGCGCCCGCCACGGTACAGGCGCGGAGCGCTGTTTCAAGGCTCCTGCACCGCGGATTAGATCCCGCCAGTCGCTGTTTTGTAACTTTTTCTTCGACATTATTTTTGAAGCGATTCAAAACGCCTGAATGCCCCCTCCATCAATTTGCCGCACAGTCCTTCAAAATCGAGTCCTATGCAGCTTGCGCTTTTGGGCAATAGGCTTGTTGGCGTCATTCCGGGCAGCGTATTTATTTCCAGTATTATAAACTCCGCTTCGGGATTTTCGCGCATGCGGAAATCCACGCGGCAGAAATCTCTGCAGCCGCATGCTTTGTAGGCTTCTTGCGCAGCATTTTTCATTTCGCGTTCGGCGCGCACGGATATTTTGGCGGGAAATTCGTAGGAAGTTGCCCCCGACGTATATTTGCGCCGGAAATCGTATATTCCGCCATTCGGCTTAATCTCGACTACTCCCGCTGCTTCCCCATAGAGCACGCCTACTGAGAATTCGCGCCCTTCAAAAAACTCTTCAATCATCCATGTTCCCTCCGAAACGGCGCTCAAGGCGTTTTTCGCGGACTCCAAGTCTTTTGCAACAGACAATCCCACGCTGCTGCCCTTGTCGGCCGGCTTTAAGATAAAGCCGCCTTTAAATAGTTCCATGGCGTTTTCGGCCGAAGGCTTGTTTTGAGCCTTGAAGTCTATGGACGGGGCCACGGGCAGCCCCGCAAAGGCCATTAGAGATTTTGAAGCCGGTTTTAGCATGCATATGCGGCTGGATAGGCTGCCGCAACCGGCATATGCCATTCCGAGGGAGTCCAACTGCGCCTGCAGCGTGCCGTCTTCGCCGTAGTCGCCGTGCATTGCAGGGTACACAACGCAATCCTCCGGATTGAGCCCCTCAGGCAGGGCGTTTTTGTCGAGCCTCACAAGTTCAGCGTCAAAGTTGGCGCTGAGCGCTTCAAATACGTTTTTCCCGCTTTCGATAGACACGTCGCGCTCGGGGGAGATTCCCCCGCAAAAAATTTTTATCCTGGGAATTTTCATAATTTAGAAATCAGTTTTTTCGCTTCAAAGTAATAGTCTCCGGCCACCACCACGGCCAGCGACCACGCCCCTTT
>CALXOC010000140.1 GCA_944389915.1 uncultured Opitutales bacterium | reverse complement strand
AACGAGGCCGCGTTTGTCCTCGGAGAAAACTCAATATAGCTTTTTGCCATGCACAATTGGAACGACATCAACGGCGACTTCCATCCCGAAAGCGCCATGGACTTCCTCCCGCGGGAGCAGCTTAGGCGCATACAGTCGCAGAGGCTCTCGGAAATAGTGAAGCTCGCCTACGAGCGCGTGCCGTTGCACCGCGGCAGAATGGACGAACTCGGGGTAAAGCCCTCCGACATAAAGTCGATAGACGACATCTCAAAGCTCCCCTTCACCCAGAAGAGCGACCTGCGCGACACCTATCCCTACGGAATGTTCGCGGCGGATCCCAGGGACATCGTGCGCCTGCACGCCTCGAGCGGCACAACGGGCAAGCCGATAGTCGTGGCATACACGAGGGAGGACATGGAAGCCTGGTCGAGCTCCGTGCTAAGATGCCTTGCAATGTTCGGCGTCAGGCGCGGAGATTTCATGCAGGTCTGCTTCGGCTACGGGCTCTTTACGGGCGGTTTGGGGCTGCACGGCGGCGCGGAGCGCATGGGATGCACGGTGATCCCCGCATCCGGCGGCAACACCGAACGCCAGCTGATGATTATGCGCGACTTCGGCGCCACCGCCATAGCCTGCACGCCGAGCTACTTTATACACCTCGTGGAGGAGGGCGAAAACAAATACGGCATGGATTTCAAAAAGCTCCCCCTCAAAATCGGCGTATTCGGGGCGGAGCCGTGGTCGGAACACATGCGGCAGTTCATGCAAAAGCACACGAACATACGCGCGTTCGACATCTACGGGCTGTCGGAAATCGCCGGTCCCGGGGTAGGGGGCGAATGCTGCGAACAAAACGGCCTGCACATTCTCGAAGACAATTTTTATCCGGAAATCGTCGACCCCGAGACGGGCGAGCCCCTGCCTGACGGGCAGGAGGGCGAACTCGTGCTCACGACCCTAAACAAAAGGGCGATGCCGATTCTGCGCTACCGCACCCACGACATCACCTCCATAATCAATATGCCGTGCCCGTGCGGGCGCACCATCCGCAGGATACGCAGAATCGGAAGGCGCAGCGACGACATGTTTATCATTCGCGGCGTAAACGTATTCCCGTCGCAGATCGAAGTCGGGCTGATGCGCGTGGAGGAATGCACCCCCAATTACAGGATAATCCTCGAGCGCCAAAAAGATCTGGACACTGTCACTGTCGAGGTGGAAGTCGCCGAAAGCTGCTACGGAGACAGCGTCTCGCAGCTCGACGCGCTCCGCAAGAAGATTCAGGCGTCGATAGTCAACATCGTCGGCATCCGCGTGGAAGTTAAAATTGTGCAGCCGAACAAAATTCCGCGATCCGAGGGCAAGGCGAAGCGCGTAGTGGACAACCGCAAAATTTGACGCGGAATAAACTTCAACAATCCCAACCCATGAGACTTAAACAAATATCCGTATTCCTCGAAAATACGCCCGGACACCTTGAGGGCGTCTGCAAGGCGGTCGCCGACGCCGGCGTAAACCTCGAGACGATAACCATAGCCGAAACTAAGGAGTACGGCATTGTGAGGGCCGTAGTGGACAATCCCGAAAAAGCGGCCGAGGCCTTGAAATCCGCGGGATATTTCGCAAAAATCGTCGAGGTTCTCGCGGTGGAGGTTGACGACAAGCCGGGGGCTCTGCTATCCATCCTGAAAAAAACGTCGTCCGCGGGGCTCAATATCGAGTACATGTACGCCCTTACGCGCCCGTTTAGGGACAAACCTGTGATGGCGATGTCTTTTAAGGATATCGGGGCGGCGGAAAAGCTGCTCTCCGAATAGCATGAAAAAGAAGGCGAGGGAGGAAGATTTCAAAGTCGAGGGAATGACGCACCGCATTTTCTGGACGTTTGTCTGCGTTTCCATCTTGGCTATAATTTATTTTAATATAACGGAATTGGATGATTTAAAAAGACTTACCGCGAAATTTCCGGAGGTTTCCAAAACTGTAAAAAACACATTCTTGCATACTTATAAGGTCGCCGCATCGCTTGCGCTGGTATTTGCGGACATAATACTCGTGGGACCGTTCGCGTATTTGAGCTATTTTAGCGACCACATAAAGCCGAAGCCGGGAAAAGTGATAAACGCGCTGAGTTTTTTCGACCTGGGGCTGCTTTCGGCACTCATATTTACATTCTGGACTATATCGGCAAATTTTATGGTGATAAACGCCGTTTCCAAAAACCCGAGTTTTATGAGCCGCATGATAGACAACGAAATCCTCGTAATATTTCTGGCGGCGCTGACAGTTCTTTGGATATTCGCGGTAATATTAAAAGTCTATTCATACACATCAGTCCAACGCCGCGAACTCTGCAAATACGCAATCAGGTTCTAACGGAAATTTAACGGACGACTTCGTTTAAAAACCGAAAAAATACGGGCTAAAATCAACTGGAAGTGAATTTTGAGCAAACTTCAAGACAAACGAGCCGCATGATAGACAACGAAATCCTCGTAATATTTCTGGCGGCGCTGAAGGTCCTTTGATATTCGCAGCAAATAAAAACTCTAACTGCTAACTAAACAAGAGAATACCTGAATTAAAAGAGAGTATCCAAAGCATACAAGAGAATAGAATGCCCGAGTTAAACTCCGATTTGTCGCACAATATGTATTATGTCTAATTACACAAATAGTAAAATTATTCTACTGCAAGAAACATCCAATTAGACATTTACAGTATTGTGCGGAAAATCCCCCCTATTTTTTTGCAAAACCTCCCCATGTCGGAAACTCCATGTTACAAAATGCCAAATCGTGACGGATTAGATAAAATCCACAACTTTTGTGCAGTTTGCCCCCTCTATTCCATTCCGCCGTCATCGGGTTCTTCATGTATTCGGAGTCATTTTGCGTCGGTATATGCTGCCAAATTGTACCCATTTCGGAAAAATCCACTTTAAAATATTAAAAATTTGAGCGCTCATAGATAAAACGGCTCCACATGTTCCGCCATCAGATCGCACAATCATCGGTAAACGCCTGTAAATATAATGCCTTAGATTTGGGCAATTTTTTCGGCGGGTATATTTTTATTTTTGTGCTCATAATCAGCCCATACTCTGCCCGTTTTTTATATTCGAGCCTTTCTTCGTCTTTTGCAGTAGAAACGAGAAAATCTTTCCCCATGATATTTATTTCCCCAATTATAAAACCTTCGTGCAATTCACTCCATTTAGAATAACCATATTTTCCTAAATCCTGCATTAATAATTCTTTTTTATTTTCGTCAGAAATTTTAAATGAAATAGTACCATAGAAAATCATTTGCTTAGACACAAGAGAACCATTTGTTAAAACAAAAGGTAACCGAATGCCCCATCTAGAATAGATGAGATTATTATAGTTATTGTCAGAACACGAGGTGAGTAGGTAACATATTAGCGGGATAAAAATTATGGTTAAGATATTTTGGTTATTCCTCATAGTTAGTTTTTGGTCTATATTGAATTGCTGAGAAATTAAGTTGCATATTATTTGCGGTAGTTAAAGGAAGCAAGTGTGTTATATTCATATGTCTTATAACCTTCTTTTTACCATACAAGCTGTGGCATCATATATGTAATCTATAAGAAGGAACTACTTAGATATTATTTTGATGTATACATTCCGTATATAAATTGAACGGGTTCAACATATTCCCCTCACATGTAAATACAAATGCATTTCCTATTGGCTTTTGGGTATCGCTATCTAATACTATTACCTTGTGAGATGATGTACATCCAAATATAAATGGCAAAAAAATAACAAAAGAAAATATTTTATATATCTTCATATCTAACGTTCGCAATTGTGAGTAAGAGCTGCAACACCTTGATCTGTAGCCAATAATCCTCTAATGTCTCCGTGGCTTGCGGGACTGCTGTAATTATTAGCATTCGAGTCTCCTATGCGTTTCTATATTAACATATATCCGTTTTTGATATTATATCGTAGCAGAATATAAATATTGCAATTTATAGAATCATTTTTCTTTCACTTAACTTTCCTATAAATAGATGGCAAAATTAATTATTACTTTCTATGGAATTACTATTTCTATTTTGTTTTATAAAAAAATCTTTACGTTCTAACTGTTGTTTAAAACAATAATCATTCCAAATGGTTGAGTTTTGTATATCACCCTCTGCATTGATGATAGCGGGGAATGGAGTATTTTTCTTATAGCGTAATGGGCTATCAGACTGTCTAATCAAGTAAACAGTATTTCTTCTATCATAATAGTCTGTGGCAAGCCAATATCCATCTTTGCCCGCCAAGATTAACAAATTTCCAAACTCATTTGTTCGAACTACCCCGTCAGA
>CALXOC010000139.1 GCA_944389915.1 uncultured Opitutales bacterium | reverse complement strand
GGACATTTCAGGGCGGACGCTTCCCCCGAATCCCCGTGTAGCTACCAGCACAAAAAGCGCCCCGCGCAGCAGCAGGCGAAGCGCAACAGGCAGTTGCCGGGCGCTTCGTTGCTAAACGCCTATGCAGATTGCGCGGCCGGCTATGATTCATACCAATTCCAGGAATCTTCCTCAAAAATAATTGCGCAAATCTGGAGCAATTTGCCGGGCGGACTCGAATTAACTGGCGATTTTGGGAATGGGGAAGGCGCATGCATATGCGGGCACGCTTTCAATTCCATCATTTTTGCATTATTGCGCGCATGCCGCGCGCGCGCTCCGTCGCTGTAGAAACTACCTCCGTACTTTTCTTGTCAGGCTTGCAATTCGGGCATACAAAAGCCCTAAGCCAAATGTGGTAATTTTAACTTTTAAATCTAAAAAAAATGCTATCAAAAATTTTAAAACTTTTCGCGGGGAGCCATTACAAGCGCTTTGTAAAAAAAGCGCGCCCAATAGTTGCAAAAATCAACCAGATAGAGGAGCAATACCAGTCTCTCAGCGACGGCGAATTGAGGGCTAAAACCGACGAGTTCAAGGCCCGTTACGCTGCGGGAGAATCGCTCGACTCCCTTTTGCCGGAGGCTTTCGCCGCGGTAAAGAACGCCGCCCGGCGCCTATGCGGCAAAACCGTAAACGTATGCGGGCACGATATAAAATGGGAGATGGTCCATTACGACGTCCAACTAATAGGCGGCATAGCCCTGCATCAAAATAAAATAGCCGAGATGGCCACCGGCGAGGGAAAAACTTTGGTTGCCACCCTCCCCCTGTATTTAAATGCCCTTACCGGCAAAGGCTGCCATCTTGTAACGGTAAACGAGTACCTTGCGCGCCGCGACTCTGAATGGATGGGTTACCTCTACAACTTTCTCGGCATATCGGTGTCGTGGATTTACAACATGCAGCCCATGGACGAAAAGGCGAAGGCGTACAAGGCCGACATTACCTACGGCACAGCCAGCGAATTCGGATTCGACTATCTTAGAGACAACGGCATGGCTTCGTCGGCCGAGGCGCAAGTCCAGCGCCCGCACTATTATTGCATAGTAGACGAGGTCGATTCCATTCTCATAGACGAAGCCCGCACCCCTTTGATAATTTCGGGCCCCGTGCAGGAGGATCACGAAGCTCCATTTATGGAGCTCAAGCCCTCTATAGAAAAGCTTGTGAGATTGCAGACCAATTATTGCAACAAGCTCATAAACGACGTTCGATCTGCCTACGAAAAATCGGAGAAAGACGGCTCCGAAGTGGGCGAGGCCACAATAATAAAGATGTGGCAGGTAAAAATGGGCGCGCCTAAAAACAGGATATTGCGCCAGCTGATGGAAATAGGCGTCCTCAGGAAAAAATTGGACAAGATGGACATGGAAATGGCCGCCGATTTCAGAAAGAACGACCGCTTTAAATACAAAGAGGAGCTCTATTACGTCATAGACGAAAAGCAGCACACGAGCGATCTCACCGAGCGCGGAAGAAACGCCATAAGCCCCGACAATCCGAACGCCTTTGTGTTGCCCGATTTGCCGACCATATTTATGGGAATAGACTCCGATAAGAGCTTGGATGCGCGCCAAAAACAGGAGGCCAAGCTTAAAAAGGAAGATGAATTTATAAAGATATCCGAATACATACATTGCATTAGCCAGCTGCTAAGGGCTTATTCAATATACGAAAAGGACATAGAGTATGTTGTCCAAGACGGCAAAGTGCACATAGTCGATCCCAACACGGGGCGAATTATGTATGGCAGGCGCTGGAGCGAGGGATTGCACCAGGCGGTCGAGGCAAAAGAAGGCGTGCAGATAGAGAAAGAGACAAAGACATACGCCACAATTACAATACAAAATTACTTCCGCCTCTACGAAAAGTTGGCTGGCATGACGGGAACCGCCGAAACGGAGGCCCAAGAATTCCACGACATATACGGCTTGAACGTCATGGCAATCCCCACAAATAAGCCGTGCAGGCGCATAGACAAAAACGACGTCATATATAAGACGCGCAGGGAAAAATACAACGCAGCCATTGCCGAAATAGTGGCAGCCCACAATAGGGGCCAGCCTGTGCTTGTGGGAACGGCTTCGGTTGAAGCGAGCGAAGTTCTGAGCAGAATGCTCAAACGCCACAACATAGCCCACACGGTTTTAAATGCCAAACACCACCAGGAGGAGGCGGAAATCATAGCCCGTGCCGGAGAAATCGGGGCGGTAACCATAGCCACAAACATGGCCGGAAGGGGAACCGACATAAAGCTGGCCCCCGGTGTCGAGGAGCTTGGAGGCCTTTACGTTCTTGGCACCGAAAGGCACGAATCCCGCCGCATAGACAGGCAGCTGCGCGGGCGTTGCGCCAGACAGGGAGACAGGGGCCTTTCAAAATTCCTAATTTCCCTCGAGGACGACTTGCTGCGCATATTTGGAAGCGGCCCTATGGCGCGCATACTCGACAAGACCTTCAAAGAGGGGCAGCCTCTCGACCACCCGCTGCTGAACCGTTCCATTGAGCGCGCGCAGAAAACCGTAGAGGGGCAAAACTACTCCATGCGCAAGCGCCTATTGCAATACGACGACGTTTTAAATAAGCAGCGCGAAATAATATACGGTCTGCGCAACGAATGTTTGAATACGCAAAATCCGCGCCAAATGGTCTTCGATTTTATAAACGACGAACTCGACGAGCGCATATCGGCAATCACCCCCGGTACCGGGCTTCCAGAGATGCCAGATCTCCAGAATCTGTGCAGTTGGGTGACGAGCCGCTTCCCCATAGCCGTAATACCCGAACAGCTCGAAGGCAAAAATCCCGCGGAAATGCGCGAAGCCATATTCAATGAGATACAGGCAGTATACAAAGTCCGCGAGGATATTGAAGACGCCGATACGCTCAGCGCAATTGAGCGTTTTGTCGTGCTCCGCGCGCTCGACAAAAACTGGCAGGACCACCTCACGGAAATGGAGGATTTGCGCCGCAGCATAGGCCTGCGCGGATACGGCCAAAAGGATCCATTGGTGGAATATAAAAGCGAAGCATACAAGTTTTTTGAAAGCCTCATGGGCAGGATACGCAACGACGTCTGCCTGGGTATTTTCCGCAGCGCCTCAAGCATGGACGCACTGCAAGCAATGATAAACAGGCTACAGGAGCAGGTCTCAAGGCACGCGGCTGCGCGCGAAAATTCCGCCGGCGCCGCGGGCTCAGCCTCTAAAAGGGAAATACGCCTGCCGGAGCCGCCCAAGATAGAGCTTCCTAAAATAGGGCGAAACGACAGCGTTACGATATCAAAAGGCGGAGAGCAAAAAACCATGAAATTCAAAAAGGCGGAAGCTCTGATAAAGAACGAAGGTTGGAAATTGGAAAAATGGTAGCCTCCTTCCCTATTCGGCGCGCGGGTGCCATATGCGCCCTGGCGCTGAGCTTTGCGCTTTATGCGCTGAGCTTCGAGCCTTTCGATATGGCCGAGTTTGCATATGTTTTTGCAATCCCCGCAATACTTTGCGCGCGTTTTTTGAAGATTTCAAATAACGCCGATATCGACCCTTCGGAATTGCGCCTATGGAGAATGTGCACCCTTTTGTTTTCCATTGCGGCATGGATGTCGATGCTGGTTTGGATAAGGCATGTGTGGCCGCCTGCCGGCTATGCGGCGCTTATATTTTTACCGCTGGCAGTGTCCTTTTTCATATTTCCATGGTATTGGCTCCTCCCTAAAATGCTTCCAAATCTCGACGAAGCCTTTGGGCTTAGGCTGTTTAAATTGTGCGCCATAGCTGCTTTGTGGGTGTGTCTCGAATGGCTTAGGTCGAGGCTCTTTACGGGCTTTCCCTGGCTGCTTTTGGCGCACTCCCAATGGGCGCGTCCCGCGGTGATCCAAACGGCGTCCATAGGCGGGGTATGGCTGGTGTCTTTCTCCCTCATATTCTTTAACTTGGCCGCGGCGGACTACCTGTACAGGCTGTATAAATACCAAGAATTGCGAATACGATCAAAATATGCGAAGCGCCCGAAAATCTCGAGATTCTGCCCGGAATTTTATGTAGCTTTGCTCTTGGCGCTGGCAAGCATGTGGATCTACGCCCGCAATATGCCGCGCAGCGAAAACGAAATAAAGGCCTTCAAAGCGGGGCTCGTCCAGACTGACTTTGCGGGAATCTTAAAGTGGGACGCCCAACTTGCCGCCCAAAACCTCGAGACGGTAAAGCGCCTAACGGCGGCCGCCGCAAAAAACGGCGACGCGGAAGTCGTATTGTTGCCGGAGGCCGCAACGCCCCCAAGGTGGCCAATCATAGGCTATGATCCAATGCGCGTTTGGATGGAGAAGCTCGCGCGCGACAACGGCGTGCCCATATTGACCGGCAATATGGCATATCTGCACGATGAAAAACTCGCGCAAAACGGAGCCTTTGCAATATCGCCCGAAAGCGGCATGCAAAAATATTATTACGCCAAGCGCAAGCTTGTTCCTTTTGGCGAATATGTCCCCAAATGGGCTTCGCTTTTCATATCGAAGGCAGTTCCCGTGGGCAATATGAAGCGCGGTGAAAGCTCGGAGCCCCTTAAACTGAAAATAGCCGGGCGTGAATACAGGATAGGCGCGATGATATGCTACGAAGACATATTCCCATCCCTCGGACGCGAAGCCGCGCTAAATGGGGCGGATTTTCTCTTTGTGTGCACCAACGACTCCTGGTATGGGCGCGAGGGCGGAGCCTGGCAGCATGCCGCGCATTCCGCATTTCAGGCGGTTTCCACGCGCCTGCCACTGCTGCGTTCCTCAAACAACGGCTTAAGCGCGGTTTTCGACCAATACGGGCGGATGCGCCCATGCACAACCATCTTTGGGGAAGACGGCAAAGCTTGGAGCGCCTCAAGCCGGGAATTGCCCCCCAAGCAGTTGGAAATACGCGACGCTGAAGGGCGGATTCTGGATGCGGAAAACCTGCGTCCGCGCAGAGCCTCTCCAATGCTCAATGAAGAAGGCTCCATATATTTCAGGGGAGCGGCTTATTCCGACATGGTTTACTATAAAAACCTTCCCAAGGGAGACAGTTTCTATGTCAGACACGGCGACTGGTTCGCGGGATTGTGTTTTATTGCAGCTGCTTTGTTCTTTGCAAGATCCGGATTGGGCAAATTAAGACAAAAAAAAGCTTGAACTTGTCTCTAAATATTTAATAACCCCCTCCCACAAGAAAGAATATTATGGCAAAAAGCTCTCCCAAATTAAGTTGGTGCAAAATTCGTCTCGGCAAAGACCTAAATTGGTGGGTCACGGAAACGAGCGATAAAATAAACTGGGACATAGACGGTTTAAGCCTTATAGACCCCCGCCAAGCGGCCC
>CALXOC010000138.1 GCA_944389915.1 uncultured Opitutales bacterium | reverse complement strand
ATGATAAACTACAAAGCCCAATGCGATAAATCCAATGATGGCAGCCCATTCCGCGGGTTCGGGAACAGCCGTTAAATTAACAAAAGAGCCATTAGAACCGTCGCTAACAATGCTAATATAGGATTTTTCAATCTCTTCACCACCAACTATAACTTTGTCGATAAACTCGCTCACAAGATAGGCCGTAACTTGAGTAAAATGCACCGAGCCATTTACCCAATCGTAACCCTCTTCAACAATCAAGTTAATCTTTGATGTTGAAGACATAGCCAAATAATCTACTTCAAGATTGAATCCGTTAACGTAAATGTCGATTGAACTATTGTCCACAGCGGAACTCAAGGTTGTGATATACTGGTTTGCATACAACCTCAACTCATTGCCTACTCCGGAAAAATCCAAACCCAGCGAGTTTTCTTCATTATATTTAACCAAAGCATTGTCGGCTTTTATCAATACTTTTCCGCCGTCTATCAATTCCATAATATCGGTCTTAAAGCCATTGCTTACGCCCAATTCCGCTACACCGCCATTTTTTACTCTCGTATAACCGCGATTCAATGTAACACCCCCTGTTTGCTGATAGAAGCCATTGTCGATAGTAATATATGCGGGGGTGGTTTGCAAACCGTCCAAATCTTTTTTGACGGTAACGCTGCCCTGGTTTATGGTTCCGCCAGTATGATACAATTTTGCACTTTGGGTTATTTGCAAGGCGTCATCATAATGGCCATGCCCGGAACCGGCATTTGAGCCACTGACATTAAGGGAACCGCCTTCCAAATATGATGTAGTCTGATTGTTAAAATATAGAGAATAAAAATTCATTTCATTAACGGAAAGCCTCAAAGTGGTATTATAATTATATACATAGAAAGGCCCATATGCCACGCCTACCTGCATTTTAGAACCTGTTATAATGAGGTCTGCTACACAGGGAGAATTTTCGGGATCGGACGTAAAATATCTATTTTGTCCAAGCCCCAATGTATACCCTTCATTTATGACAATTTTCGCCTCGGTAACATCGGATTTTAAGGCAATAGGAGCACCGCCTTTCCCGTCTGCATTTGAAATATTTGCATTAAGTGTTAATGTGTAATTTCCATAAAAATATAAGCCACGACCGGTATTAGGTGTTTCATTAATAGTAGTATCCTCTCTAATATCAATACCGGCATAAGCTGTCAGCTAAATTAGTGCCGATATAAAAATCAGTACGCATTTAATGTGAGCATATTTTCTTATCATGACATTTTCCTTTTTTGTTTTGTATTTAAGATTTTTTTTAAATGCTAAAATAAGTTAAGAATTTTTTATTTTATATGAAAAATTTTATTTCACTTACAAAAAAACTTCAATTTACCGTATCGACAGGCGGATTTATTGAACGCTCCATATACGGAGAAAGCGGAAGCGCTGCCTTAAAAATCTGGGAAGCCTTCTTAGCGTCTTCTATAATTATCCTAAATCCGACATTGTAAACTTTTTGCCACTTATAATAAGGCCGCCGCATTGTAACGCGCGCAACTTTAGCCCTGTCTCGCCATGAAGCACCACGCGCAACCTTTCTATCTTTTTCAGGGCTTCCAGCAAGAACTGTGGAATATGAATTTATAGTCCATTCTGCAACATTCCCTATCATATCATATAAACCAAAGGCGTTTGGTCTAAACATTCCCACCTTCGATGACACCAACTGGCCGTCAAAAGCAAAATCGTCGCGCGGCTGAATATGGTCGTGGGGGCTGTTATATGCGCGGGGCTGGGGATCCCTATAACCGTCTATGTTCATATCTTTTACTGTTGCATCGGAGAGGTTTTCGCACGCCCCGTAGTTGTCGCCCAGCTCGCCAAACCAAAACGGTGTAGCCGTTCCGGCACGGGCTGCCCACTCCCACTGAGCCTCGTTTGGCAGAGTAAATTTTATTCCAAACTTTTGCGAAAGCCAATTACAATACGCAACAGCCTGATCCCAACTTACGCGCACGACAGGTTGTTCCGGAGTGTTTGCAGGATATCCCCTATTAATATGGTCGCGCCATTGCCTATCGTAATAGCCGGAATCATGTGATGGATCAAATTTCGCATATTGCCTATTTGTTATTTCAAATTGCCCCATATAATACGGATTCTTTATTTCGACCGCCCGCGCAGGCCCTTCATCGGCATAACCCGTATTGCTGCCCATTATAAAGCTCCCGGCGGGAATTAGACTAAGGCGCAATTTTATGTCATCGCCAAGGTCGACATAAATTTCTTTAGGCAAATTGGTATCCATAGGCATTTTTTCAGCCTTTGAAGAGTCAAAGGGAAAACCTTTTACTTTCGCCTCATTTTTTGGAATAGATTTTTTACGCTCTATAGGGGCAACAAATTTGCGAACGCCTCCGTCGTAAGTTATGGCTTCCTGGTCGTCATGCCGGTTGGCGTATTTGGCGAGATATTTTTTGCGCATCACGGCGCCGTTATGGGGGATATCTTTTTGAATTTCGCCCCATGTGCCTATGCAAGGAACATTTAAATCAAGCCATGTATAAAGGATAGACTTAGACTGTTTATCGAGCTCCACGCCCTTGTGCCCTTTTTCAAGCATCTGGAAAAGTTCGCTTGTATTCGCGTGGAACTCCATGGGGTTCAACATATTCTGGTTGCACTCCGGGCCTCCCCTGCGGACATATTTTTGAAGCTCCAAATAAGCCTTCTGGAATTTCTTCCAAACAGGAGCTCCGCGAGAGAAATCGGGTATATCGGCGGATTTGCCGTCGTGACACCCCGCACAATATTGGTCGAGAACGGGTTGGACATCGCGCACAAAGGAATAACCGCGCACACCGGCGATAAAATTTTTTATTTCCGAAGGCTTTTTCCGGGCCGCAATTGCCGGCTTCAATACAGGCGACATGCCCTGCCCCTCGTGGCACCCTACACAACTTTGAGTTTCCCCCGGCATCACCGTAAACCACGATCTCATAAGCGCAAGGGCCCTCCCCTCTTTGTCCAAGGGCTGAATGGATATCGGGCGGTTTGCCGGAACTTTAAACAATGCCGAACCGTCTTCCTCCACGGGAACGGTTCCGTGTATGCGCTTGACGTCCCATGAGCCCTCGTTTGAAATTATGTCGTGCGAGCCCATGTTGCGGTATGCATAATGATATTCGAATACGCGAAGCGCTTTTACCGTTCCGCGGGGAATGTCCTTTAATCCGGCACCCTGGTAAATATCGTTGAGAAAAATATAGCCGTAGTCCAAATTTCTGTCGGTTCTGTCGGATATTAAAGATGGCTTTTTACGCGGCGACAAAGGCATAGGCTCCACGGCCAAATCGCCGGAATCAACAGGGGTAATAGGAGTCATGTTGTCAAACTTGTCAATTAGGTATATTCCGAACTGCATTTGCCCAGATGCCGGATTCCGCACCGAAGCAATTATGTAATTTTCCGAAAGAGGATACGGGTGCAATATCTGCGGAAATTTTCCCCTGACGAGCTCGTCGGCGGTTTCGGGAACATATTTTCTGCCGTATGTGGGATACTTATGCACCCTGCCCGTGTCCTCTCTTGTCCCTTTTGATATGTCAAACATGTGGAGCTCGCCGCTTCGATGCACGCCGTGGTGTCCGGTTACAATGGCAACAAATTTGTTGGGATCGCCCGGGATTTGGCGCGCATAAAACATTGAATTTGGCCAATAGCTAACCGATCCGTACAAAGACGATTGAGCCGTGCCATCGGGATTCATGTGCATTAAAATGCGGGAAAAATAGTGCGAATTGTCAACGTACTCCCAACGCGTATACATTATGCGCCCATTTTCGAGGACTACAGGCATCCAGTCGGCATCTTGCTCAAAAGTCAGCTGGCGAATGGAAGCGTCCACCGCTTTAGCGTCGCCAGCATGCGGATCGAGAGTATACAAATTCGCCACATGATCAGTGCCGTTCACGCATGGAACGCCCACAAAGCAGGCTGTGGAACAAAACATAATGCGCCCGTCGGGAAGATAGATGCCGTCATAGTTGTCCACATCGGGATTTATCGACGGGCTTATTTGGCGCACGCCTCCCGTAGCAGTATCGAACTCGAAAAGTTGAAAACATTTCTGGGAATCCACTGATGAATACAAAATCTTTTTGCCATCGAAAGATATGTCCAAATCAGAAATTATATTGCCGTTTTTGGGCTTGAACAAAAGCTTTTGCCCAAGCGGATTATCCATATTGAAAGTCCACAGCTCGTCCTTAAATGAATTTATATAATTATCGTAGCGGGCACTACCGCAGTATATTAAACTGGAATTGCCCTGCCAGTTTGCGGGAAGCCCCTGCATGTGCGACTTTTTGTCGCGCTTGACGTAAACCCAATGGGGATAGCGCTTTAGCAAAGGATTAGACAACAGTGCCCTGTCGGCAAATTTTTTAAACTCGGCCGCCTTTCTCCCTGTTTCTTCGCCTATGTTGTCATGCTCAAGTATTGCCTTTCTTATTGCCGCATATTCGCCATTGAGATACCTCTTTAATTCGGCAAACATGGAGCCGTCGGCATCGTACTCGGGATACTTTTTCTTTATGTCGGACATGGCCGCTTTTAAATTGCCAATATCATACCCCAAAGCGTTGTCGGCCCTCAATGCCGACACCATGTCCGCAAGCAATTTTATTCGCGCAGTATCGGCGCTTGAGCTTCCCCTTTCCACCAGGCTTTGGTATCTGGCCTCAAATTTCCCCGCTGAAAAGCGCGAAACTTCTATCATCTGCTTTATTGGCTCTTCCAAAGCCTCGCGGTTGTCTCTTGAAGCTATAAGCCCGATTGGAACCATGTTGTCGCTCGCCTCAGAGTATCTTACCTCGTCTATCAATTTGAAAATTCCGCTATAGTCTTTAGCCAAACGCTTTGACGCTTCAAGCGCGGGATCATCATAGGGCGCAAAATAGAATGAGCCCCTGCTTAGCGCCGCAATTTTTGAGGATTTTGCAATTATTAAAAGGGTATTTTTGCCTTCTTTCAAATTGAGCGTAAAATTTTCAACACCGCCGTTCTTTATGGAACCTATCTCCTTGCCGTTGAGCCATACAGAAATATCGCCGTTAAACCCCACGGCTACGCGCTTTTGAACGGGCGATTCGACAGTAATGTCGCGGGTGAGATAAAAAACTATGCTGTCCCATATTTTAAAATTGTATCTGTGCAGGTTAAAAATTGTGGAATCCTTTATGTCTGGAGTGTTCCAAATCGGGCGGCGCACAAATGTATCCTTTAAATCTACCGGCTTTGTAAAAGGATTTATAGCAGTCAAAACCTTTTTGTACGACGGGTGAATCCCGTTTGAAACATACCATTTCCCAAATTTTACAGAAGCGTCAGCGGCATTGCACTCAACCCACTTTTGATAATTCGCCCGAGTTGCCAACACAGTCTCAAGAAAAGTGTTCTTTTTCTGATACACACCGGATTCGTTGCGCTCTGCATTCGAGGCGGCGCATACGGAAGCACATACAGCCGGCAATATCATTGTGCCCAGGCATAATGCCGAAATGAAGTATCTTATATTTGCCATAATCCCTATTTTAGACTTCACTATTGCATAATTGTACCAATTATTTCACATTGGCGTTCAAACGGTAATCGTACATGCCTTCGGATAGTTTCCGTATAGATTCCACAAAGTCGTAAACTGGGGTATCGCAAACATCCACCATTCCAACGCTCGCGTTTTCTCCGTCGCCGTCGCGCCCGCTTGTTATCTGATCGGAATATCTAAACCATTGAACCCCTACTACATTCGGATTTTCAAGCGCAGTTTTCACATATCGGTTATTGGCGGCGATTCTATCGCGCATCGTATTGCATGGGCGCATTCCGCCCCCAAAAACCCCGCGGTCTTGGTTTCCGAAATGATATTCGCTTATTATTATGGGCTTGTCCACAGATCCTTCGGGATTAGCCAATCCAGAGGCATCGTCATTATACCAATTATAAGAAACAACATCCACGTACTCGTTGGCCACGCGGCGCAACAAGCCGTTCGACCACGCAAAACGGCAGCCTAAATACAAAAGGTCATGCGAAACAGATTTTACCGCTTCCATGCAAGTCTTGAAATATTGGCGATAATACAATTCCTCTATTTTTAGCAAATCGTCTATACCGCTCTTTGTAGACGGAATAAATGTGTCGGTTTTAAGAAAGTCGTTCCAATCGGCATAATTGGCCTTCCATGCTTTGTTCAAATTTGAAATTTCGCCATATTTAGCCTTGAGCAACTCCATGAATTTTATCTTTGCCGGTTGATCTTTTTCGGACTGAACAACACCGCGGGCAAGCTCAAGCTCTTTTGATTGCCACGGCAATTCATTATCGATAAAAACCCCTATGCAATAGGGCGAAGCTATCAACTCTTTGTCCTTTTTTACAACCTTATTGAGATTTTCTTTAAAATCCGCAGCAAAGTAATCCGGAACGTCCTGCCAATGCGATTCAAGCTTATGCTTTGATTTTATACGCTTTGTTATTATGGAGTCCAGATACGCGGTATACGGTACTTTTGCGTCTCTTAAAATAAAATCTCTCGACCAGCTTCCCAATGTATTTACGCCCCAAACGCGTAGGCGATTCCCAACTATTTTCCCATAAAAGTCCCTCCAATTAGCGCCATATTTCCATTCGAGATTCCTATATTCAAAGCCAAAAGTTTCGTGCGGAAATTTAAAAAGATGGCGAGTATTGTTTGAATGCGATATAAAGCGCTTGTCCGAAATGTCCTCAAAATAGTGTTCGCGTTTAGTAATAGGAGTTGCCGAATAAAGCCCAACCGTACATACGGCTATAGACCAAAATAAATTGCCTTCCGGCGTTATCAGGAACCATTTGCCGTTTACTTTCTGCGTCCTAAACCTTCCTGTGGCGCCAAATCTATATTTTGGATTTGCAAACCCCATATATTTGTCGCGATTTGGTATGTTGGCATATTTTTTGTTATACGCTTCCTCTTCCTTCGTTTTATTTTTTAGCTCCTCTACCGAATGCACCTTATTCGGCCATTCCTTATGTTTAAACTGCCCGAATTTATCAATAAAGGGGAAAAACTCTTCCTTTGAAAGCTTCTTTAATTGCGGGTTTTGCAAAAAGAATCCACTCGCATATGGATAAAAAGCCATTCCAAACAATATTTTCTCCTCAAACATCCAAGCCGGAAAATCTATGCCCCTCTCTATTTTAAAGTTGTCTATTGCTATCTTCGCCCCCGATTGAATAGGCGAGAAATAGAAAAACGCATCATTGCCGGCAAGCGACGACGGCGCTGTGTATGCTTCAAATCTACCGGTTTTGCCGGCTTTCCCATTAAATCCGACTAATTGGTCGCTTATCCGCCTGGAATTGTTGAAGCGCTGAATAGCACCTTGAAAGACATGCCTGGCCAAATCCGGATTTGAAAGGGAAAGAATCTTGTAATCGAAAGATATTTTATATGAATTTTTGCCAACAGGCAAAAATCCATTGCCTTTTGGCACGCGCAGCATATAGGGGAAGCCCTCTGTCAGGTCGGAATAATCTAAAACTAAGGCTTTGCTCTTGCCTTTGCCCATATCAATTTCCTCTATTTTTGCCCTTGAGGTATCTATTTGCACATGCTCTTTGAATGAGGGTGACATACCGCTTTCAAAATTCTCGCTCAACAGAGGAAACTCCGCCAAACACGCGTTCGAAACAAGAAACAATAACAGAGATAACTTTATTTTCATTAGTAACTTAAAGTTGCTTTTTTTTTGGGATGGGCCAAGTATAAAAACGCACTCAATAAATACGCGTAGATAAATATCTGAGTAAATTTTTATTTTTTATTATGTGATAACATTGTTTGCGATTTCAAAAAAGTATGTCAAGAAATTTATTTCTAAAAGAGTGCTGCCCATCAAACCTAATTCCACAAAATGCCGCATCGTTTACATATCCATATTATTGATTGCAACAAACATAATATTATCGATATGGACTCTATTTTCAAAATAGAATTAAATGTGTGAGGTTTTATATAAAAACCACACTTGCTTTAATTAAAATGGGGCTTAAAATACCGGATTGCTCTGATGAGACATTTCGGCAGCTCAATTTGTTTGGCTACCGACGGAAATTTTGTAAAATACAGCCACAACAGGTATGGCAAGTTTTGAATCGCAACAACAAGTCTCCATGCAAAAACCACTTGGAATATTTAGCAATGAAACTTTTAATTTCCATTACTTGAGCAATCGGAATCTATCATGCGCTGCTGGCGCTTCATGACCATATACGCGAGACGCCCCGAAAAGCACAGCGGAACAAAGCCAGACAGCGTTATTAATATTCTATTTAATAAACCTATAATCTTGTACACTTTGCCTTCGGCCAATGCGCACAAAGCCTTCAGGGCAACTTCTTCCGGGGAATCGCCGAATTTGTCGGGTATGCATCTTGTGTCTATAGCCGCCCTCGAGAAAAATTTAGTGCGGGTGGGGCCCGGGC
>CALXOC010000137.1 GCA_944389915.1 uncultured Opitutales bacterium | reverse complement strand
CAATTTTAATTTTATCTCCCTTTCTTATGCTACCGAATATCGATTGCTCCTCAAACAATTTTCCATTGACCCTAACCGTGCCCGACGGGACAAGGTCGGATACACATACCCCCTCGGCGCCCAAAATATCGTTTTCCGCGACCGAGCCCGAAAGCTCCGCGTGCACAGCCGCCCCGCGCGAATCCTTAGACGCCTCCGTCTGTTCCAGGACAAGTCGCCTCCACATGGGGCTTGATGGCAAAAACTTACCCAAGAGCACTATTCCAGCAAAGGCTATGAGAATGCCTATTCCAACCTGCATTGTCCCGAAGTAAATTCCGTCTAAATTATAACTCCACCCCTGCTCCGGCCAGATGTCGGAAAGGGCCCACACAAGCGACGCCAGAACTGAGGCCGCCCCTATTATTGAGGGAAATATCAATCCTGGGAAAAAGAAAACTTCAAAAGCTATTAGGGCCAATCCGAGAATAAACAGCAGTATGGGCTCGTATCCCGCAAGCCCCGAGAGCCTTGCTCCTAAAAACGCCGCAAGCAGAAGTCCCGCCCCAAGCACACCGAGCACCCCGAAGGTTCCGCTCTTGAGCTCCATAAAAAGCAGAAGCAAGCCGGCCCCTATAAGCAGTGGGGACAGCGTCGCAAAATACTTTGATATTTCGTCGGCCCATGTTATGCGAATGTTGCGAAAGCCGGCATTGTCTCCGCCGAGTTTTTTCACAAGCTCATCGAGGCTGGCGCAAATTCCCTCCGACAGCAGCGGGCGCCCGTCGAACAGTTCGCAAGCCTCCTTTGCCGTAAGGCTCAATAATTCCCCTTTCCGCTTCAAAACCTTTGAGCCCAATTTTAACTCAAAATCGGGATCGTTCATTGCGCGCTGGACATTCGCCCTGCGAGCGTCGCCGCTATTAGAAGCCCTTACTTTTGCGGAAAGGTACGAAGTTATTTTGCGGCGCATAGAGTCGTCTATATTTGCGCCGGTCGCCGAAACAGCCTCGGCGGCGCCCATAACGCCCTCGGGGGCAAAGTATATTTTGTCGCATGAAGTGGCAATGAATGAGCCTGCGCTAACAGCATCTGGATTTACATAGCAAACTGTTTGGCCTTTGAAATTGCGCAGAGCTTTCATTATTTCCAAAGTGCTTTCCAAATCCCCCCCGGGAGTATTCATATCAAGCACAAGAAATTTCGCGCCTTCCGCGTTTGCTTCGCGCACCGCGCGCTTAATTATAGACACTTGCGGCGACGATATAGCGCCGTCTATTCTAACGGCGCAAAGCTTGTTTGCTTCCCCCGCTATGCCGTTCTGGACAATGCCTGCCCACAGCGCGCACAGCGCAATAAAAAATGCCGCCATAAATTTCATGCGCGGCATTATTGCATATAATAAGAAATATTAAAGCATTTTCCCCAAAAATTCCCCAATGTGCGCATATGCGCGGCGCAAATCACAAATTCTCCTCTACATCTTTGACGGCCTGGTAAGGGGAAGCCCCGTAATTTGTCTTGCAAACAACTCCCAGAGAATCGCACTTCGCCTTAAACATGGGGCCGAAATTGGGGCTATGCACGGAATCCCTCATCTTCTCCCCCATATCGGGGGAATCGGGGAAAGTCATGTATATTGCCGGAGCCCCTTTGCGTATAAGCGCGTAAGGCGAATACTTGTTTATCAGAGGCAGAAGTTTTTCCCTATCGGCAAGAAAGGCGTCGAAACTCTTTGCCATGAAAGCATGGTGGCCGTAGTTCACGCCGGAATCCCATTCGCGCATCTGCTTCGGATCGAGAGACGTTTGCGGAACCCACACCGATACCATTTTAACAAGGGAGCCCGCATCTGAGAATGCGGTTATCAAAGACGAACACGCCCCAGCCGATCCGCCCATGAGCGCTATGCGCGAAGTGTCTATATTCCATTCGGAAGCCTTGGACTTTAAAAAATTCAAAGCCGCGGCGGCGTCGTCGACTGGCGCCTTTACCGGCGGATACACCCCGTCCACATTTGCGTCCTCTATAAACCTGTACTCTACCGATGCCACGTTAAAACCCTTCTTTAACATGGGAAGCACAAACTTCAACAGACGCTCGTCCAAATTTGAGCCGTTAACCCAGCCGCCTCCGTGCAGATAAACAACAGTCGGCGCCGGAGTTTCGGATT
Organism: uncultured Opitutales bacterium; assembly: GCA_944389915.1. Classification (GTDB taxonomy): domain Bacteria; phylum Verrucomicrobiota; class Verrucomicrobiia; order Opitutales; family Intestinicryptomonadaceae; genus Merdousia. Next base: position 6,262 of record CALXOC010000137.1, on the reverse strand, counting down.
TCGCGCGCCAGAAATCTATGAACTGCTTGGGGTGCGGGCCGTATTTGACATGCGACTGCGTAGGCTCGTCTATCACCGACACCCTCTTTCCGTAAGGGAGCGCAAAGCAAAGCTTGTCGGGATTGCGCTTCCCAAACACGCGCGATATTGCCCGCAGAAATTCCATGCCCTCTCTGCGCTCAGGAGCTATAGCGCTTCCTTCAGTCCATTCGTTCCACGCGTTTATCAATACTGCGGGCGGACGATTCTTCGCAGATTTGGCAAGCTCTTTTGCCTTGCGCAGAGACTCCTCAAACATATCGGCATTGTTGCCTACAATCATGGCACCGTACGGATACTCTATTTTTTCCGGCGGAAACTTTACGTTTTGCCTGCACCGCGGAGTCGAATCCCAACCCTGTGTAACAATCGGAATATTGGGGATGGGAGAAGAATCAGCCATGGTTTTACAATGGTCGTACGCGGCTTCCATAACCTCCTTGTAATTGAATATCCATTCCCCTTTTGAAATGCGCTCCCGGTGGTTCTTTATGCCGTACATGGTTATGTTGTATCTAAATGTGCTGTCGAATCCGGCATCTTTCAAGATTTTCGCCTCCTCCGGATTGTAGGCTATCCCGGCCCAGTGTATCGGCGCCAGTCCGGCGCTTTTCATCTTTTCCGCCGCTTTTGCGAAAAATTCCGACGTCTTCTCCGCCCCTCCCATCTGCTTTATAAAATCCAAAGCCCTGTATATTGCAAAATACGGGCGCCCGCCTACATGCCAATAACTTGGGTGCTTAAAATAATGTTCTATGCAGTAGTCCAACACATTCAGCGAGTCCTTCATATTGTGCCTTATTGGAAGCCACACCGTCCTTGGCTTGCCAAATTCGGGCCGAAACTGATCTATGCGGTCGTGGTTGGCCCACATTATGGCAAACTTCATTTTGCCGTTATTGGGCGCCTTCAAAAAGCCCTTTTCTATAGCCTCCTCCATGTTTTTGACGCCGCTATACCAATACCAGCAATAGAGAAATACGTCCACGCCGTTTTCGGAGGCCAAATCAATCTCCATTGCAACGTCCGCTGGATTTGAGCAATCGGGATAATTTAGATACGGACGCTTTGGCTGGCGGTGCCCCGGAAACATCGGCTTTGCGTCTTTCACAAAATTCCACTCTGTCCAGCCATAACCCTTCCACGCCTCTCCGTGCGGATAAGTCATCCAGTGCTGATAGTACACAACCGCAACTTCGGGATCTTCGGCAGATTTTTTCTGCACTTTGTTTTGTCCGAACAGCGGGCCGCCGATTGCGCCTAACGCGAACAATAATGCCAAAAATTTTGATAATTTAAGCTTCATACATCCTCCTTATATATTGCAAGCACGCTTTTTCTTAACGCACTAAGCTATTCAAGTATTATATTCAAGAAAAAAATCGCTTTTTTAGATTTTAATGCGCAAAAAGCATAAACAGCGAACAGAGCCAGAGTATGGCGCCTGTCATGGCGTCGCTCCATGCCGATATATTCAGCTTTTTTAGACTAATAAAGTCCGCTCCAATCCACAGCAAACAAACCAATGCCAGCATTGTAGCTATTGTAACACCGGAAAATACTACCGTAATTGCAGCCGCGCAAAACCAATCCATATGCGAGGAAGGATATATCAATAGCGGAGCCAGCATTTCACACGGTCCTAAAATAAAAACCGCAAATAGCGCCCAGAATGTCGGCTCGCGCAAAATTGACTGACTTTTTTTATCGGAAATGTCTGATCCGCCAATGGTTTTAGTCCACGACCGCGCACATTTGCCCGCTGAAGCCTTGCGCAATCCACAAATAAAGTATGCCGTCGCAAAAATCAGAAATAGCAGCTTAGCAACACCGCCGCTGCTGTTTTGGAAGTGCTCCACCGCACCCGCTCCAAGCCCTATTAAAACCCCGGCAAGACCCAAAATAAGCGACGACAGCATATGCGCTCCGCCGCACGCGAAAACGGCGGCAAGAGTTTTGGGCAAAGACCAGCCCCGCGATTTTCCTATGGCAACAAAAGGCAAATAATGCCCCGGCGACGCGGCAGTATGAATCAGCCCTATTGCCGCTGCCCCTATTAAAAGCATAGCCATTGATGGAGCATCACCCATGAGACGAAACATTTATAAGATGCGCGGAATAAGCCGCCCCAAAACCGTTGTCTATATTTACCACGCTCACTCCGTTTGCGCAACTGTTGAGCATAGCCAGCAATGCCGCCAACCCGCAAAAATTCGCCCCATAGCCAACCGATGTAGGAACAGCTATTACCGGGACCTTCACCAAGCCCGCAACCACACTGGCGAGAGCGCCCTCCATGCCCGCCACTGCTATTACAACCCTCGCTTTGCGTATTTCATCAATCTTTGAAGTGAGCCTGTGGAGCCCCGCCACGCCGCAATCGTAAAAACATTCCACCTTGCTGCCAAAAAATTCGGCGCAAACGCGCGCCTCTTCGGCAACGGGCATATCGGATGTTCCCGCGCTCAGAAGGGCTATTTTGCCTTTTAGCAAAGGCAGTTTTCCGCGGGACGCGCGCACAGACGCCGTTCTTGCAGTGGCGTTTATAATTGCGTCGGGATAAGCGAGCTTAATAGACTCCATGGCCTCTTCCGACAATCTCGTAGCCAATACGTCGCTTTCGTTTTTCAACAGTGTTTCCGCTATTTCAAGAATCTGCCCCACGGTTTTTCCCGCCCCGTATATCACCTCGCCGCAGCCCGTTCTTAGCCGCCTGTCCAAATCCACCTTAGTATGTGTTATATCGGCGAAGGAAATGTCCGACAATTCTCCGCGCGCTTCCGCTGCGGAGATTTCCCCGCGCTCAAGTTTTAACAATATTTCGTCAAGCTTTTTCATGCGTTCATAGATCCTTTAAAATATCCCTCCAAGTCGAGGCAAACCCGCCCGAAGCCAAAATCCTTTATTTTTTTTATTATTTCAGGAAGATCGCTCCTTGCGGCAAACGCCTGCACTTGAGAAGGCTCCAATTCTATGCGGGCGTTTTTCCCGTCCGTGCGCAGTCGGACAAGAGGATAGCCCAATCCGCGCAAATAGCGCTCGGCATCGCCAATTCCCGAAAGCAGACTTTTATTTATGTCCACTCCGTGCCCTATGCGGGTTAAGAGACAGGCGTTTGCAGGAAATTCGGCGTTTTTTAGGGAAAACGAACGGGCGGCCGAACGAATATCCTCCTTTGTAAATCCGCACTCCGCGAGGGGGCTGCAAACTCCAAGTTCGCGCAAAGCCCGAAGCCCCGGCCTATAATCCGACATGTCGTCAATATTTCCGCCGTCGGCCACACATTTAAAACCCCGCATTCCAGCCTCTTTTACTATTCTTGAAAACAAAGCTTTCTTGCACAGATAACATCTCAGCGGCGGGTTCTTCAATATTTCACTTGGAATATCCAGGATTATCTCCGCAAAATCCACCCCAAAGCGCGATGCCGTATCGCGCGCAAGCTCCACTTCTTCGGCGGGAATATACGGCGCATTTAAAGTAATGGCCAGAAGTCTGCAAGCCGGCGCAAAAGAGGCGGCAAATGCCAGCAATACCGAGCTGTCAACCCCTCCGGACAGCGCAATTGCCATATTTCCCCGGCTCTCAATCCACAGTTTCAGTTTTTCCTCTTTTGAATTCATCTAACGCAAACTCAGAAATCTCCATAAAACTTGAAGCCGTTTCCGACGCTATTTTCGCAATATCGTCCGCCTCGGCCTTTACTCGCCGAATACCACCAAATTCCGACGTTTTAAAGGATATTTTGCCCTTTGAAGTCTCAATGCTTGAAATTTTGCGATCAAGTTCAAGTCGGTCAACCATATATATCTTCAAACCAAGGGTCGTTGAATTTCTAAAAAAGCTTTCAGCCACAGTTTCCCTGTCTGAAATCGCGCACAGAGCGGAAACCTTAAAAGCCGACCTCCCCTTTTTCATTATGACAGGCTCTGTCCAAACGTCGCGGGCGCCGGCTTTAAAGAGTGATTCGCACAGGTAGGCCTGCGCTTCGCCGCTCATATCGTCTATATTGGCGCTCATGACGCACATCTTAGAGCTTTTATAGCAGGTTTGTGGGCAATCCGAATCGTATAGCATAACGCGCAATATATTTGGAAGTTCCGCGCAATCTCGATGCCCTATTCCTATTCCGCACGATACCAGGCGCCCGGATACGGGAGAATTGAATTTTTTTGCAAGAGCCGCTATTATGGCCGCGCCAGTAGGAGTTGTGCATTCGTGGGAAGCTCCGTTTAGCTTTGAGGGAAACATTTTCGCCAATTCCGCAGTCGCGGGAGCGGGCACCGGCATTACCCCATGGGCGCACACAACCGTGCCGGATCCCAATTCAACCGACGATGAACGAAGCTCGTCGACACCGAGCAACTCAATGCACACCGCGCAACCCACAATGTCTATTATGGAATCTACGGCTCCAACCTCATGAAAATGAACCTCGTCAACAGGCTTATTGTGCACCTTCGCCTCGGCCTCGGCAAGAATTTTAAATATGCTCAAAGAGATGTCCTTTGAGCGCGAAGAAAGCCCCGACTGCAATATAATGGAGCGTATGTCCGCAAAAGTTCTATGCCCGCAATGGGCGGAATTTCCGCCGGCATGCCCGTGGCGACGCTCGCCGGAATGTTCATGAGAGTGTTCATGGTTATGCTTGGGTGCGCAAAGGCCGTCACCTATTTGCCCGTCAACACATTCGCCGCATAGCACATCTACGCGCGTTCCGGCTATTCCGTTTTTCGCCGATTTTTCTACTCTAATACTCCACCCCGGCAAATTCAATTTGTTAAGCTCCACCTCCAGTTTGGCGCAATCAACCCCCAAATCCAGCATTGCCGCCAGATTCATATCTCCGCTGATACCCGCAAAACAATCGTAATACAAAATTTTCATGCCAGACTTTTATCCGAATAAAAGAATCGATACAATAAAAAACGATATTTGAAGGCTCCAGCGCAAAAAAGCGAATCAGTCTGAAAATGTGAAAAAGAACATCATTGAAAGCGACAGCGCAAAAGCGATTCCAGCCACTGTTCTTTTCACGGCAAGCCTGTGCCTAAAATCGCGCGGACTAAGATCTATGGTATTTCTATAAACGGAATAGAGTTCGTCCATCGACGTAAAATACAACTTGCACAAAACGGCCCCGCTCCACATGCAAAAAAGGAGCATTAATAGAATTATAGTAATGCGCTCAATATTCATATTAGTATCAAAGATTGAATAAAATATATTGAATTTTATCAAGTTTATTATTGCCATAAAATTCTAAAAACGCATTCCGATCTTTCAAAATATGCAAGTTATTGATGCATAGCCAAGCATGTAGGACTTCCCGTGGGCAAAAATCCGGCGGGCATAAAAAAATACATTGGAACATAAGGTCCCGAGAGGCTCCCTCCGGATATCACGCGCAAAAGTTGCATAAGCAATAAAAGCTTCCAACAAAGAACTGCGCGCAAATACTTTCATTGCATAGCAGGCAATATTTCTGAATATTGCACAAAACATTTCTTGATTCACTATCGTCTCAAATTAACATAGAAAAAAATTTTATATAAACGGAAAGGGCAAATTGCAATGGCATCAAAAGTATATTTCACAAATATGCGCGTAAACTCCGATACAAACCTGCTTAAAAAGTTGGAAAGGCTCATGAAGCGCGCGGGTTTTGAAAAGATAGATTTCGACGGCAAATTTGTGGCTGTAAAACTGCATTTCGGCGAACCCGGGAATTTGGCGTATTTGCGCCCGAACTACGCCAGAACCGTATGCGACTACATAAAAAGGCTCGGCGGCAAGCCATTTGTAACCGATTGCAATACCCTCTATGTGGGCGGAAGAAAGAACGCGCTCGACCATCTCGACAGCGCATATAGGAACGGTTATAATCCCTTCGCCACCGGAGTCCACACGATAATAGCCGACGGCATCAAGGGCCTTGAGGAGCGCCTTGTTCCGGTACCCGGAGGGGAATATGTAAAGGAGGCGAAAATAGGTGCTGCCATAATGGACGCCGACATATTTATATCCCTAAACCATTTTAAGGGGCACGAATTGACCGGCTTCGGAGGCGCCATTAAAAACATAGGCATGGGATGCGGATCCCGCGCGGGAAAAATGGAAATGCACAGCGCCGGCAAACCGCATGTGGACAAGAGCGCGTGCATAGGCTGCGGCAAATGCGCAAAGATATGCGCATACGGCGCTCCGCTCATATCAAACGGGA
>CALXOC010000136.1 GCA_944389915.1 uncultured Opitutales bacterium | reverse complement strand
AGAGCGCCAACAGGCTCCAAGATTGAATATCCGCAAAAAATGGAGCCCCCGCCGGCCCCGAAGGAATTGCCGGGCCGCTTGGAAGTGCTGAATCGAGTATTTCGGCGGCTTGGCCTGCCCGATTTTGCAGTTCGGCGGATACGCTGTCGTATATGGCGGCCGCTCCGGGAAGGAGCCGGTTTAGACAGTTTTCGCGTCCATGTGGGTTGTAATGGAGGCTTGAGCTTAGGTATATGGGGCGCATTTTGGGCGAAAGCAGCCCCACGGCTATTTCTTCGTCTCTGCCGCTAATGCTGTTAAATAGCCTTTTTAATATTTCATAATCGGCAGGATATCGCGCTGGCTCGAGTTTTGACAGTATGTATCTGTCGAAAAGGCATTTTTTTGCCAAGGGCGAAAGTTTTGATTCGTCTAAGTCTTCGCGGGTTGTGAAAAGTATGAGCTTGTCAAACTTTCTGGCTTTCGATTCCAAATTTCTCCCCCATTCTGACATGCGCGCGTTGCCTTCGCCGAATTCGCCGCTTTCTTGCCGGTGCCGGTGGCTTTTCAGTATGGCCGCAAAGGCCATAAGCACGCTCAATGCCGCAAACAGCCAGGCCAAGATTCTCCTTAATTTATTCACTTATCAGTTGGGGTTGTAAAAGCGCGTTTAAAATTGCGCGTCTTGCATACTTAGGTAATATGCCTTTATTACCGACAGCGAACATAGGGCTGCGGTTTCACATTTCATCACATTTCTTCCGAGTTTTGCCGCTATGAAACCCGCTCCGCGTGCGGCGGAATATTCTTCCGGGCTCATGTCGCCCTCGGGCCCTATTAGCACGCATATTCTCTTTGCGGGTTTCATAAGGCTTAACAAGGGTTTTGCCCCGCTTTCGAGAGATGCGACTATTTTTAAATCGAAATTGCGCGCATTTTTCAGAAAAGTTTCAAAGTCCGTGGGCCTTTGAATGTCAAAAGGCAGAAAATTTGACGACTGCTTTATTGCCTCTATCAGCTTGGCGCGCCATTTTTGCATTTTTTTCTCCACTTCCGATTCGCTTGGGAAACGTACTTCGCTGCGCCTTGATAAAATAGGGAATAATCCCGATGCGCCAACCTCGACGCATTGCCGAAGTATGTCGTCGAATGTTTTTCCCTTTGGAAGGCATTGGGCGAGCACTACTTTTGTACGCTCGCTTTCGCATTGTATAGGCGCCAGTATTTTTAATTTTGCGGATTTTTTGTCAGGTGTGGCTATTTCGGCCCGAAACAAATTTCCGGCAAGGTCGAACAGATCCACAATGTCCCCCCTCCTTGCCCTCAGCGAAGCGCACAAATGGCGGCTTTCGTCCTCGCACAATTCCACTGCGGAATTCGCCCCAAGCGGCAATCCGCGAAAATCGCAATAAGCTCTAAATCCCGACATCATAAATCAGCTTGCACTTTTGCCGGGCTTTGTAAAAATTATTTTTATGCAAAATGAAAATAGTGGCGCGCTGTCCGGCAAAAAACTCGTGCTTGGAGTGTGCAGCTCCATAGCTGCATATAAGGCTGCAGATTTGCTGTCGGCTCTGGTAAAAATGGGGGCCGATGTCCGCGTTGTGATGACGCGCAATGCGCAGCGCCTCATATCTCCGAGAATTTTTCAGACGCTCTCGCGCGGCGAAGTTTACTCCTCAATGTGGAGGGAAATATCCGAATGGAAGCCGGAGCACATATCTTTGGCGGAATTTGCCGATGCCATGCTGGTGGCTCCCGCGACAGCCAATACAATAGGAAATTTTGCAAACGGTTTGGCGCCGGATTTGCTCTCGTCGGTGTTTATGGCTATAGATCCGAGCAATGTATTGATTGCTCCGGCCATGAATAGCGCAATGTACAGCCATCCTTCGCTAAGGAGAAACATGGATTTTCTAAAGGGAATGGGAGTATCCTTTATAGAACCTGAATACGGCGCCCTCGCGTGCGGGGCCGAGGGCAAGGGAAGGCTTGCAAACATGGACGACATTGTTTCTGCCGTTCTTAAAAAATTAACGGGCGGGAATCCATAGTGAAAGAGGTTTTAAAAACATTGCGCGACGAACTTAAACGCATGGCCTCCGAAGGCGAGGACTTCGTTTTCATCGACGATGAAAGCGAGGCTCTTTTAAGGTCTTATTCCCTCGCCTCTGCCGCAGGGTCCCCGCGCGCCCGAACGCATTCGCCCACAAAAGGCGGAGCCGAGAATTTTGTCGACGACGTCGAGCCCATAGAATTTGCCTCGAAAATTGAAATGGCTACTCCGGAACACTCCGAAAAAAAGGAAAAAAAATTGAAAATAAAAACAGCCTCTGCCGATTTTGAGATAGCTGACATTCCCGCTCCAAAGCCCTTTAAGCTTCCCGACGGGGGAAAGCTTGAGCGTTGGAGCGCTTTGAGGGATATTGTGCTCTCTGACAGCGTGTGCAACGAGCATCTGAAACCCGGCAAGAAAGTTGTGTTTGGGGTTGGAAATCTCGACGCGAAAATATTCTTCTGCGGCGAGGCTCCGGGCGCCGACGAAGAGATACAGGGGGAACCTTTCGTAGGCAAGGCAGGTCAGCTCTTGACAAAAATTATAGCCGCCATGGGGCTGGAGCGCAACGACGTCTACATAGGCAATATCATGAATTGGCGCCCCGAACTCCCCACTTCGCGCGGGAACCGCCCCCCTACTGCCGAGGAAATGAACTACTGCCTGCCCTATCTGAAAGCGCAAATAGCCATTGTGCAGCCACAGGTAATCGTGGCTCTCGGAATGACGGCCGTAAACGGGCTGCTGGGCTTTGACCCCGCGCGCCGCATGGGAAAAGTGCGCGGGACATGGGGCAAATTTGAAGGCGCGGATTTGATGATAACATACCATCCGTCTTTTCTTTTGCAGTATGCCTCGAACGCCATGAAGCGTTTGGTCTGGGAAGACATGATGTCGGTAATGGAGCGCGTGGGAATGGAAGTTTCTGCAAAGCAGCGCGGATACTTCAACGCGAAGTGAGTCTTGCCGGAAGCATTGTTGCCAATGCCGTTATTGGGCTTTTTGCTCGGGTCGAGGGAAAAGTATTTCCTTTTCCGCAAGTTTTGCCCCTTCGAGGGAATTGCCCCATTGCAGCATGCCCTCAAAACTTTCGACAGGAGAAGCCCCTATGAGCTTCAAAATTTTGGCCGATATGCCGGGCATTATGGGCGCAAGCAGAATAGACGAAATTCTTAGAGACTCCGCCATGTTGGCTATTGTGGTATTTAGAAGCTCCAAGTCTTTAGGATCCGCGCTTTTGGCGAGTTTCCATGGCGCCCTCTGTTCGGCGTAGCGGTTTATTCCGCGTATAAAATTGAATATTTTTTCAAGAGCAATATGAAATTGCATGCCTTCATACAGGCGCATTGCTTCGTCGGCGGTTTCTGCTGCGGACTTTTTTAGTTCGGTCTCAAACTCCTCCTCGATTTTCGCCTGCGGAACTTTGCCGGAGCAGTATCTGCCGCCCATGTTCAACAGCCTGTTTAAGAGATTTCCAAGATCGTTTCCAAGATCGGAGGTGTATCGAGTGACAAAAAGGTCGAAAGAAAATTCGGAGTCTTGCCCTACGTTCATTTCGCGCATTAGAAAGTATCTAAAGGTGTCGACCCCGAATTTGTCGGCCAAATCCAGCGGATTTACCACGTTGCCCAGGCTCTTTGACATCTTTTCTCCCGACGACAGCCACCAGCCGTGCACAAGAAAAGATTTGGGCATATCCACGCCTATCGCCTTCAGCATGATCGGCCAATAGACGGAATGCGGCGGAACTAATATGTCCTTGCCTATCACATGGAAATCCGCCGGCCAATTATCGCTAAATTTGTCGGTGCCGTAGCCTATGGCGGATATGTAGTTTACGAGGGCGTCAAACCATACATAGGTTACATAGCTTTCGTCGAAGGGCAGCGGTATACCCCATTCGAGGCGCTCCCGGGGGCGCGATATGCACAGGTCGTTCAGGGGCTCGCGCAGGAATTCAACCACCTGTTTCGCCCTAAAACGCGGATATATGAAATCGTCGTGATTTTTTATATAGTCCACCAACCAGTCTTGATATTTTTGAAGCCTGAAGAAGTAGTTGCTCTCCGTGATTTCCACAACGTCCCCAAATATTTCAGGCCACTTGCCGTCAACTTTGTCCTTTTCCTGAAGAAACTGCTCTTGGCGCGTAGAATAAAAACCCTTGTATTCGGCTTTGTAAATGTCCCCCTTGTCAAAAAGTTTTTGCAGTATGAGCCTCACGGTCTCAATGTGGCGGGGTTGTGTTGTGCGTATATAATCGTCGTTTGATATGTTGAGCTTTTTGCAGAGATCCGTAAATTTTGCGGCTTGCTCATTGCAAAATTCCAAGGGTGATACTCCGGCTTTTTTCGCGCTTTGCTGCACCTTTTGCCCGTGTTCGTCAAGGCCGGTCAAAAAGTGCACCTTTTTTCCCCTCATTCTGTTAAAGCGCGCTATGACATCGGACAAAACTTTTTCGTAGGCGTGTCCGAGGTGCGGCGAGCCGTTGGCGTAGTCTATTGCGGTTGTCAGATAAAAATTCTTTGCCATTGTCCCGCCATTGTTAAGCCGACTCTGGCGCTTGGCAAGTGAAAAAGGGAAGGGGAAGTCGCAAAGCTGTAAGCCGGATTCTGTAGCTCTTGCGAACCGGCATTCATTTATCTGAACGCGCCGCGGTTTTCTGCCGCGGAGCTTCCCCCTTGCGGAGTGCGACACACCCGGGACAATTGAGCGGGCCACTCTGTCCCCTACGTTGTCTTGCACCGAATTGGGTTTGCCTTGCCCGTCGGATTGCTCCGAACGGCGGTGAGCTCTTACCTCGCCGTTTCACCCTTACCGCTTGCGCGGCGGTTTATTTTCTGCTGCACTTTCCGTGCCACGGCGTTGCCGCCGCGACCCCGTTTTTTCAAACGGAATTCCGCCCTGCGGTGTCCGGACTTTCCTCTTTGGAATAAATCCAAAGCGAATGCCCGCTTTGCGACTTCCTTAAATTACAGCTTCACACCTTTGCCTGTGCAATGCAAGCAAAGAAATCTTCCTGCCGGGCTTTAGGCGGCCGCCACCTTTTGTTTTCCTAAAACGATTTGCGCCCGTGCGAAAATGCAAAACAATTTTGCCCGCATACGCTCGAGCCCCTCTTGCTGGCCAAAAGAACTGAGCAGGGCGTGTTATATGGCATTTATAGCATCGTATATAATTTGCGACAGCGCCTCTATTTCCGAGGCGTATTTCAGTTCCGCAAGCATCTGTTTCGGAAGGGCGTCGTATCCGCATTCCGCCCCTATCAACATGCCGAGTACCGCGCCGCGCCCGGGGGATTCTCCGCCTATGTTGGCGTTGACAAGCAAGGCCTTGAGAAGATCGCCGTGGTATTTTATGGCAAGGTACATTGTAAGCGGCATAGCCTCCTCCAATACGGCAAAGCGGCCGGTCGCATTGACAGCCTGCTCGTCGGAGTTGTTCTTTATCCAGCGCCTGTACGGAAATGCCAGGCAAAAATGTCTGTCCGGAGTCATCTTGGTATATATTGATTCCTCCAAACTTGAACCTTTTATCATTAGCGCCAAGAGCTCCGCCAAAAAGAATGCCGTGTTTGAGGCGCTTTCGCCGATGGTAAATTTTTTTAGGGCCCTGTACAGCTGCATTTGAATTCTATTAGGATCCCTAAGGGCGCCAAACATTATGGGGATAAACATGGCAACGTCGCTCATGTGGGCGTCGGGACAGCCGTTGTTCTCCGGATCTTTGCCCGCTGCGAGATTTTCAAAATAGCGGCGGTGGACTGACGGTATAAAAGTGTCGGCGCAGGCGTCGGGATTTGTCATGATTGCCTGGTAGCGCTCCATCCATATAGGTATGTCGAACTTGTGCCCGGGAGCGTCGGCTATGGATGCGGCCAGGTGCATCGCCAGAAACATCGACAGCGTGTTTTCCCCAGCCTCCAAACCGTAGTGGGGATGCGTGTTCTGCTTGCTCCACAGCACGCGCCTGCGGTTTCCAAGATAATCGTATTCCGGTGGCAACTGCGGCCGGGGCAGAGTTGTCAAGACGCTTTCGGGGTGAAAAGCTTTAGGCGCGGACAATCCGGAAATTCTTCCGTAATCGTCCCTGAGGAGTTTTTCGGATGCGTAGCCGTGCGTCGGCATTGCTATGGCGTCGCCAAGGAAAGCGCCCCACCAGGCTCCAAAAAATCTGTTTGCCATGTCTTGTCTCATATTTTGACTCCTCTGTTTATTGCGCCGCAAAGGCAGCTTCTTGGCGCGGTTTCGGGTTTATGTTTGCGCACTTTTGCGATTTCACATGGTTTAAATGCTGACGCTGCGGCGGGAACACCATTGACCCATGTTTTAAGGCAGAACTGCGTTTCTATTATATAGTATTAAAAGCGAAATTTTCAATGAACGTTTCACAAAGAACATTTATTTCACGATTTCCATGAAGTAAATTCAGTTTAGAATGTGAAAATTTGAATGTCAAGTGCCAATATTGCCTTCGCAATGGCATTTTATCACACTTTTATATGTTATTTAGAGGCGGGACACCTGAAATTTGTCTTGAAAATTTTATCGGCTTAGGTACGCAGTCTCACAAATGAGAGTCGATTTTAACAAGATACCGATTTCGGGGGCTGAAATTGATTATATGCGCAAAGCCATAGATTCCGGACACCTTCAAGGCGGCGGGGAATTTATGAAAATCTGCGAAGATTCCATAAGGAAAACATCCGGTTCGCACTGCGCTTTGCTTACAACTTCGTGTTCTTCCGCTTTGGACATGGCGGCCCTGCTTCTCAATATAAAGGAGGGAGACGAGGTCATAGTTCCAACTTTTACCTTTGTATCCACGGTGAACGCATTTGTCTTGAGGGGGGCGAAGCCGGTTTTCGCCGACGTGAGGCCAGATACGCTCAATATTGACGAAAGCAAAATTGAAGAGTTGATAACTTCTAAGACGCGCGCCATAGCGCCCGTCCACTATGCGGGGGTCTCGTGCGAGATGGACGCCATTTGCGGCATTGCGCACCGGCGCGGCATAGCGGTTGTGGAGGACGCAGCCCAAGGCTTTATGTCATATTACAAAGGCCGGCATCTCGGCTCCATAGGAACTTTAGGGGCATTGAGTTTTCACAGCACAAAGAACGTCATAGCCGGAGAGGGCGGTGCCATTTTAGTAAACGACCCCTCAATGGAGGAGCGGGCCAATTTCATACGCGAGAAGGGAACCAACCGCATTCAGTTTGTCCGCGGAAAAATAGACAAATACACTTGGGTTGACTACGGCAGCAGCTTTATACCGTCGGAGCTTTTGGCCGCATTTTTAGCGGCCCAACTCGAAAAGGCCGAGGATTTTACGCGCGCCCGGGTGGAGGCGTGGAATTACTATGCCAAAAATTTGTCGGAGTTGGAGCGCGAGGGAAAAATTTTTCTGTGCAAGCTTCCCGACGGCTGCGTTCAGAACGGGCATATATATTTTATTTCCACCGACACCCCGCAGAGGGCTTCGCAGCTTGCGGAGTTTTTAAAAGCGCGTGAAGTATTTGTAAACTCGCACTACGCCCCGCTTCACATGTGCCCTATGGCCGAGAAGTTAGGCTGTTCCGGCAGGCCTTTGCCTGTTGCCGAAAAAATGGCTAAAACTATGTTGAGGCTTCCTATATATTCGGCGATATCCAGAGACCAACAGGATTGGGTTTGCGAATCAATAAGGGATTTTTTTAAAGCTTAAAATTTTTGGTCTATGCATTGTCCCCGCACATATAAAAGGCAAAGAGTTTCTTTATTGCGCGTAATAAATTGGCGATAGCAGAATTTCTGCAAGCCCGGGCGCCATAAATTATATAAAATCGATGAATTCCCAAACGCCAATAACGCACTCGTTTGAAATGCCGCTTTCGGAAGTTAAATGCGACTGGAGGCAGGGGGCGCGGATATACTTTGAAAAATTGGGATACAAAGTTGCATTTGAATGCGACACTCAGATAATTTTAAGGGCGGGCTCAAGGTTCGGGAATATAATATCCTTTAATCCGGAAAAAATTGAGCGGGAATTGGCAATTAAGCAGGAGAACAATACGCTTTATTGCGTCTTGAACGTATCCTTGGATTTTAGGACAGATCCCCAGGCGGAGATAGAGTACACCATCTGGGAGATTGATTCTTTCAGGATATTTTTAAGCGGAGCGGGCAATATTCCTCCAAAGCCAAGTATTGCAAAATCTCTGTTTATATCATTTTTGGGGCAAACCAAGCGGATCTTTAAATCTGTGCTTGGTTTTGTTATTTTAGTGGCTGTTGTTGTGTTGATACGCATATATATTATGCCGGAAATCAACAACCTAATAGTAGGCGGCCCAAGAATAAATTTAAACGAAGGCCTAAGTCCCGTTCAGCGGGCGCGCGAAGGTTTGGCCGACGTATATCTCATGCCTTTTTACGGTTTCCCGGAATCTTTGGCGGGAGCTATTGCCGTTAAATTGTCGGAAGACCTGAAGATAAATGTCCGCACAACAAACGCGCTGCCAATTCCGGAAAACTCATTCGACACAAATCGCCAACAGTACGACGCAAACGCTTTTTACAAGCCTGAAATAGACGCCGCCTGCACTCTGCAAGATCTCGGCAGCAACACCGTTTTTATAGGCCTCGTGCGCGGTAGCATATTCATAAAAGGTGTTCCGCAAAGATTTGTTTTCGCATGCCAATTCGATCCGAAATTTTGCCTGGTGGGCGATAATGAAATGCTTTTTGAAGCGAACGAAAGCCTGTACCATACGCGCTTGTATAAGATGGTAAAGCGTCAGATAGGAAAGGCATATTATAAAAAACAGCCGAAGTCAGATGCGGGCAGTCTTATGAAATCTCCCGTCATGAGCACGAAGGATTTGGACAGGCTTGGATTAGAATATTGATTTTTTATTTGCGCCATGCCCGATTTTTTTGTGGAAAGAAAGCTATGGCTCCGCCAATTATTTTTTCATAGAAGAAGCGTCTTCCCCTTGCTTTCCTGTGCCTTGAATCGTTCGCTTTTGATTCCCCAAAGAAAAGATGCTTCTTTCAAAGCGCCTTATAAGCGGTGTGAATTGCTGGATATGCAAATTATTTGCGTTTGGCTTCGGTGGAATGGAATATAAAGCAACGCATATAGAAAATTTTGGCCTGCAATTTAGGGTGTTGGATTTTATGCCTTTTTCTTATTCATATAATGTTTTGCTCAAATTGGAGGGAGCGAAATAGTACGGCCTGGGGAAATTCAAAGAACGCGTTAGCTTGAAAAAAGAGAGAGCGGAAAAATGTAAACTTGAAGGGAGCTATTAGCGGCTCTCAGACGGACGCCTATGCCATTGCCAAACTGCTCGAGCTTAAAAGGCCGGAAGAAATATAAAAGCCCTACTATGGCGGAAAAGCCCAAAAGGATAGCCCGGCGGGCTAATCCGAGCCGTTCACATAGGCGGGCAAATAGATAGAGTCTCAGACTTTTGCCTTTACAAACAAGTTGCTGCAAGTACAAATATACGCATTCAACTTTGTGGCGTCCTTTTGAAAAATCGGAGAATTGAAAGCAATAGTTTTGATAAATTTATGGGAATAAAATATATAATATACTTTTTTATAGCTTTATTATTTTCTGCATGCTCTTCCCTAAAAAATACCGAAGATGCGGGAAAAGCCGATGTTGTTGTATACGGGGGAACGTCGGCCGGCGTTGTTGCGGCGGTCAAGGCGGCAAAGGAGGGCAAGAGCGTAGTGCTCATAGCGCCGGAGAATCAGCTTGGAGCCTTGTCGAGCTCGGGCCTGGGCTTTACTGATGCGGGAAAAGCCTATGTGATTGGCGGAATGTCGAGGGAATTCTACCACAGGGTTTGGAAAGAATACGCAAAGCCCGAGAATTGGAAGTTTCAGAAGCGCTCGGATTACGCCGGAATGAAATCACAGGGGAGCAAATCTCCCGCTATGGACGACGATGGGCAGTTGATGTGGATATTTGAGCCGCGCGTGGCGGAAAAGGTATTCGAAGATTGGCTGAAGGAGCACAAGAATATTAAGCTTTACAGGGGCGAATTTCTCGACCGCGAGGGGGGACTTTTAAAAGGCGGCGCAAAGATATTGAGCATAAAAACGCTTTCCGGGAAGCGCTTTGAGGGAAAAATATTTATAGACGCAAGCTTTGAGGGCGATCTTATGGCTGCCGCGGGTTGCGAATATGCCGTGGGGCGCGAGGGCAACTCTAAATACGGCGAAAAGTACAACGGCTATAGAAATACTCTCGAACACAACTACCACAATTTTAAGACTAAAGTTTCGCCCTACAAAATTCCGGGCGACAAGAGCAGCGCTTTGTTGAAGCATGTATCTATTTCGCCGCTTTTGCCAAACGGAGCCCCCGACGACAAAGTTCAGGCGTATTGCTACAGAATGTGCCTGAGCGACGTTCCGGAAAACAGGGTGGCAATAGAAAAACCCGAGGGATATTCCCCCGAAGACTATGAGATATTCGCCCGCTTTATTCAGAGCGATCCCACCACATTCCCTTTTATAATGTCGAAGATTCCCAACCGCAAGACCGACACAAACAACGCGCGCGCGGTAAGCACGGACTACATAGGCATGAACTATTCGTATCCCGAAGCATCTTACCAAGAGCGCGCCAAAATTGCCGAAGCCCATAAAAACTA
Source organism: uncultured Opitutales bacterium (assembly GCA_944389915.1). Lineage (GTDB taxonomy): Bacteria > Verrucomicrobiota > Verrucomicrobiia > Opitutales > Intestinicryptomonadaceae > Merdousia. Next base: position 609 of record CALXOC010000136.1, on the reverse strand, counting down.
CCAGCTGGGATTGCTTTATTTCATTCAGACCGATCCGCGCATACCCCAAAAATTGCGCGACCGCATGAAAAACTACGGGCTTGCGAAAGACGAGTTTTTAAAGACGGGCAACTGGCCCTTTTATTTGTACATACGCGAAGCCCGCAGGCTCGTTGGGGAATATGTCATGACGGAGCACGATTGCATGAATGAGGTTGAAACTCCCAAACCTGTGGGAATGGGGTCCTACACTCTCGATTCCCACAATACGTCGAGATTTGTCGATGCCGACGGCTTCATTCAGAACGAGGGCGACGTCCAGGTGCGCTTAAAGGAGCCGTATAAAATATCGTACGGTTCAATCGTTCCCAAGAAGTCCCAGTGCAGCAATTTGCTCGTACCTGTGGCGTGTTCCGCCTCGCACATAGCCTATGGCTCCATACGAATGGAGCCGGTCTTTATGATTTTGGGGCAGTCCGCAGCCACGGCGGCGGCGCTTGCAATCGACGGCAATCTGGCGGTGCAAGATGTCGATTACGGCGCGCTTGCGGCAAAATTGAAAAGAGACGGCCAGATTTTGAGCGATCCGCGCAAGAAGTAGTCTTTTGCGCAATAGCTTGGGCTCAAGCT
>CALXOC010000135.1 GCA_944389915.1 uncultured Opitutales bacterium | reverse complement strand
GGATTCTTGTGGAGGGCGTACACGGGCCCGGCATACAAGCGGCTTTCATAGTAAAATAGCCCCGGCCTGCATAAGCCCTGAGCAAAAGCGGCATTGCTTATAAAAGTTTTCATGCCCGGATGCGAGCCCCGGCATGGGCGGCTCTGCTGCATAATTACGGACTAAATGCGGCAAAAAAAAGCGCGGAGTAAAAACTCCGCGCCGCAAAATGTATGTTGGTTACTTTTTAGGAGCCTCAGGCGCCTTCTCGGAAACTTCGGCCTTTTCGGCTATGAAATTTATCGCCTTTTGAAGCAGTGCGTCGGAACGCAGCCTATTGGCGCGCGCCGGATCTTTTTTCAACTGTTTTACAAGCTCCTCCGGCTTCGTGCGAGTGCGCATGGCTTCCTGCCACAAGATGCGGCTCATATCCTCGTTTTCAACTTTGAGCTTGTTGGCAACGGCGACCCTATTGAGGAATACCCTCATTCTGGCTCTGCCCTGAGCCTCTTTGCCCGCGCTTTCAAACAGCGAATCCTTATTCTTTTCAATGTCCTCGCGAGAGGCTCCGGAAGACATAAGGCGCATCATCATGTCTTCGAGAATCGTATGGCGCTCGTCTTCCACGGCGCTTTCGGGAAGCGGGAATTCGCATTTCTCCATTAGCTGTTCAACCGCGAACTGGCGCTTGAGAACCTCGTTATTAGACTTCTTTTCATTCTCAATGCCCGTTCTTATCTTCGCTTTTAATGCGTCGAGAGAATCGACTTCAAAAGCCTTAAAAAATTCACCGTCGAGTTCCGGAAGAATCTTTTCCCTCACTTCTATAATTTCGGCCTCGTAATCGGCCGTCTTTCCGGCAATTTTTTCATTGGGAAGCTCTTTTGGGAAGTCGTGCTTGAGATTTTTCTTCTCGCCCTTCCTCATTCCAACTATGCCCTGGACAATCCCCTGTATTCCGGGTGCATCAGCGTTTCCTGCCTCCTCCCAAGTGGATTTCTGGTCGGCAAAAGCGGGAAATTCTGGAGCCAATTCCGGAACGGGAACGCCGTCTATGGTTCCTTTGTATGACAGGCGCACAAAATCGCCTTTCTTTATTTCGCGGTCAACCTCTTCGTATTTGGCGCGCTGCGAGCGGTAGTACTCCAAAGTTTTTTCAACTTCATCGTCTGAAGCAGAAACTGGGTCGAGCTCAACTTTTGTCGCGTAAGATTCTGGCAGTTTCACCTCGGGATAGACGTCTGCGGTAAACTCAAGTTCCACCCCGCCATCGGATTCCTTCTTTTTTATGTCAACAACAGCGTACAAATCAAACTCCTTTACGCCGTTTAAGGCTTCTATAGCCTTGTTCGTAAGTGAGCGTTCCACATGGTCGGCTATAGCCTGATGATACTGCTTTACAACCCTGTCCTTTGGAGCCTTACCCGGACGAAACCCGGGTATTTGCGCATTTTTTACGAACTCGTTTGCAGTTTTTTCGTTCTCCTGAGCAACTTCCGAAGCGTCGAATTTTACCGAAACTTTCTTTCGCGTGTCGCTTATGTTTTCAATGTTTGTATTCATAATTATAAAAATTTTTGGAACCGGAAAAATAGCAAATGCGCGGCGCATATGCTGCGGTAAAAAATAAGTAGTCCATATTGCATCGCCCGCGCTTTGCGTCAAGCAAACAAGTCATATTTTTGTCTCGGCCCGCGACAGCCTATCGAGCATCGCAAGTCCTATGCCCTCGGCGGGCGGACGTTGGCAATAAAAGCCGTGCTTCGATATCTTATCAAGCGCCCTAAGCAGGGAAAACATATTTCTGGCCGCCTCATCCAAATCTCCGGATTCGCTCAGCCAATATTCCCTGCCGGAGGGATTTGAAGGGCGCTTTATGAATATGATTTCCCCGCAGAAATCGGCTGGAATATCCGAAGGCACGTCAAAAAGCTTCAATCTGGATTTTGGGCTATAGTGGGAATCGAGCATGCCCGGCGCCTGCGGACGGGCGTCATTCTTTTTGGGATTGCGTTCAATAGCCTCGCCCAAGACAGCCTCTATTTTATCGGGGAGTATCGGCCCCGGGCGCAAAAGCTTTTTGGGTGAGGAAGCCATTAAGACAATGCTTGACTCCAATCCGCATTTGCATTCGCCTCCGTCTATAATAAAATCTATTCTGTCGCCAAGCTGCTCGCGCACATGTTCGGCGCAAGTGGGGCTTACATAGCCGAAAGGGTTTGCGCTGGGCGCGGCAAGGGGACGCCCGCAGCGCGATATGAGCTCGCGAATTAGCAGGTGCGAAGGCATTCTCAGCGCAACAGTTGGCAATCCGGCGGCAACAATATCGGGAACGCAGGCCTTGCGCGGCAAAACCATAGTTAGCGGCCCGGGCCAGAAAGCCTCCGCCATTTTTGACATTCCGGGAAGCGGTTCCGCAAGTTCCATTGCCATTTCAATGGAATCCACATGGACTATGAGCGGATCTATAAACGGCCTCCCCTTTGCTTCGAATATTTTGCGAACGGCATCCGGATTGAGCGCGTCGGCGGCCAATCCGTAAACAGTTTCAGTTGGAACAGCCCCTATCCCGCCGCGCAATATGATTTCCGCGGCGTCCGATATTTCGGCGGGAAAAGCGCACTTTTGGAAATTATCGTTCATGTGTAATTGGGCACTGCATAAGAATGGCCTAAAACATCGCCGAAGGCAAAGAGGGCATTAAAATACACCGCAAAGCAAAACATTCACGGAATTTTTTGCGATTGCAAGTTTTTAAAGCCCCCCAGCAATAAAAAACGACCCATCTCCGCTTGGAGATGAGCCGACGAAAGGTATTAGCACGCCTACTTCATCAGAAGCATATTGCGAGAGTGCTTTACTGTCTTCTTTATATGACGCTGCTCTTTGGAGCTCAGACCCGTAAATTTGCGGGGAAGTATTTTGCCCGTTTCCGTAACATAGCGATTCAGAGCCTCGGTCTCTGTAAAACCTATCTCCATCGGATTCTTTTTCTTTGTTTCTTCTGCCATAACTGTGATTTGAAAATTATTAAATTAAAGGCGGAAATATGAGGCAAATAAACAGCATTGCAAGCAAAAATATTCAAAAATAGAGCGCTCCTTTTGCGCATTATGATAAACAAGCCTTCCACAGAAGCCGCACTGCAAACTTCCCAATGCGCGAGTAACGGCATCGCCATAAGCGCCATCTGCAAACAAATAACGCCCGGCGAATACAAAACGCTCCAAGTTTAACAAAAATGCGCCCCGTCAATATGGAGCGCAAATCCAAAAGGAAAGGCTATGGACAACAATCTCAGCCTCCAAAGGAATCGTCTATATCTTGAGATTCGTCCATGTCGCGAAATTGGTCGAATTTTTTCCTCTTGAACTCGCCCTTTGGCCTGAAGGACGTTTCGCGCTTATGGCGGAAATCCCCTTTGGGCTTATACCCGCCAAATTTGCGGTATGAACCTTCCTCATTTGAGATGCTTTCGTCCGCATACGGCAAATTAACGTCGCCTCGCGAGCGGAATTTTTGGCGAGTCCCCCCGGCGGCATCACCGTTGCCGCCATCGGACTCTGCGCACGAATCGGCGGCTGCGCTCCTGAAAGCGTTTCGCCTGTTGTCATGCCTTTCTTTGGAATCGCCGCGCTTCCTGGCAAAGCCTCCGCCAAAACCGTTGAAACGCGATCTTTGCTGAGATCTGTCAACGCGCATCGGCCTGCCTTTGAAGTCCTTTCCATTTAGGCCGCTTATGGCCGCCAATGCTTTTTCTTCATCGTCCATAAGCACGAAAGCGATTCCGCGGAAGCGCCCTGAAAACTTATCCGTAAGCATTTTTACAGATGCAATTTCCCCGTATTGAGAAAATATGTCGCGTATGTCTTGTTCAGTACAATCGAATGGCAAATTGCCAACGAAGATTTCCATTATATATCCTATTTTTTATTATGCTATTTACGCCCGTGCAAATATTGAGCCAAAAATCCAGCGTGCATGTTGAAGATAACTTTAAAATTAGAAATAAATGCGCTAAATTCAAACTGCTCCCGATTCCCTATATGCCGTTTTATTCAATACCCCTAAATTTCATCTATTATAATTAGGTATAGTTTCTTAAAATTATTCAACAAAAAACGTCTTAAATTCCACATTTTTTAATGTATCGGCCTTTTGCGCGCAAAATAAAGGCGCTCCGACAACACGGAACGCCGCATCAATAATAAAATGCAATAAAAACTATGCCTTTTCCACCAAACCGGCCTTTATGGCCTTAACACTCACCCACTGGCGCGTTACGGTGCCGTTGGCCGCACGCACGCGCACCCTCTTTAGATTGGGCTTGAATGTGCGTTTAGTCTGTTTGACAAGCTGAAGGCCTATACCGCCGCTTTTCTTGCTCTGACCTTTGTGTATTATTCTGCGACCTTTTACCGGGCGCTTGCCTGTTATCGAACATATCCTTGACATGATAAAAATCCTTCTGGTGTTTTAATGAAACTGCGCAGAGTAAGTTTTATACAAATCTTTGCAAGTTTTTTTTGATTTTATAACGATTAAGCTATTCAACCACGCGCGCGCTGCGAAGTTTTGCGTCCATTTTGGCTGCGCGTTCGCGCTGCTTGCGCCTGCGAGTGGCCAAAAGCCTTTGCCTCTGCGCGTTGGGCTTTTTCCCCGCGCCTTTTTTAAGTGGTTTGTGTTTTGCGCACGATGACCATTGTACAAGTCCGCTCATGTTTTCGTCTTTCTCTGATATTAGCTTGGTTTATGAAAAAATTAAGCGGTTAAAGTTAAAGATTTTTTATTCGCTTTCCAGCTTTTTTTTATTTTTTTTACATTCTGTGCAACTTTAAGGTGTAAATGCGGTTTATTAAGTTAAAAGGTCAAAAGATGCAAGTTGCGGAAAATATTGCGCCCGCCCGGCCGCGAGCGGGAGATAATCTTCCGAAAGAGGAAGATGTCTTGCTTATGATCAAAGTGGCGGAAGGATCCGAGCATGCCCTCAGAATGTTGATTGAAAAGTGGAAAAATCCACTTGTTAATTATTTCTACCGTTCAACGGGGGACTTGCACGAATCCGAAGATCTTGCGCAGCAGACTTTCATAAATTTGTATAGGGCAAGGCAGTCATACGAACCACTCGCAAAATTTTCGACCTATCTGTTCCGCATAGCCCGCAATGTATTCATAAACGAGCGCAGGAAACGGGCATGCCGCCCCTCTGAAGCTATGAACCCAAGCGAAATGGAAGCACCCTTTGACGGCAGGAGCGAATTGGCGCGCTCCGAGCTTGAGGAAGTATTTTACGACGCCCTACGCCGCATGCCGGAAAACCAGCGAACTGCCATACTACTATTAAAGCAACAGGAACTCTCATACGATGAAATAGCCGAAATAATGGACGCCAAAGTTGCCGCGGTAAAGACATGGATATTTCGAGCCAGACAGATACTGCGCGAGGCATTGGAAAATAATTTTACAGAAAAATGAAAGAATTCTGCACATACGAAGAAATCGATTCGCGAATAGACGATCTGTTGAAAAAAGAGAATCTTTGCGAGAACGGGTCGTTTTGCGACGAAACAATGAATGTCATCTTGCAAGAAAGCAGCGCTACAAAACGCTTTGACATTCTGATAGACACTCTGTTGCGCAAAAAACTGCGCTTGGATTTTCCCCATTTCGCCGACATAACTATTGAGCGCATAAGGCACGGCACCCTTGGCACTTTAGAAAAATTTGCATCTTATACAGGCGGAATAGCAATAGCGCTATGCATATCCTCCATAATGGCAATTGTCACTTTCAATACAATGCGAAAAAATATGGTCTCATCAAATAACTATTCATATTTTTCCGAAATTTCCGAAAGAACAAAAGAGATAGTGAACATATCCAAACTACTTGCACAGGAAGAAATGTTGGATATTTTTAAATTTTAGCCGTATTGGATTTAAGCAAGTTTTTTTATTAAAACGCATTTATAAAACTTTTCATAATAAGCTGTAATAGATGGGGGCGCATCCTAAAGGTTTGCGCCTTCTTTTTTATTTTCAAAGGCGCAGCAGCTATAAAAGTATAAAATTCATGCATACAGCAATATTCTATGGCCGGAAAGCAGCCTATGTGAAGCAGCCTGCAAAAAATTCCCCAAATGGGGCAACACCCTTTGGGGACATCTAAGGCAATGGCTTTTGCAAAATCTTTTGCAGACAAAAAAATCCGCCCTACAATATTCGGGCGGATCAAAAAAACATATACATTCCGCATGCAAAAAAGAATTTTGCTATAAGGAATGCCTATGTATTAAATTTACATTTTGCAAGAGCACTTCTTGCATGCCTTCTTAGCGGGAGCTTTCTTGGCTACCGCTTTCTTGGCTACCGCTTTCTTGGCGGGAGCTTTCTTGGCTACCGCCTTCTTGGCGGGGGCTTTCTTGGCTACCGCTTTCTTGGCGGGGGCTTTCTTGG
>CALXOC010000134.1 GCA_944389915.1 uncultured Opitutales bacterium | reverse complement strand
GCTTCAAGGCGCTCTATCTCGTCGTCGGAAAGCTTGTTCTTTTTTGCGTCTTCTATGGCTTTTAAGGCGTTTTGCTTGGCCGCCTCTATCTCTTTTTCGTTTATGCCGGAAACTTCAAGTGCTGCTTCGGTTAAAACCGATACTACGTCTCCCATGCAGCGGGCGTATCCTATATCTATGGCAAGCCTCTCCTCTTTCCCGCGCGACTTTACAATCACAGCCCCGGCGTCGAGTATGGTTATCAGCGGTATGTGCCCGGGGAGAATTTCAATTTCACCGCTTCGGGCCGGCAGCACCACGCTGTCGACTTCATTCCCGTGCCATGCTATTCCGTCGGGCGTAACTATTTCCACTTTTAAGGGCATTGCTCTATTTCTTTCCGTTTTGCTGGCTTGCGGCTATGACGTCGTCTATGCTTCCCTTTAAATAAAAGTCGTTTTCGTTTACATTGTCGAGTTCGCCGTCGAGAATCATGCCAAATCCGCGTATTGTTTCGGATACAGGGACGTAAACTCCATGAATGCCGTTAAACACCTCCGATACAAACATCGGGTGCGATAGATATTTTTGAACCTTTCTGGCGCGCGAAACTATAAGTTTGTCTTCGTCCGAGAGCTCGTCCATGCCTAAAATTGCTATAATGTCCTGAAGCTCTTTGTAGCGCTGAAGAATTTGCTGTACGCCGCGCGCAACCCTGAAATGCTCCTCTCCCACAATATCGGGGGAAAGGGCGTTTGAAGTGGAAGCGAGAGGATCGATTGCCGGATATATTCCCAGTGCGGCTATGGATCTGTCAAGAACTATTGTAGAGTCGAGATGCGCAAAGGTGTTTGCGGGTGCCGGATCCGTGAGGTCGTCGGCAGGGACATAAACCGCCTGAAAAGAGGTAATGGACCCCTTCTTTGTAGATGTTATGCGCTCCTGCAATTCCCCCATTTCCTGGGCGAGGGTCGGTTGATATCCGACAGCCGAGGGGGAACGCCCCAACAGGGCGCTAACTTCGCTTCCCGCTTGGGAGAAACGGAATATATTGTCTATGAACAACAAAACATCTTGAGCCTGAACGTCTCTAAAGTATTCCGCCATAGTCAGAGCCGTCAAAGCCACCCTCATTCGGGCTCCCGGAGGTTCGTTCATTTGTCCGTAAACCAACGCAACTTTCGATTTCTCAGGCTCTTTGAGGTTTATTACGCCGGATTCCGCCATCTCATGGTAAAGATCGTTGCCTTCGCGCGACCTTTCACCCACTCCCGCGAATACCGAAAAGCCTCCGTGCGCTTTGGCAATGTTGTGTATCAACTCCATTATTACCACCGTCTTCCCGACGCCCGCTCCCCCAAAAGCCCCAACTTTTCCGCCTTTTAGAAATGGGCATATCAAGTCTATGGGTTTAATTCCGGTTTCGAGAATCTCTGTGCGCGTGTTTTGCTCCAAAAGCGAAGGCGCTTTGCGGTGGATTGGCAATCTCTGGCAAGCTTCTATCTCTCCCTTATTGTCAACGGTGTCTCCGGTAACGTTGAATATTCTTCCCAAAGTGGGAGTTCCTACGGGAACGCTTATTGGACCGCCGCTGTCGCTGACAATATCTCCGCGCTTGAGCCCTTCCGTGGAAGTCATTGCCACGGTTCTGACGATTCCTTCGCCAAGTTGCTGCTGCACCTCCAGGGTAATTTCCGAAGTCTTCCCCGCCGCGCTCACATTTGTCTTTAATGCGTTATATATGTCGGGTATGGCGTCTTCGGGAAATTTTACGTCAACTACGGCTCCTATTATTTGGGTTATGGTTCCTTGCTTGTTGTCAGACATATTTTCTTGTTGTTAAATTATTGTTGCTGAGCGCCCGAAGCCAACTCCAGTATTTCGGTAGTTATGGCTTCTTGCCGCGCTTTATTGTATTCGAGCGTCAAAGTCTGCACCAGCCTGTCGGCGTTTTCGCTGGCACCTTTCATGGCAACCATTCGGGCAGAATGTTCCGATGCTTTTGCGTCGAGCACCATGTGGTGCAGCATCTGTTTGATATAAAAAGAGGGCAACTCTTTCATTATCTCTTTTGCCGAAGGTTCAAAAGTAATTTTTCTATCCTCGTTAGGCTGGGTTTCCAAATCAAGTTTATAGGATTTTTTCATTCGCTCTATAAACGAGTCGAGCGAATCAACCGGCGCAAGTTTCACCAACACCGGCTCTTGGCGCAATGTGTTTATATATAGCGGATATAGGACTTCTATGCTGCCTATTCCGCCCTCCTTTGCAGTCCGCATGGCAAACTCCGCTATCTTGCGCGTCTCGGAAAACTTCACGGCATCGGAAATCTTGAACTGGGCAAGCATTGTGCGCCCCGTGCGCGCTAAGAATTTTGCGGCTTTGTTCCCAACCGCTATGAATACCGCATCGCGCTCCATTTCCAATATGCTCTTAAATAGCGTATTGTTTAGCGAACCGCATAGCCCTTTGTCTGTTGAAAGAACAATTACAAGGCGCTTAGCGTTGGCATCGACGCCCTTCTCGTCAATGCCTCTGCCCACTTCCATTCCCACCGTTTCAGTCAAATCCAGCAGCAATGTTGCGTAGGCCCTGCCGCTTTCCGCCGCTTTTTGGGCCTTTTTCATTTTTGAGGCGGCGACAAGCTCCATGGCGTGGGTTATTTGCCCCGTCCCCTTTACCGCTTTTATGCGGTCGCGTATTTCGCGCATTCCCTTCATGGTTTAGGCAAAAGTCTTGCGCCAGTCTTGGCAGGCCGATTTTAAATCCTCCGCAAGTTCCGGACTTATAGTTTGTTCGGACATTATGCGCGCGAGAATTTTATCGCCCCGCGACAACATATGGCTTTCAAAGCTCGATTTCGCATCGGAAATTTTCTTGACGTCTATGTCGCCGAAAAATCCGTTTTGAAGCGCCCAAAGTATGGCTATTTCAAGGGCGGCGGATTTTGGGTTGTTATTTGTCTGCTTCAATATTTCCACCAGCCTGTCTCCCTTGTCTATAATTGCCTTTGTGCGCGGGTCGATGTCGGAGCCGAACTGCGCAAATGCCGCCAGCTCTTTATATTGTGCGTATTCGCCCTTTAGCTTGCCCGCCACCTGTTTAAACGCCTTCATTTGCGCCGATGATCCCACGCGGGATACGGATATTCCAACCGATATGGCCGGACGCACGCCTTGGTTGAACAAGTCGGTCTCCAGGAATATTTGTCCGTCGGTTATTGAGATTACGTTCGTGGGAATATAAGCGGAAACGTCTCCCTGCTGGGTCTCAATTATGGGCAGCGCAGTAAGGGAGCCGTTGCCGTTTTCTTCGTTTAGGCGCGCGGCTCTTTCGAGAAGGCGGGAATGCAGATAAAAAACGTCACCCGGATATGCCTCGCGTCCGGAGGGCCTTTTTAAAAGAAGCGATACTTGCCTGTAAGCGGCGGCATGTTTTGAAAGATCGTCGTAAACAACAAGCGCATCCATGCCGTTTTGCATGAACCATTCGCCCATTGCGCATCCCGAATAGGGCGATATGTACAAATTCGCCGCGTTCTCGGAAGCCGCCGCCGCCACTATGATGGTGTATTCCATTGCGCCGTTGGCCTCCAATAGCTGTATTGTGCGGGCTATGTTAGCGTTCTTTTGGCCTATTGCCACATAAATTGAATATACGGGACGGAAATCGGGATCTCCGGAGGCCAAACCTTCGCGGTTTATGCGCGCTTGGTTTATTATGGTATCGAGCGCTATTGCCGTCTTTCCGGTAGAGCGGTCGCCTATTATAAGCTCGCGCTGGCCGCGCCCTATGGGTATCATGGCGTCTATTTCAAGTATTCCCGTCTGCAGTGGCTGGTTTACCGATTTGCGCGGCAATATTCCCGGCGCTATCTTTTCAACAGGATAATACTCCTTGGCAAAAATTTCGCCCTTGCCGTCGAGCGGGCGCCCAAGCACGTCAACAACTCGTCCCAATAGCTCCTTGCCCACGGGAACGCTCAGCAGCTTTCCGGTTGTTTTGCCTTCGTCGCCCTCTTTGATGGAGGATGTGTCTCCCAGCAGCACGCATCCGACCTCGTCCTCGCCAAGGTTTAAAGCTATGCCGAAAACGCCGTTGGGAAATTCCACCATCTCGTTGTACATGACCTCGCTCAATCCTGTCAAGCGGGCCACGCCGTCGGCGAGGCCTATTATTTCGCCGACGTTCTTTTTGCGGTTCCGGCTCTCTATCTTCTCTATGCGAGAGCTGATTTCTTTCAATATCTCATTCATGCTCTTAAATTGTTAAGATGGATAATTCCCCGAGGCTATGTCTTCAAGAAGGCTGCTTGCGGAGTTTTCCCAAACATTGTCTCCGCAAGTTATTCTTATGCCGCCCAATAATTCCGGATTTATTTTCTTTTCAAAATATAGGTCTCGTCCGGATTCCTTCCGGACAAAATCCTCCAATAGAGCGAGCGCCTCCGGGGAGAGTTCGCCGGAAGACTCTATAGTGGCGGTCTCGGAGGCCAAGACGGGTTTGAGCATGCGCATATACTCCCTCAAGAGCTCCAAAGCCCTCATTGTGGGGACATGCTCCTGCACATAGTCGCAGGCGGCGGAAACTCGCGCGGAATCAACCAGTCCGTCGGGAGAGATTGATTCTTTAAGAAGTATTCTTGCCAGCGCCTTGTTGTTCATAGTCTTTAAGCCTTTATTTTGCGCGCCGCAATTTCAGCCAGTTGCGAGCGTTGGGCGTCCGTTAAAACTTCCCCAACGGCCGCTTCAGCAGCCTGAACCACGAGCACGGACAATTCCTCCTTCAGTTCCGACATCATCTTTGCCTTGTCGCGCTCCAGCTGTTCGTCGGACTTGGCCCTTATTTCTGCCGCCTTTTTTGCGGCTTCTTCGGCGGATTTTTCCACGGCGGCTTTAGCGTCGTCCCGCGCCTGTTTCAGAATCTTTGCCGCTTCCGCCGAAGCCGCGCTTATGGCGGCTTTGGCTTCATCTTCGGCTTGGCTAAGCCTGGCTTTAGCAGCGTCGGCGTCTCTCAGCCCCTGCTCTATTTTCTTCTGACGCTCGGTTGACGCGGCTATAACGGGTTTAAAAACAAAAAAATAGAGCGCCGCCGCAACGATGCCGAAAGACAGAGCCTGGCTTACAAGCAACTGCCATTCCACGCCGAATTGCGTCAAGAAACTTAGGGGGTTTCCCCCTGCCGCAAATATAGCTGACATCGCAAATTAAGTTTGTTATTTTCCGAGAAACAGCGCGTAAAAAGCAACGGCTTCCGCGAGCGCCATGCCGAGAATGCCCAATACCATTACTTTTCCGAAAGCGCCGGGATTGCGCCCCACCGCCTCTACGGATTTCATTCCAACCAGCCCCACTCCGAGAGCCGCGCCCAAGCATCCGAGAGCGCCTTGAATGCTTCCGCTTATCGAACCCATTTGATTTATTGCTTCTGCCAATATGTTCATGATTTCTATTATTGTTTGGTTGTTGTTTTATATAATCAATTTCCGTAATTCTCTTCGCCGTGTTCCTGTCCGGTTAACAGCCCTATATACACGGCTGTCAGCAATGCGAAGAGAAAAGCCTGAATGAGGCCTATCAGCATTTCAAGCAGGTAAAAAGGTATGGGTATCAGCCACGATATCCAGCGCGGCAGCCCTATAGCCAACTGGTGCATGTTCTCAAGCAGCACTTCCCCCCCGAAATTGTTGCCGAAAAGTCGGAAAGAGAGGGAAAGCAAGCGCATGATAATAGATATTATATCTATGCAGCCTACGGCAAAAAATACAAAGAACAAAGAGAAATATATGGGCAAAGCTATTTCTCTTTTGTCCGCTTTATTCCCAAAAGTGTCTTTTAGGAAGCCCCCTACCCCGACGTATTTTACCACAAAGTATATCCAAGCGCAAAACGATATGATTGCCAGCGCGAGGGTCGTATTGAGATCGGTGTTTGCGGGGCGCAAAAATGGCACAAACTTCTCGTATGTCTGGGCAGAATTCTGTACGGCATGAAAGCCCTCCTCAATGTATTTTGCCTCGGACGCTGCCGCCACGTTTTGCGCCGATTGCATTTCTCCAACAGACCCCACTCCGGGCAGAAGTCCGCTCCAGTTCATTATCAAAATATAGGCGAAAAATCCGAGCAGAAGGGGAAACGCCCCCCTAAAAGCCTTTTTTCCCATGAGGGGCTCGAATATTGAACGCAGCCCGTCTACTATGGCTTCTATAATCTGCTGCCCCCACGAGGGAGAAAGTTTTGCGCCGCGCGGAATTAGGAGCCTGAACAGAACTATTATAACAAGCGCAAAAATCCAGGTCGTCAACATTGAGTTCGTAACCGGCAGGCCGCCAATATCGAACAGGTATTCTCCTTTTACGGAAGCTGCCGCCGCGGGAGATGCGCCAAAATATTGGGCGCATGCCGTAAGAGCGGAAAATTTTAGTAGCTTTCCCATTGCCTATTGGAATGACTTATAATGTGTAAAGTCGGAATTTCTAAAAAATTTGTCAATAAATAATCTTCATATTGGGGCTTGTTTTTTTCTATAAGATATTTTTTAGGTTGCAACATGCTATAAATAAAGATGTTGCAAATCCCAAAAGCCGCAAAGCCGCCTTGATAAAATCCCGTAGCATTTGCGCATAAATGCCGCGCAATGGACTTAAAATGCCCATTCTATGGGGAAGAATTTTTTCTGGCCCCGGTTTGCAAGTGCGCCTCGATTCCCGATAAATCCGCCCTCTCGCCGCAAGTTAAGCCCGCGAATTTCTTAACGCGCGTTCAGTCTGATATGGACAGGCTTATTTGATTTTGGAAAATTCCGTTTGCTTCGTAAGACAAGTCTTTTATATCGCTCCCTATTTGCCACATATGCTTTAGCATCGCCATGCGGGCGTCGTTAAATTTCCGCGGCAGGGAATTTCCGCCGTTCCATGCCGCGTCGCCAGCCGCATAGAAAAAGGAAAAATTTTTTCTCAAATCGCGCATGTGGTGCCAAGTGGTTGAGAGAAATCCGAAAAGTTTTTCTTCTTTGGCGGTTTTTGCCAATGAGACAATTCTCTTATTTGTTTCCCACGGGCATACTATAACTTCGTATCCGGCGTCCTTGAAATGCATTGGCGAGGCAAATTTGGCCATATTCTTGTCCTTAAGGCTGTATTGCCAGTCCGCTATTATGATGTTTTTGGGAAGGGAGGCAAGCGCCTTTGCCGATTGCAACATGCTTTTCCCAGCGGGGGTCGGCGCTATCCAGAAACATATCGTGCCATATGATGCTTCGGGCGCCAAGTTTGTTTATGTATTTATTGAATTTTGTTATGTGCGAAAGCAGGAGATTTGCAATATCGTGCTTTCTGCATTCGTAGCAGCTTCCCATATCATACGCTTCATCGCAACCCAAATGGAAGAATGGAGGCTTGCCGTAAAAATCATAAATTTCTGTTATTAAATCCATTAATACTGATTCCGCTCTGCGGCTGCTCATGCAGTAGCTCCAACCGTATGTTTCAAATATATTTTCAAATTCCGGGTGATTTGCCAGGACTGCATGTTTTATAGTGTTTACGCGGCTTTGCGAAGCGTGCCCCAAAATGCTGAGTTGGGGAATGGGTGTTATTCCAAGCTCATAGCACAGCTCTATCAGTTTTTTAAACTTTTTGCGGTCGAGCTTTTTTTCGGCGTATGCAAATTCGGGATGCGATTTAAACGGGAAAACGCCCCACGGCTCTATAATTAGGTAATTAAATTTGTAATAGCCGGCCAGCCTTATGTATTTTTCAAGCTGTTCAAGTGTCGTCTCGGGAAATATGCATATGTGCATGCCTCTAAATTTAAGCGCCGCATAATCTTTTATGCGGGCGTGTTGAAAAACATAGCCGCGGCCGTCGCGACATGCTTCGGCAAGTTGGCGGAGCGTTTTTAAGGATTGCTTTAAGCCTATAATGTCCTTGGCGTCTATCCCTATGCCCCCGCCTATGTTTATGAGATATCCCTCCTCTCCAAGATTTGCATTTTCCGCTTTTTTAACAAATTCAAGTTGGGGTATAAACTTCCAATACTTTAAAAATATCGCGCCGATATCGGATCTCTCCTCTTTCGATACCTCATTCGGCATTGATATTGTAACGCGAGATTTTTCGTCCAACAAATATTCCCCGTCAAAAAAGGCGGCCTCCTTTGGCTGCGGACAAAGTCTGTTTAACATAAGTCCGCTTATGTTTGCGCCTGCTTCCCTCCCCTGCTCCGCCCGGACCGAGTTGGCTATAATGCAGGCTGCATATCCAAAAATTAGGGCAACAATATATAGATTCTTCATAACAAAAATAATATATTTATGTTTCCACAAGATATAAAATATAAGTCCAAAGCACTGCTTTGCCCCAAGCCGCCCGAGGATAGGGACATACATTGCCTTTTGCGCAATTTAGTCCGCCGCTTATAATGCCGAAAAAATCCTTGCGCGAATCTTCAAAGGGTGAAAAATGCCCCAGAATGCTCAAATTTGGTAGAGACAATCCCTATGATGTTATTGTGTGCGGAGCCGGCCATGCCGGCTGCGAGGCCGCTCTCGCCTCCGTGCGCATGGGAGCGAAAACTTTGCTCTTGACCGGCAATTTGGACACTTGCGCCCAAATGAGCTGCAACCCCGCCATAGGGGGGCTTGCCAAGGGGCACATAGTGCGCGAAGTGGACGCGCTTGGGGGCGAAATGGCGGTGAACGCCGACGCCTGCGCCATACAATTTCGTTTGCTGAACGGCTCAAAAGGGCCCGCCGTGCAGTCGCCCCGGGCGCAGTGCGATAAAAAAGCCTATCAGTTCAGAATGAAGTCCGTTCTTGAGAAAAGCTCGGGATTGGACTTCTTTCAGGCTGAAGTTACCGAACTTTTGGTCAAAAACGACTCCGTTTCCGGGGTGCGCGTAAACTTGGGGGTGGAAATTTACGCAAAGTGCGTGGTGCTGACCACGGGCACTTTCCTAAAGGGGCTCATGCATGTGGGGAAGTCCAAAACCGAGGGGGGCAGAATGGGGGATTTCTCGTCTAAGGCGCTGTCGCGCTCCCTTTCGGACATAGGCATAAAGCTCGAGCGCCTCAAGACCGGAACTCCGGCGAGGATACACGGTTCCTCTATAGACTTTTCAAAGTGCGCCCTGCAACCCGGAGACAATCCCCCCACCCTGTTCGGATTTTACGACACCCGCGACATTCCTGGCTTTGAAGGATTGACTCCCGCCGCTCTGGAAAAAGATAAAATGTTCCACGTGGAACAAATCTTCGGCTTTGGGCGCTTTGAGGGATTTGGACGTTCGCAATTATGCTGCTATGAAACATATACCACGCCAGAGACTGCCGAAATCATAAGGGAAAACCTTTCGCGTTCGGCAATGTACGGCGGAGAAATAAAGGGAGTGGGGCCGCGTTATTGCCCCAGTATCGAGGATAAGGTTGTGCGTTTTTCTTCACATGAAACCCACAGGCTTTTCCTTGAGCCCGAAGGGCGCGATACCGACGAATGGTACATCAACGGGCTTTCCACTTCCATGCCCCTCGACGTTCAAATGCGCATTATAGAAAGCGTAAAGGGCCTTGAGCATGCCCGCATATTGCGGCCGGCCTACGCTGTGGAGTATGACTTTGCCCCGCCCACTCAACTAAAGGCCGATTTGGAGTCCAAGATTATAGGCGGGCTGTTTTGCGCGGGCCAGATAAACGGAACAAGCGGATACGAGGAGGCCGCCGGACAAGGCCTTGTGGCGGGTGCGAACGCGGCGGCAAAAGTATTTGGCTTAAAGCCTCTTGTGCTTAAGAGGCACGAGTCTTACATAGGCGTGTTAATAGACGATTTGGTAACAAAGGGCACCCAGGAGCCCTACCGCATGTTTACAAGCAGGGCCGAATACAGGCTTTTGCTAAACCATTCAAGCGCCGAGCTTAGGCTTTTCTGGCACGCAAAAAGAATGGGGCTCCTGCCCGAGAGCCGGCTGCGCAATATTGCCGAAAAAGCGGAGCTTGTCCGGAAATGGACAGAAGCATTTGAAAGCGGCCCGCAGGCATTGTATTTGCGTCGCGGAGGTTCTGCTGACGCCCTTCCGCCGGAATTTCTTTCGCTTTCGGCAAATACCCGCGAAGAAATATTGTATAGGAGCGTTTACAAAGGCTATCTCGAAAGGGATTTGCGGCAAATAGAAAAAACCCGCGCGTACGAGGATGTTGAAATTCCTGCGTGGCTCGATTATTCCGAAATACGCGGACTGCGCATAGAGGCTGCGCAAAAGCTCGCGGCGTTCAGGCCTATGACCATAGGGCAGGCCGCCCGAATATCGGGAGTGTCTCCCGCCGACGTGGGGGTTCTGACTGTATATGTGAAAGCCGCACGCGCGTAGCGGCAAAAATTTTTTTCGGCCGCAAAAAATCGGCCTTAAAAAAGGCCCTAAATTTCGACTTTTAGGCTGTGTTTGATACTTTGGTATGGCTTTGGGGGCAAAAGCCCTTAAAGGCGCGTTTTTTTGCTTCTGGGAGCTTTCTTGCTTTTTTGCGGTTTTGGCGCCCAAAAAAATTCCAAGGCAAAATGTTCCACGTGGAACTTTTTTAGGGAAATGGCATTCGCTTTTAATTTTGCAAATCCAGCGCTTATTTTCAGATTTTTTTTGCAAAAGAAAATGCGTCAACATTTGCGAAGTCATGCATCTTTAATATGCGGGCGCATTCCGACATTGTCGCTCCCGTAGTCATTACGTCGTCCACCAATACGATTTTCGCGTTTCGGCTTATAATATTGAACTTTGGATTGTCCCTAAAGCTGAAAGCGCCCCTTATGTTTTTCTCCCGCGCTTCTTTGTCGAGTACTGTCTGGGTGGTCTTGTGGTGCGTGCGCTTTAGAAAATTTATAATTCTTATATTTGAATCCGGAAATGAAAGTTTAAGAGTTTTCGCAATCAATTCGGCTTGATTGTAGCGCCTGCGCAGGCGGCGGGTGAAATAAATCGGCACCGGGCACAATACGGCGTTCTCAAGAAAGGCTTTGGCGCGCGGATTTTTAAGCACTATCTTTGAGATGTCGGAAAGCAGATGCGTTCCGCCCCGATATTTTAGCGCCAGCAATATTTGGCGGCCCGTTCCGTCGAAGGCGCATATGCTGAGGCTTTTGTTGAAATGCGGAGGCGTATTGGAGCATTTTGGGCATCGGGGCAGGTCGGGAGAGCCGGGAGGCCCTATCAATTCTCCGCAGCGCAGGCACAAGGCTCCCTTTATTTCGTAAATTTTCAAAGCGCAATCTTCGCAAATATAATCAAAGTCTCCTTTTGGATTTATCTTTCCGCAGGCGATGCATTTCCTCGGCAGCAGGAAATCTAATAGCATTTTCATAGGAGATTTTATCATGGCAGGCTGACGGAATAGGCGCATTTATAAATGTTATATTTGTATTCGCATCTATATTATCAAGCGTTTTTAATGTTGACATTTCTTTAATTTTATAGGTATTAACAGTATTTGAAGTAAGTTTTGTTGCTTATTTGTTGGAATATCTTTATTCTATATAGGGAGGACGGAAATGTATTTGGGATAGATAAGATAAATATCGTATTTTTAGGCGCTTTGTCTTGCAAATTTAACATTTACATATAAAAACCATAAGGTGGATATGAAAAAAATATTGGCAATTACAACATCGATAATATTAACATGCGCGGCATTCGGCTACGATGTGGCGGCGATAGTCTGGCCGGCATACCATCCGGAGCCGAGGTGGAAGGAGCTTGGAATATTTTCGCACGGCAACGGGGAATGGCAGAACGTGTACGAGGCAGAGCCTAAGTTTAAGGGTCATTCGCAGCCGAAAGTTCCGCTGTGGGGCTACGAGAACGAGGCGGACCCCATAGTGGTTGCGCGCAAGATAGACGCGGCGCTGGCTGCCGGCATAAACGTGTTTGTATACGATTGGTATTGGTACCAGAACAGGCCCTTTCTTGAGGGCGCGCTAAACGACGGCTTTTTAAAGGCGCCGAACAGCGAGCGCATGAAGTTTTTTCTCATGTGGGCCAACCACCATGTGGATTATCTTTGGAACAACAAAATAGCAAACAAAGACGCAAATCCCCCTTTGTATGACGCCCGAGTTTCCTACGACGACTTTACCAAGAAGCTTGTTCCGCGCTTTATAGAATATTTTAAGAAGCCGAACCACTATAAGATAGACGGCAAGCCCGTATTTTCAATTTATCGCTTTGGAATATTTATGGAGGGCATTGGCGGAAGCCCCGACTGTTCCGAGGCACCCTTATTGAATTACGGAGCCGAGCTAAAGATCGGAGAGAAGGGCGAATACGCAAAAAAGGCAAAAGCGGCTCTCGACTATTTGGATAAGGCTTGCAAGGAGGCCGGCTTCAAGGGCGTCTATATAATGGTGTTTGGCGCCATTCCCGATAAGATAGTTGTTGACGGGGAGCAAATCAAGGGCAGGGAGGCCGTGGCCAATTATTTTGGTTTAGACGCCACGACCGTTTATAATTGGAATTATAAAACATGGAACGATATACA
>CALXOC010000133.1 GCA_944389915.1 uncultured Opitutales bacterium | reverse complement strand
TCGTCGCGGTGCCATGCAACCCATACCTTGTCTCCCCATGTAGGCTGCTTGTAGTCCAGATAGCAGCGGTTGTGCTGGGTTACTATGTTTATGCGGTGGTTCTTCGCCTTCACCCAATAGCGGGTTTGGGCGCCCTGATAGACTATGTCTATTACTTCGGCCTCGAAACAGTTGAGGTCCGAGTTCGGCTTTTTGTCGAAAATCCTAAACTTTTCAGGGCGTATGCTGACGGTGGCCCTGGCTCCGGCTCCGAGCTTGTGCTCGTTGTACGATGGAAATTCCCCCAATCCGAACATGTTGAGTTTGCAGTATTCGGAATCTTCGCACGCGCCCACTTTGGCGTCGAAGAAATTGGTGTCCCCTATGAACGATGCCACAAATTTTGTGCGAGGATTCTCATATATTTCGGCCGGAGTGCCTATTTGCTCTATCGCCCCGTTGTTCATAACCGCTATTCTGTCGCTCAGGCTCATGGCTTCGCCTTGGTCGTGGGTAACGTATATGAATGTGGTTCCGACTTCGTCGTGTATTCTGTCGAGCTCAAGCAGCATGTATTGGCGCAGCTTCAAATCGAGGGCCGCCAAAGGCTCGTCCAACAATAGCAGCTTCGGCTGGTTTATGAGGGCGCGCGCTATTGCAACGCGCTGTTTTTGCCCTCCGCTTATGGTGTCGGGCTTGCTGTCGGCGTGGGCTTCCATGCGTATCATCTTCAGCATTTCGTCCACCATTTCGGACACCTTGTTCTCGCTTATCTTCGCAGTGCGCGGCCCGAAGGCTATGTTGTCGCGCACGCTCATATGGGGGAAGAGGGCGTAGTTTTGAAACACCGTGTTTATCTTGCGCTTGTTTGGGGGCATATCCGTTATGTTTTTGCCCTCGAGAAATACGGAGCCTGAATCGGGATCCTCAAATCCGCCGGCCATACGCAAAATGGTTGTTTTCCCGCAGCCGCTCGGACCCAATAGGGAAAAAATCTCGCCGCAACGCACGCCGAATGTGGCATTCTTTACGACGGGCGCGCCCCCAAAAGATTTTACAATGTTTTTTAGCTCAAAAAAATCCGACATTTCCCCTGTTGGTAAAATGAAATAAAAAAAGTATTTATATTGAAATTTAAAAGCTTTTTTTGCGCTTCGGCAAAATTTCTGCGGCTATTTTCGTTGGCAATGTTGCGTGGCGCCCGGTTCCACGCCGGTGCGCCGCCGTGCGGCAGGCGGCATTTGTCAGCCCTTGGAGATTTAATTTCCGGCGGATTCCGGAATGCGGCGCACCGTGATTTTGTCTATGCGCACGCCGTCCATGCTCGTCACCTCAAGTCTGAGATTCTCCCACTCAAGCGAGTCGCCGGCTGCCGGTATGCGCTGAAGCTTTTCAAGCAGAAGGCCTCCCGCGGTATGGCAGTTTTCGCCCGCTCCGTCCAAGTCGAAAAATATCAGAAAATCGTGAAATGGGCATTGCCCGTCAACTATGTAGGTCCCGTTGCCCATATCCGTTATGGCGCTGCTTTCGCCCTTTTCCGGCATGTCTCCAAGCACGGCGTCGAGGAGGTCGTTGAGGGTTATCATTCCAAGCGTTACGCCGAACTCGTTGCAGACTATGGCGTTTTTAAAGCGCAGCTGCCGCATTTCCTCGAGGGCCCTGTAAATCTTGGTGTCGTCCCTAAAGTAGTGGGCGGGGCGCATTGCGCGCTGTATAGTGAAATCGGCGTTGCATATTGTGGCGCAAAGATCCTCCATGTGCGCCATTCCTCGTATGTCGTCGAGGCTGTCCCCGCTCACGGGATATACGGTATGGGGGCTTTCCCGCACAGTCTCAAGCACTTCGTCGAGCGTTGCATTTGCGCCTATTTTCACTATATCGTTGCGGGGCGTCATTATGGCTTCAAGGTATCTGTCTCCGAGCGAAAATACGCGCTCGACAATGTCGCGCTCTATTTTTTGGACTTCGCCGGATTCGGTTCCCTCCTCAATCATGGATTTTATCTCGCTTTCGGTAACGCGGCTCTGCTCCGAACCTATGCCTATGAGCTTTAGGACCGCCCCCGTAGATTTCTCCAATGCGAATACGAAGGGCGAGGTCATCTTCGAGAGGGCTATCATGGGGCCTGCTATGATTTTTGCGACCCGCTCCGGCGCGGCGAAGCCTATTCGCTTTGGGACAAGCTCGCCGAAAATAAGCGTCAAATAAGTTGCCGCAATTAATATGGCGCCCTGCGCGCAAAAAATGGCCACTCTTTCAGAGAGGCCGAGTCCGGCGAGAAAATTTCCGAATTTTCCCGCCAGGGCGTCTCCGGAATATATGCCGGTTAATATGCCTATAAGCGTTATGCCTATTTGAACTGTGGAAAAGAATCTGTTGGGATTTCCCGCCAAGGCTATGGCGTTGCGGGCGCGCTTGTCACCGTTTTTTGCGTCGGCGGCGAGACTCGATTTGCGGAGAGATACCAGCGCTATTTCAGACATGGCAAGGACTCCGTTCGAGGCTATTAAAATGGCTATAATTAGAAATTCCATAGATTCGCATGCTGATAGAGCTCAAATTGCTGTCAACTTAAAACATGCCCGGGAGCTTTCCAATCCAGTATTTTAGCAGGTTCGCCAAGTATGCCTGGCTTTGCCGGGGCGGCGTGAGAAAAAATTTGCAAAATGCCAAAACAGTGCTTGAATTGTCGGATATGAAAAATTTTGCCTCTATTGTAGCATTCGTTTTTTTGTCCGCTTTTTGCGGAACATTGCTGTGCGCGGCGCCGTCGGCGGCGGACGAAAACGCGGCTTTAAAGGAACACATTGCAAAACTGGAGCTTCAGGTGAAGGAACTTAAGGCGCAAATGCAGTTGGAGCGCGAAGTTTTTGCCAAGGCGCGCGAGGAAAACCGCGAACTCAGGAAAGAGCTTCGCAGGCTCAAGCGCAACGCGGTGGAGGCGCAGGTATCCGCCCCCGCGGTGATTCCCGTGGAAAAGTCCGCGGAACTCAAGAGCGTGGACGAAGCCGCAGCCTCGTTGAAATCGCGCAGGCTCAAGAAAGAGGAGGATGTGGAGGATATGGATACGGAACCTCCGTCCAGCGGATTTAAAATGTTCCCCTTTTAATTTTTGCGCTTAAAGGCGCATAATTGTAAGTATTTATTGAAATGTCGGAAAAAGACTTTAAGAATTCATTAAATTTGCCTTCCACGAAATTCCCCATGAGGGGGGACCTCGTAAGGCGCGAACCTTCCCGCATCGAACACTGGGAGAAAATAGATCTTTACGGGCGCATTCAAAAGAAGAACGCCTCGGGCCCGAAATATGTTTTGCACGACGGCCCGCCTTTCACTAACGGAGATGTTCACATAGGAACGGCCCTCAATAAAATCCTAAAAGACGTAATTCTCCGCTATAAGTCGATGAAGGGCTTTTGCACGCCATATGTTCCCGGTTGGGATTGCCACGGCCTGCCCATAGAGCACAAGGTTGCAAAGATGCTGCGCGAACAAAAAAGGCAGCTTGGCGCGGCGCAGCTGCGCCGCGAGTGCGCGGCATTTTCAGAGGAGTTCATTCAAAAACAGCGCTCCCAATTTGTGCGCCTCGGAATTTTGGCAGACTGGAAACACGAGTATAAAACCAAGAACCCAGCTTATGAGGCCGACATACTCCGCACGTTTGCGGCTTTTGTGGAGCGCGGGCTCGTCTACAGAAGCAAGAAGCCGGTATATTGGTCTATCCCTTGCGCCACTGCGCTCGCCGAAGCAGAGATAGAATATAAAGACCATACCAGCACGTCGATTTGGGTCCCTTTTAAGCTCGACGAAAGTTCCAACGCCAAGCTCGGCCTTGAGGGCGCGGAAATAGTAATTTGGACGACAACCCCGTGGACCATTCCTTCAAATTTGGCATTGGCGGTCAATCCTGACATAGAGTACGCCGCCGTTAAAGCGGGGGAAAGAACGTTTATAGTGGCGCTTCCGCTTGCGGAAAGTTTTATCTCGGCGTGCTCTCTTGCGGGGGCTGTTGTAACTCCCTTGGCAAAGGGGGACCAACTCGAGGGAGTGCGTGCGGCGCATCCCTTGTGCGATAGGTTCAGCACGGTTTTTTGCGCCAGATATGTCACAACGGACTCCGGAACCGGGGTGGTTCACATAGCGCCGGGACACGGGCTTGAGGACTATCAGGTGGGAATGGAGCACGGTCTCGACATATATTCGCCTCTCGACGATAGCGGCTGCTATGTTGACGACGGTATGGTTCCGAAAGAGCTTGTGGGTGTCAGCGTTCTCGAGGACGACAAGGGCAGAAGCGCCGCCAACGGCAAAGTTTTGGAGCTCCTCGAATCTGCGGGGGCGCTTTTGAACAGCGAGCGCATAAGCCACCAGTATCCGCATTGTTGGCGCTCTAAAACGCCCGTGATATTTCGCGCAATGAACCAATGGTTTGTTGCTTTGGACAAAGACGGATTGAGGTCGCAGGCCCTCGATGCGATATCGTCTGTAAAGTGGATTCCCGCGCGCGGAGAAAACCGCATACGCGGCGCCGTAGAATCGCGGCCCGATTGGTGCATTTCCCGCCAGCGCTCATGGGGGGTTCCAATTCCCGCTTTTTACGATGCGGAAGGCTCGGCATACATAGACGCCGGAGTTATAAGGGCCGTTGCGGACAAGGTTGAAAAACTGGGCACAAATTTCTGGTATGAGGCTGGCGAGGGCGAAATTCTCGACGGAGTGAAGTTGCCCGGAAATTGGAAGCCTGTTTCCGAACTGCGCAAGGGCAGGGATACTCTGGATGTATGGATAGACTCGGGATCCAGCCACGCCGCTGTTCTTGCGCGCAATCCCGATTTGGCGTGGCCGGCTGACCTATACTTTGAGGGCAGCGACCAACATAGGGGCTGGTTTCAGAGTTCGCTGTGGACGGCTGTGGCAACAAGGGGGAAGGCGCCCTACAAGAAGGTTATAACCCACGGCTTTATTGTCGACGAGCAGCGCAGAAAAATCTCCAAGAGCGACGGCAAGCCGCAGACTGCCGATATGTATGTGAAAAAATGGGGGGCCGACATAGTTCGAATGTGGATAAGTTCCGTGGACTATCAGAATGACATGCCCATATCGGAGGGAATAATGGGGCATGTTGCAAATGCGTACAGGGGATTTAGGAATACCCTGATGTACCAACTGGGCAATTTGTACGATTTTAATAGGGCCGACAACGCCGTCCCGATAGAAAAGCTCGATGCGATAGACAGATGGGCTGTGCACAAAGCGGCAGAATTTGCGTCCGAGGCCGACAAGGCCTATGCCGCTTTCGAGTTCCATAAAGTTTACAAATTGATAGACAATTTCTGCGGGGTTACGCTTTCGCGCGTTTACCACGATATTCTGAAAGACCGCCTATACACATACGCTGCCGACTCTTTTGAGCGCCGTTCGTCCCAGACTGCGATAGACATTATAAGCGACACTCTTTTGCGCGTGGCCGCTCCCATATTGACTTTCACCTCCGACGAAGCGTTCTCCTTTAAAAAGGGCTCGGAATTTTTGGAGGACTCGGTCCACTTGTGCGAATTTCCAGTGTTTAGCAAGGAATATTTCGCTCCGGAGCTCGCGGCGAAATTCGACAGGATTTTCCAAATACGCGACCGCGTGAACGAGGAGCTGGAAAAATTGCGCCAAAATAAGACAATAGGCAAGAGCCTCGAAGCGGAGGTGGACATAATGGTCGGTTCCGGGACATCGGATGCGGCCTTGCTGCGGGAGTTTGAGGGGGCTCTTGCGGAAGTATTTATCGTCTCGGCAGTGAAAATAGTCGAGGGGAAGTTCGAAACATTGGCAGTGCAGGCTTCAAAGGCCGAGGGTACGCGCTGCGCGCGCTGTTGGAGAATAGTCGGCAGCGT
Source organism: uncultured Opitutales bacterium (assembly GCA_944389915.1). Lineage (GTDB taxonomy): Bacteria > Verrucomicrobiota > Verrucomicrobiia > Opitutales > Intestinicryptomonadaceae > Merdousia. The sequence continues at coordinate 310 of CALXOC010000133.1, read as the reverse complement.
TGACGAGAACGGAGTGTGCCCTCGTTGCAGAGATTCCATGCTGTCGGAAAAAACATCGTAAGACTATGAAAAAGACCGCCAAGAAAAGCAAACAAAGCCAAACGCTAAAAGCCAAAGCATCTTCCAAGGCCAAGCGGCCCCAGCCGAAGGTAGTCAAATCGGCGAAGGCGCCTTTATCGAAGGCGAACAAGCCCAAAGGCGCGGCTTCAAAAGAATTTGTCAAGACGGCGGCCGTTTCGAAACAAAAAAAGCCTTTAAAGAAAGCAGTGGTTTCAAAAAATAATTCCGGAATGGCGCTTAAAGGGAAAAC
>CALXOC010000132.1 GCA_944389915.1 uncultured Opitutales bacterium | reverse complement strand
GAGATGAAGGAAAAGAAGGCGCGCGTCGACGACGCCCTGCATGCGACCCGTGCGGCCGTCGAGGAGGGTATAAGCGCCGGCGGTTCGGTGGCACTGTTGCGCACGGCTTCAGTCATAGACAAGCTTGTTGCCACTCTCTCAGGAGACGAGGCTGTTGGAGCGCAGATAGTGCGCAGGGCCATAGAGTCTCCATTGCGCCAGCTCTGTGAAAATGCCGGCGAGGAGGGTGCGTTGGTTGTAAAGGAAGTGCTCAAGGGCAAAGGCGGCTATGGTTACAATGTGGCCACCGGAGAGTTTGAGGATCTCATCAAGACTGGCGTGGTTGATCCGACCAAGGTTACTCGTTCGGCTCTTCAGAATGCCGGAAGCATATCGGGTCTGTTGCTGACAACTGAATGCATGATTGCAGACAAGCCCGAACCCAAGCCTGCGGCTCCGGCCGGAATAGACGGCGGAATGGGCGGAATGGGCGGAATGATGTAATTTAATTTCGCACTGTTTAGGGCGCGCACATATGTGCGCGCCTTTTTTATGCATAAACGCGAATTTTATTTGGAGCGGGTCTTTTGTCTATTTTTAGAAGATTGCGTCTTATTTCAGCATTTGCGGTGCCCTTGTGCTTTTGCCTTAAAAATTTTGCGGTTGAAAAAAGAGTTGCAAAGGGTGAAATATGTGAGAGTATTTTAATGTATGAAGAAGCTCGTATATCTATCCGTAACGGCGGCTGCCATATTTCTAACCGCATGTACAACAAACGTAACGGTTGATTCTCCGTCGTGTCCGATGGCGACTTACGACGATATTTCCGGAAACTTTGTGGGCAAGCTTGAAGGCAATATCAACAGCGCTTTTAAAGCCACCAATATAGCTCTTGAACGCGATTTAAAATACTTCCGCGTAGGTCAGATACCAGGCGACAATTCATGGCTGATATACGCCCGCGCTGAACTCGACATTAAAATTGTGGTGTCTCTCGAGCAGCTCCCCAATGATATGGTGGAGGTTGATATTTCCTATGGGAGTGGAAATCTGATGAAAAGCCAGCAGATATTTAACGCCATAGCAAAGAATATGAGCTATTACCGTTAATGGGGCTTGGCAGATTTTTTTAATCTTGCGCCTTGTCGGTATGGCAAGGCGTTTTTTTTAACGAATATGAAGTTTAACACATTAGAGTTCATAAAGCGCCTTGTGCGTTTTCAGACGGTATCGGCCGATCCTTCAAAGCGTTCCGAAATCGAGGCGTGCGCCGATTTTTTAAAGCGCGAGTTTTCCGCCATGGGATTTGATGTGGAAATATCGCGGAATGGCCTTAGTCCAATAGTGCTTGCCAAGCGCGACTCGCGGGGGCCCGGCAAGGCGAAGTACAGGATTTTCTGTTACGGGCATTATGACGTTCAGCCTGCAGATCCGCTTGACGAGTGGAAGACCGACCCTTTTGAGGCGGTTGAGAGGGACGGCAAATTATGGGGCAGGGGTACTGCCGACAACAAGGGGCCGTCGGCGTGCATGATTGCGGGATTGTTGAATTTCCTGGAAAAAAATCCCGATGCGCCCTTGGACGTTGCCGTAATTCTCGAAGGCGAAGAAGAGATAGGCAGCGCGTCGATGTCGGCTTTTGTCAAAGATAGAGCCGAATTCATATCCTCGTACGATTTCGCCGTTTTAAGCGACACCTCCGCAGCCTCCGAAAATCAGATTGTCGTTACAACGGGCCTTCGGGGAACGGGTTCGCTTGAAGCCATATTTACAGGTTGCAATACCGACGTCCATTCGGGAATGTTCGGAGGGGCGGTTTACAACCCGATTCAGGCAATGAGCGAAGTTTGCGCGTCGCTCCACAATGGCGACGGATTTGTAAATATAAAGGGATTTTACGACAATATTCCACCACTGTCGGAATGGGAGCGCAGCGAAATAGCTTCGCATCCAATGGGTGAGGCTCAGATAATGAACCAGCTGGAAATTCCCGCCATGTACAAGCAGAAGGGCTACAAGCCGGCCGAGGCTCTCAGGGCGCTGCCGGCCCTTGATTTTACGGGTATTGGCGGAGGCTATCAGGGCGAAGGCCCAAAGTCGGTAATTCCGTCAAAGTGCTTTTGCAAAATATCAATAAGAACTGTTCCTCCGCAGGATACGCGCAAGATGATTGAGCTGGTGAAGGGGGCTATAAGAGAGCGCTGTCCCAAACAGATAAAAGTCGAGTTTAAAGAATATGAAGGTTGCGGGAACGGATACTTTTTAGACGCGAAAAATCCGGGCTCGGATTTGCCGCCGCACAAGCGCGAGGCTCTCGAGAGGGCATTTTCCGCAATGGAGAAATGCGTCGCCGAGGTATTCGGGAAAAAACCGCTGTTTTTAAGGGAGGGGGCAAGCATTCCCCTCATATCCGACATAAAGCGCGAGGCCGGCATAGACTGCTTGATGATAGGCTTTTTTACTCCGTGCGACAACCTGCACGCTCCGAACGAGGGCTTTCCGCTTCAGATGATTGGGCGCGCATCGATCTATTACGAACGCTTCTTTGAGGAGATGACTAAATGACATGTTAAGCTGCACAAAGACATATTTTGACGTGCCTTTCGCACATCGCCAGCATCTGCATGACGGCCGCTGCTCTTTTATTCACGGGCATAATTGGGATATATCCGTTGGCTTTTCGTGCTCCGAACTCGACGAGAACGGATTTGTGGTGGATTTTGGGAAGCTCAAATTTCTCAAAGAATGGATAGACGCCAATCTCGACCATGCCTGTGTTTTTTCCGAGGGGGATCCCCTCGTAGAAAAGTTGGTTGGAGCCGCTCCCGAGGCGTGGAAGATATACATTGTGGAGCAATGCTCATGCGAGGGCATAGCAAGGCATCTATACGGGGTTTTCGACGCTCTTGTCAGAAAAAATACAAATTCGCGCGCATGGGTTTCGTCGGTGCGCGTATGGGAGGACAAAAAAAATGCGGCTCTTTACGCGCCGTCGCAAAGCGTGGAATCATGAGCATATATCCCACAACCGAGACCTTTTTGTCGGTGCAAGGAGAGGGAATGCACATGGGAAGGCGCGCGTATTTTATAAGATTATTCGGATGCCCAATTCGTTGCCCGTGGTGCGATTCAAAGGATTCGTGGGCCCGAAAGGCCTCGGAAGAGCTTGGCGTTTCAGATTTGGCCAGGCGCGTTGAAATATCGGGAGCCGAAATAGCCGTAATAACAGGAGGGGAGCCGTGCATGCACGATTTGCTGCCGCTGCTTGCAAAATTAAACTCAATGAAAGTTGCATGCCACTTGGAAACTTCGGGGATATTCCCGATATGCGAGACTGTGGAGGCGAAATTTTCGTGGGTGGCGTTGAGCCCGTAACTTTTTGCTAATGCCGACAAGGGGGCGCTGGAGCGCGCGGACGAGCTAAAATTTATAGTGTCTGATTTTACGGATTTGCTTTCCTACGAAAAATTGGCGGCGGCCGCAAAAAACGCGAAAGCGCTGTGGCTTCATCCCGAGTGGTCGAAAGCGGAAAATAAAGAGCTTTTGCGCGCATTGGCGGATTATGTGAAAGAGCGCGGCGGCTTGTGGCGCATTGGATGGCAGATACATAAAAATTACGGAGTGCGATAGCGCATGCCTTATGTTTTGAGAATTTTTCATAGGCGTAAAAATCCTTTTTTATTGCACAAAAAGCTTGCGTGCGCGCCGATATTTTGCGATAAAAACAATACAAGCTCTGAGATGTTCGAGACTGCCCAAACGGTTCCCAACCTTAATGACATTAACTAAGGGAGCTCGACCCGGGGTGATGGCTGTCAGGCCGCCTTTGAGCGGAAGGCAAAAGTCGTTCCGGAAGCACCCACCTCATTTTATGAGGCTGCGAAACCAACCCGGCAAGACGGCATTCGCGGGGCTTGCTTTTTTTTAGACCGTGGGAGGAGCGCTTCGCACATTCGTATGGATATTCGGCCTCTATTTTATAGAGGGGCTGCCGAATGCAATTGTGGGGACATTGTCTGTTGGCTATTATAAGTCAATGGGCTTGGATAACACAAAGACTGCGATGTTGACGTCGCTTTTATATATTCCATGGGTTATAAAGGGAATATGGGGGCCTCTCATAGATTCCGTATCCACAAAAAGGCGGTGGATTTTACTCTGTTCCGGCGTGTTTGCGCTTTGTTTTATTGCTCTGGCTGCCGCACAATTCTTGCCATATTGGATTGCGGCGAGCGCCGCCGTGTTTTGGGCATTGGGTTTTGCGTCGGCAACTTACGACATTGCCGCCGACGGATTCTACATGCTGGCGCTAAACGAGCGCGAGCAGTCGTTTTTTGTGGGGATAAGAAACGCATTTTACAGAGTGGCTGTCTTATTCGGGCAGGGCGCAATGCTGATTATTGCAGGTTGGGGGGCGTATGTGTTTGCCTCAAAATCGGCGGGGTGGTCGCTTGCGTTCGGGGTCTGTGTGGCCGTAGTCCTTGCTTGCCTATTATTTTTTAAGCTTTTCTTGCCAGCGCCCAAATCAGACATTCCCCGTCCCGATTCGCGCATTGCCGATGTATTGCGCGGCATCAAAGGCGCATTTTTAGAGTTCTTTCGCAAAAAGCACATATTTTCTATATTGGCATTTGTGCTCTTTTATAGATTTGCCGAAGCGCAGCTGCTAAAAATAGTTCAACCATTTATGCTCGATCCTAAAGAAGTTGGCGGGCTTGGAATGAGCCTTTCACAGCTGGGGTGGATTTACGGGACTCTGGCACCTGTTTTGCTGCTTCTTGGCGGAATACTCGGCGGTTTGTACATATCGCGTGTAGGCCTAAGGCGCTCAATGTTGGTAATGGCCTTAATGATGAATCTGCCAAACATAATATACGTTTTCATGGCGGCTTTTCAACCGGATTGCGCATATCTCATATCCGCGCTTGTCGGTTTTGAGCAGTTCGGCTACGGATTCGGTTTTGCAGCTTACATGGTATATTTGATGTTTGCCTCGCGCGGGAATAATATGACCTCAAGCTATGCAATATGCACTTCATTTATGGCCCTCGGCATAATTTTCCCCGGATTTTTCAGCGGGGCAATGCAATCTGTTATGGGATATCTCGGATTCTTCTCGTGGATTATGCTGTCAACACTTATTTCATTCGGAGTAACATGGCTCGCATACCGTACGCTTTCAAATCGCACAGGCGCTGAGCCTTAGAGAATGCATTTATTTGTTAGGAACCTTTGTGCAATAATTGTCCCTTATCCATTTAAAGTATTTTTCATCGGCTTCCATTGCGTCGATAGGGGTTTTGAAATCCCAATCAGGAGGAAGTATTCCGCATTTTTGCATGGCTTTTAAAAATCCGAAACTTGGCCTGAATTTTGGATCGGTTTGGAAGGGATAGGTATCGCTCATTCTTTTTGACAAGTCTTTAAGCTCTTTCAGTGTCGCCGCATATAGGGGATCGCTTTTGTCTTTGAACAGTATGGGATGAGATTTTTTCCCTTCCCCTTCGGCATGTCCGCCGGCGCTCTTCGTAAGGCCAATCATAAGCGCCGTCGATTTCTCCGGATATGTCACGTTGAAAATCGACTCCCACGGAGTGTTGGTTGTTCTGACAAGCTTTTTGTTTTTATCGTAGACGTTTATTCTGGTAGCGCTTTTAAATACCATATGTACCGGAACTCCTGCTCTGCCATTTTTAGGCGAGTAATGGCATTGCATGCATTTGCCCCTGAGTTTGTACATGGAGCTGTTTTTTGGATCGAACATAATTCTGTCGGCTCTCATTAGCGCGTCTATTGCAAATCCGGTTCCGTTGGAGGCATAACTCGATACCATTGGCGCGCCAGTATCGAGCCACGCCCTTAAAACATTGAGCTCTTTTTGCGCAAGCTTTTTATTGTGATGTCTGCCTTCTGCTTTATCCATTATTTTGCTTGCTCCAGAACCGAATGTATAAGGCTTCTGGTTGCCCCATAGGTTGTTGTCGCTCACAAACTGCCTCAAGGCCGCCAATGACACGTATGAATTTACAAAATGTAGCCCCACTCCCGCTTCAAGGTTTAAACCTCCCTTCATATCTCTCCCATTATGGCAGGGAACGCAGTTTTTATCGAATATGGGTTGTATGTGGCGCGAATAGTCTATGATTGTTGGGGCACCGTCTATCTTCTCTATCTTTGAAATGCCTTTTTTATATGCCTGGGGCAGCTTTTGGTGAGGCGCGGGGGTATCGGTTCTAAACTCGTGGCACCCTATGCAACTCGTGGCGGTTCCAGGGGGGAATATGGCAAAACTTTGCATGCGCTTTACGCTGTTGCCATTCTCGTCAAGCGCAACAAAGGCTATCGCCCTTGATGCGGGTACCTCAAAGAACGCAGAACCGTCTTCATATACGGGAACTGTTCCCAATACTCTCTCTATTGCAAAACCTCCCAATATGCTTGTCGGATACAAGCCTCCATGGTAGTGTACGGGAGTAGGCATAACTTCGGTTAGCATTAATTTCTTTATGCTTCCCTTTTTAACATTGCCCATTTTGCGCCCCTGGTAGACGTCTTGAAGAAATACGCTTGCGGTATCTTTTGTGTAATCGGTGTTGTCGGGTTTTATCTTTTGCTTGGGTCGACCGGTCAAAGGCTGCACATTGCGCGCTATCATCTTCAATTTTCCTCCCTTAATTTGGGTGCCGTAACCCACATGATGCCCGAAATCTTCAATGCTTGGAACCATCAGCTCTGGTGGTATAGGTATGGAAATAAAAGTTCCTTCGTCCATAATGACGATGTTGTTGTATGTATTCGCCAGAACGATTCTTCCCTTGAGAGGGTATGGATCGAAAAATGAGTATTTATAACTTCCAAATGAGGGCAATATCTCGAATGCGTGCGGATCGCTTGGATCAAAGGGCTGCACGGCCCTTGCAATGGCTCCGGCATGGTCCCTTAAGCCATGTCCGGGCGCGCATGTGAAAACCACTCCGTCTTCGTCGGGCATCTGTTTCGCGTCGATAAAAAGACCGCCGGGACGGCTGTTGCCAAGATATATCATGTCGTTTGAACCGTCTGGATTTATGGTCCACAAATGATGAAATGACATTTGGCTTCGGTGATTGTAATCCCAACGCATATAGATTATTCGGCCGTCGTCGAGGACCTGCGGGGAATTGTCAACATCGGGATTGCCCGACAGGCACCTTACCATGTTGTCTGATTTGAACCATCTAAAGAGATTTGTTACCGGGCTAAGCCAACACTGCACCACTTTATTTAGTCGGTCGGAGGTAAAAACTATGTCTCCGTTTGGCAGATAACAGGGTTCTATGTCGTTTGACTTTGTGGCGATTGGAAGCTTTTTGAGGTTTTTGCCGCTAACGTCGATTTCATAGAGGTTGTAATTGCAGTCGTCGCCCTTTCGGTAGGAAAATAGAATTTTTTTGCCGTCGTAGCTCATCTGCGGGTCTCTGACTCCGCCTTTGGGGTCGTCTATAAGCAGCTTATACTTTTGGCTCCTAAGATTAAAAAGCACAAGCTTTCCGCCCAAACGCGAGAATACCTCCTTGTTGGAGCGCTCTTCTATCTCTTTGGTGCCTTCGGCGTACGAGTAGTTGCCGATGTTTGCGTACCAATGGCCGTCCTTGCTTGCCCCGCGAATGCAAAATACAACGTTTTCCGTTCCCATAGCCCTTATAGCCCTGTCTAAAAGCGTGGCTCGCGGATCGGCTATTTCGGGCCAAGTATGGTCGTCTGACAGTTCCAGGAAGTCGTAAACAAACCATTGCTCGTTTTTTACTTTCTCGTTAAATATGGGGGTTATTTCCAATATGTTTTTTGTGCCGTCGCTTTTAAACAAACCGTATTTTACAGGTTTTATTATTGGTTGGGCAGGCGTATTTTTCGCCTTGGGACTGGTCTTTAAAGCTCCGGAAAATCCGGATATGAGCTTGTCTTTGGGGTTTCTGTAAAAGGTGCGCTTCTCCAAAATCTGGTGGCCGTTTAATTTAACCTTTATGCCTATGCTATTGGCGCCAAAAGTCGTATCGGCTATGCCTATTTTTAGATAGTAATCGCAATTTTTACCGGGTGTATCAAATTCAATTTTTAGCGTTGGGGGATTTTTTGAAATTCCGGCCCATGGGCAATTCGCAACCGGATGTATAAACGGGAAGTCCGAGTCCTTTGATTTCCCGACGGAAAATACCGGAGGTTTTTTAAAGAAAGCCACACAATTATCGCGATCCCTAAACTCGCGAACACCCGGTAAAAAACTTCCATAATATGAGAAATCCCCGTCTCCAAGATCCCTAAATATTTTTAATTCTCCGCCCGAAGCGTCGGGCTTGCCTATTTTAAAAACAGTAGCAGCCTGTATATCCATGTATAAAAAACACATGCATAATACTGTAATAACAACTTTACGCATAAAAACCTCTCCCTTTTTAGTTATTCTTGCGGCTACAATTATCTTATGTCAACTAAATTAACACAATTTTGGCAATGGCGGAAATATTAGGGTAATCCCCAAATTTCGCGCGCTGGCTTAAGGAAGTCTTCTATTGTGAAACTTCGTCGGAATTCCCGATATTTTCGCACGGCGCATTTGCCTCCGCCTCCGATTTTGTTCGCGGGAATGGGGGATATACAAAGGGCGATATTTCAAGCGAGCGCCCGCTTGCCTTGTCGATGTCAAAAATGCACGCGCATATGCGCTCGTCTCCCTCTGCCATGACAAACGAACGAGGGCGTCCGTCTAAGAATTTTTGGAGTATTACGTCCCATTTCCTGCCCAAACATGAGTTCCACGGGCCGGTCATTCCAACATCTGTTATATATGCGAGCCCCTGCGGAAATATCCGCGCGTCTGCGGTGGGAATGTGCGTATGGGTTCCTGCAACAACGGCGGCGCGGCCGTCGAGGTGCCAGGCCATGGACACTTTTTCCGAGGTCGTTTCTGCGTGGAAGTCTAAAAATACGGCGTCGCACTTATCCTTGAGAGCGTCTATAATTCTGTCGGCAGCTTCGTATGGGCAGTTTGCCTTAAGCTTCATAAGAGTTTGTCCCAACAGGCTGAAAATACCGAGTTTGAAACCGTCTTTTTCAATTATAACGTATTCCTTGCCCGGATTTTTCCCCGGCAAATTGGCCGGACGGCATAGATTTTCAATAGAGTCTATTTCGCTTTCAAAACAACGCTGGTCCCAAGTATGGTCTCCGAGAGTTATGGCGTCTATGCCGTACTTAAATAGAGTTTCTGCTATGTTTTTTGTAATCCCGTTGCCTCCGGCTACATTTTCTGCATTGGCAACCACCGCGTTGACCTTCAGCGAATCTTTTATTTTGCCGAGATTTTCCGCAAGAACGCGCCGCCCGGGCCTGCCGACAATATCGCCTATGAATAGAAGCCTCATGTTTAGCCGGCAAGTCCTATCTGTTTTGCAAGCCCGAGCATGTCGGCTTTAACGCCGTCTTGGGAAAGTTCGGCAGGAATGCGGATTAGGCTGCCTCTGCCCCGGTAAAATTCCACGAGGGGAAGCGTGTTTTTGCGGAATACATCAAGGCGCTTTAAGACGGTCTCCGGCTTGTCGTCGGCGCGCGTAACAAGCTTTGAGCCGCATTTGTCGCACACGCCGTCGGATTTTGGCGGATTGTACGAAACATGGTATGTGGCTTGGCATTTCTCGCATATGAGCCTCCCGGAGGTCCGCCTTACAATTTCTTCGTCCGGAACGTCGAGAAACAGAACAGCCTCTATTTTTTCGCCTTTGCGCGAGAGAATTTCGTCCAACAATTCGGCTTGGCGCACGGTTCTTGGGAATCCGTCGAGTATAAAGCCCCTTGCGGCGTCGGGATTTTTTAGGCGGTCTTCTACCATTGCCGCGGTTAGGTCGTCGGGAACCAGCTCGCCCTTGTCCATATATGATTTCGCAAGTTTGCCCAGTTCGGTTCCGTTCTTGAGGTTATTGCGGAAGAGGTCTCCCGTGGCCACTTGCACTATCCCCAATACTTCGCATAGAGCCGATGCGCGCGTTCCTTTCCCGCTGCCCGGAGCTCCAAGTATTATTAGGTTTGCCTTTTTCATAACTAAAAAAATATCCGATTAAGTTTGAAAGAGAGATAATTTTGGGCAAGCATTTTTCGCATGAAAGCCGACGAACTTGAAAATTCAATATGCGGGCTATGGGAATCGGGCGGAAAAATACATATTTGCCTGGGTTCTTCGGGCGGCGCGCGGCAATGCTGCGTTAGGGATTTCTCCCCCTTCATATGGAGCGGCGGCAATTCCGTCCCCGACAGCGCCGAAAGCGTAGAAATTCTCAAGGGACCAGATTCTGGAATCCCAAAGGCGCCGCTGAATAGGATTTTGCGCTTCAAAAACCGCGCGGATATGGACGCCTACTTTAAAAGCCGCGACAAATCCGTTCCGGCCCAGCGCATATCGAGCGTTGAAAACCAATATTTGTGCCACGCCCGCGCCAGAATGTTCGCGGGAATGGATTTCGACAGCATAATGCGCCTTCAGCTCGATATTGAAGTGTGCTCGTCGGGATCTTTTCCCGACGCTCGAAATTCCGGCGATAGAATTATTGCAGTAGGCTTGTCGGGAGTCGGCGGAAGAAAAATTTTGGAGATAGAGGGCTTTTCCGACGAATCTGAGCGCAAACTGCTTGAAGCTTTGAATGCCGAAATACTCTCGCGCGACCCCGACATCATAGAGGGGCACAATATTTTTAAATTCGACTTGCCCTATTTAAATGCCAGATGCAAACGTTTAAAGGTGCCGCTTGACTGGGGGCGCTTCAATCTCCCGGTCGAGTTCCGCAAGAGCCGCCTGAGCATTGCCGAGCGCAGTTTTGCGTATACCAGATGCGATATCCCCGGCCGCACGGTGGTGGACACGCTGCTCTTGGTGCAGCTCTACGACCTAAGCGCACGCGAAATGCCCTCATACACCTTGAAGGCTTCCGCAGTCCACTTTGGCATAAGCAATCCGGACACCCGCACATACATTGACGGAGACAAGATTTCCGACGCCTTTATTTCCGACCGCGAAACCTTCCGCGAGTATCTCTTTGACGATTTGCGCGAAACCGCCGCTTTGAGCGAGCGTTTGTTGCCCACATACGTCGCCCAAGTCAGAAATTTTCCCCTTACGCTTCAGGAATGTCTG
>CALXOC010000131.1 GCA_944389915.1 uncultured Opitutales bacterium | reverse complement strand
TCTCATTGCCGGGCTTATAGTGGTTGGTAAACGTCGTGCAGGCGCAACAATCCTAAACATTTGCCGCATGCGTCTACTACAGGCAATACGGAGAGGCGCGATTTCCTCGCCTCCATCAATTCAACCGCCCTGCCAAGCGAAGCCTCGGGCTCCACGCATACGGGCGATTTTGTCATGATATCCCCCACGCACACGCTGTCTATGTCGGCAAAACTTCCCAGCAACCTGCGCAAATCGCCGTCGGTTACTATGCCCAGAAGTTTAGAGCTCTCGTCAATTACGCATGCGGCCCCCAAGGGTTTTTCGGTCATTTCCATAACCATCTTGCGCACGGGGGTATTGCTGCGGGCTGTTGCGCATCTGTCTATGGGATTCATTACGTCTTTTACCGTCAGCAACAGGTTTCTGCCGAGTTGCCCCGCTGGGTGAAACTTCGCAAAATCCTCCTTTGAAAATCCGCGGGCTTTCATGAGGGCGCACGCGAGGGCGTCTCCCATGGCCATGGCGAGAGTTGTCGAATTGGTGGGCACTATGCCCAAAGGATCGGCTTCTCCCATAGATGAGGCGTCTAAGACTATGTCGCTCTCGCGTCCCATGGGGGAATCTAAATTGCCGATGAGCGCTATTATTGTGGAGTCGAACTTTTTTAAAATGGGAATGAGTCTTAGGCATTCAACGGTCGCTCCGCTGTTTGATATCAGCAGGGTTGGATCTCCGGGTTCATATACGCCCAAATCTCCGTGTACGGCGTCGCACGCGTGCATAAATACCGCGGGCGTGCCTGTGCTGGAGAGTGTGGCGGCTATCTTTTGCCCGACCAGGCCGGACTTACCGACGCCGCACACGAGGAGCTTGCCCTTGTGCGATAGTATGGCGTTTACGGCCCTTGCAAAATTTTCATCGAGTTTCTTTACCGCGCCCGTTATTGATGCGGATTCGCATTCCAACACGGCCTTAGCCAGCTCTATGAGTTCGGAGTCTTTCATGTCGTTTATTTGGCGGACGCCGCCAGGAATTCTTCTGCGGCTTTTAAATCTTCTGGAGTGTCTATGCCTATGGATTTGTATTCCGTCTCCACTATTTCAAATTTGTAGCCCGCCGCTATAAAACGGAGTTGCTCGAGCATTTCGCAAGTTTCCATTGCGCTTAGCGGAAGGCTTTCGTAGCGCGCAAGAGCTTTTGCAGAGTAGCCGTATATCCCAATGTGGCGCCAATAGTCGGCGCGTTCGAACCACTTTCCTATCTGGGGTTCGCCCCTAACATATGGCAGCGGCGAGCGGCTAAAATAGGCGGCGCGTCCGGAATTGTCCCGCAGAACTTTTACAACGTTCGGATTTATCAGCGTCTGGGCGTCCAAAATCTTTGAGGCGGCGGTAACTATTTCGCAGTTGCTTGCTTTGTGGGCTTCTATGATAGAGTCTATCAATCTGTAATCTATGAAGGGTTCGTCACCCTGGACATTTACAACAAATTCCGATTTTATCTCTTCAAATGCTTCTATTATCCGCTCCGTTCCGGAGCGGCAGTTCTTGGAGGTCATTATTACGGGAGCCCCAATCTTATCCCCAAATTCCGATATTTCAAGGCTGTCGGTGAGAATCACAACCTTTTCGGCAAGTTCGCTCTTCAGGCAATTTTCATATACGCGCTCTATTACCGCCTTCCCTCCGAGAAGCGCAAGCGGCTTTCCGGGGAAGCGGGTTGAAGACATTCTCGCGGGAATTGCTATTGCCGCTCCCAGGAGCATTGCGCTTCTTATGGCGCCCGACTTCGCATTCTTTTCTATCTCCTCCCAAAATTCTCTGCTTTCGTCAAGCTCTCCCGAATCCTCGGCTATATAGTTATTGTAGACTGCAAAAACCGCTATGAGCAAACAGAGAACCCCTATTATCCGAAACAACAATATGTATTTCGATTTTGATATGCCCATAAATCTCATTTTTGAATGCTCGTATTTTTCGGAATATGATTCCGACGAACGCAATAAGAATAGGAGGGCTATAAATAGCGGAACCGCTATTGTGCACACTTCCAAAATTGTAGAGATAACCTTAATCATTGAAAAACTGCCTGAATGATTTTCGTACTTCTTTCCGAAAAGCCGATTCTTTTTTATGCGAGGAAATCTCATTTCCGCGTTTTCGTCAAATATTTTTGCGCCGTGATTGTATGGGTGCAAGAATGCCGTGCCAGGGGATTTTTTAATTGTTGCGCTTTTTTCTCTTTTATATTTTATGTATGGAAATTTTTATGAAAATACCTCTATTAGATTTAAAAGTTCAGTATGCGGGGCTTCGAGATGAAACTCTAAAGTTTTTAAACGATATTTTGGAATCGCAGTATTTTATAGGCGGCCCCTATGTTGAAAAATTCGAGCGCGAAGTTGCCGCCTATTCCGGAGTAAAGCATGCCGTAGGGGTGTCAAGCGGGACCGACGCTCTTTTGGCTTCTCTGATGTGCCTTGGAATATACCGCTCCCCGCTCGACAATTCTCCCGCATGGGAAGTAGTGGTTCCGGCATACACTTTCTTTGCGACTGCGGGAAGCGTTTGGAGGGCCGGGGCGAGGCCGGTTTTTGCCGATATAAATCCGGATACATACAATATAGATCCGGCGTCGCTTGAGTCTAAAATCACCGACCGCACTAAAGCTGTTATACCGGTTCACCTCTTTGGACAGTGCGCCGATATGGACTCCGTATCAAAAGTAGCTTCAAAATACTCCCTCGCCGTCATTGAGGACGGCGCACAAGCCATAGGTGCCTCGAGGAAAGGCGTGAAGACAGGCGGCTTTGGAAACTGCGCGTGCCTTAGCTTTTTCCCATCTAAAAATCTCGGAGGGCTCGGAGACGGCGGCATGGTTCTTACAAACGACGACTCCCTCGCAAAGCGCATACGCGAAATGCGGAATCACGGAATGGAGCCGAAATACCACCACAAGCACGTTGGCGGAAATTTCCGCCTCGACGCCATGCAGGCGGCGGGGCTTCTTGCGAAACTGCCGCATCTCGATTCATGGACAAATATGCGCCGCAACAATGCGGCTTTTTACAACGCTGAGTTGTCGGGCATTGGCGGAATAAAAATTCCTTTTATAGATCCCGACAATTACTCAATCTACAACCAGTATGTAATTTCCGTGGACGAAAGGGACGCTTTGCTCGGTTTTCTGCGCTCAAAAGAAGTGGGTTGCGAAATTTATTATCCCTTGGCGCTGCATCAACAG
>CALXOC010000130.1 GCA_944389915.1 uncultured Opitutales bacterium | reverse complement strand
AGCTAATCCAAAGACGAGCCTACGGATACAGAAACTTTAAAAATTACCGCTTGAGAGTACTTGTAGAATGCGGGGTGAATCTATGAAAGGCAAATCTAAAAAATCAACCTATTCCACAACCTTTGGTATTGACCCCATTTTTAAGCGGGCTATGAGGTTCGAACTCACAACCTCGACCTTGGCAAGGTCGCGCTCTGCCAATTGAGCTAAGCCCGCGGTTGAAAATATGCGTAGGGATAGTGCCCTATTATTTGTTTATGTCAAGGTCAAAAATAGACTTTTCCCGCGAATTTTTCGGGGCTGAATAAAAATCCGAAGCGTCTATGAGTTCGGCGATATCGTCTCCGAGCAGTATTTGGGCTACTCCCTTGACCTTTTCTAATTTTTCTTTTTTAAATACTATATAGAAAGGCAGTGTAAGAGGATAATCCGCATTCAAAAAGCTGTTTATGTCGGGGCGAAATGCGTAAGAATTTTTTCCGTCTTTTGACTTTGATACCGCGAGAATTTTTATCATGTTTTTATCGCGCAACTTTCCCACGATGGCTATCGCAGAATTATTGGCCTTTATCATATTAAAAATATCCTGCTTCTTGTCTATTATATTAACCCATGGCCCGATATTTGTGCTGTCCATGGCGCAGTATTTAAACAGTTCCACTATAACGTTGTCTGACAGGCTGGTTATGAGCGGCAT
Organism: uncultured Opitutales bacterium; assembly: GCA_944389915.1. Classification (GTDB taxonomy): domain Bacteria; phylum Verrucomicrobiota; class Verrucomicrobiia; order Opitutales; family Intestinicryptomonadaceae; genus Merdousia. Next base: position 4,100 of record CALXOC010000130.1, on the reverse strand, counting down.
CACATTTCTTAGCCCTATGTTTTTTACGTTGAGTTGGCGCCACAACTCTATGCGCGGATCGGCATTCTTTGAGTATATGCCCTTCAGCTGCGCAGTGGAGATTTCCTCCAATGGGTTTATTGTGTTAACTATTACCAAAGCCGCATGGAATGCTATGGGCATTTTAATAGTGCTTTCGGGTGTATTCATTCCGGGCGGTACGGCAAGGATTGCTATATCGGCTGAACCGTCGGAGATGGCTTTTGCGGCGTCGTTGGATCCGGAAAAGTCGCATTTGATGTCAATGTTTTGCTTCTTTGCCAGTTCCTTGAGTTTAGCCTCTATCTGCGGAGCGATAAGGTCGCTTCCCATCACCATTACAGCTTTGGAGGCGCCTGCAGCCGATGCTTTGCCATTGGCATCCGCCAAGGCGCTGCCGAGGAAAAATAAAACCGTAAACACTGCGCATATAAATGTCTTCATTGCTTGTTGTTTGTTTATTAATGCTATCTTAACGGGAATATTTAGCTTATGCCAAGCCTAAAATCATTCTCGCCTCCTCGGACATCATGTCTTGGTTCCACGGAGGATCCCACACAATGTTTACCCTTGCCTCAAATACCGACGGCAGGGACTCGAGGCGCATTTTTAGGTCTTCGGCTATCATGGGGCCCATTGCGCAGCCGGGGGCGGTTAATGTCATGTCTACGTCTATGCAATTTTTGTCGTCGGCATTCTTTACTATTTCCATTTTGTATACGAGGCCGAGATCCACTATATTAACGGGTATCTCAGGATCGTATACGGTTTTTGCAACGTCCCATATCTCTTTTTCATCGAGAGTCCCGCGTGGGGCCTTTTCCATCCAAAATTTGGCTCCGTCCAATGAACATGCGCCTTTCGCATCCGCGGTCTGGACATTTTGCGCCAGCGCATCTGGCGGAGTTTCTCCAAGAGCGTCGGCGTCTTTGCCGTCTATGCGCGCCATTCCGAATATCCCCCTTACCGTAAAATTTCCGGCAAGGCGGTGCGTTATCTTCACTTCGTTCCCGGCGGCAAGCAATACCTTTGCCCCCGAAGGAATAAGCATTGCGGGGCATTCGCGCGATAACTTTATGGTGGGAGTATCTGTCATCTTGGTTAGCTCATACAAGCGCGAGATTGTCGCGGTGGACCACTACGTCCTTATGCCCGCACTTCGCGCCGCATGCGGACTCTACGCGCGCCTTTACTTCGTCAAATCCCATTTCCGCAAGTCCGCGCGCCACAACGCCCTTGGTTGATATATCTACTATTTCCACCATGTCGCCCTTGGAGAATTTTCCCCCGATTCGCTTTACCCCCGCAGGCAGCAGGGAACCGCCCTTTTCGCGCAGAGCTTTTGCGGCGCCGTCATCGACATATATCTTTGCAATCGTCCGGCCGAAATGCGCAAGCCACCTTTTTTTGGCGCTGGCGGTTTTTGTGCCCGCTTTAAATAGAGTTCCGGGATTTTTTCCGCACAGTATCTTGTTTATGACATCGGGCTCGGAGCCGCTTGCTATGTAAACATTGCAGCCTGAGCGAGTCGCTATTTCGGCGGCCTTTATTTTTGTTATCATTCCTCCGACCGCCGTCTTGCTTTTAGTTCCTTCCGCCATGGCGCATATTTCCGGCGTAATCTTCTCCACCACCGGAATTATTTTGCCGGACCCCTTCATGTCTATAAGGCCGGGAGCGGTCGATAGTATCATGAGGTCGTCGGCTTTCGACAGAGTCGCCACAAGCGAGCTCAAAACATCGTTGTCGCCAAATTTAATGTTTAATTCGGCGGCGCTTATGCAGTCGTTTTCGTTAATGATTGGAATTATGCCGGAGCTTAACAGCTCGTTTATGAGGTCGCGAACCGCCTTGTGGCGGGCAAGGACGTCTACGTCGTCTCGAGTGAGTAAAATTTGCGCGACCGGTATGCCCATAGGCGCAAATAATTCCGCCCAAGTTTGTATCAGTATTCCTTGCCCGACGGCCGCGCATTTTTGCACCTGGCATATGTGCTTTGGGCGCTCCGAAAGCCCCAACTTTCCCATTCCGAGCCCCACCGCACCGGAGCTTACAAGCACCACTTCAACTCCCGAATTCAAAGCCTTCGCTATCTGCTTGCATAGAGTGCCCATCTTTTGGGTATCCAACTCGCCCACTCCCCGGGTGAGCAGGCCCGTGCCTATTTTTACAACTATTCGTCTATTGTTTGTTTTTGGCATATCCGAATTTGCAAACAAAATGCCGGCGTCCGTTAAGACGCGGCATTCATGTGATGGAGTTTTGGGCTATACTGTTTTTAACTCAGACTCCTTGGCGGCCAAGTTCTTTTCCACTCCGGCGCCGGCGTTGTCGGTGAGCGTCTGCACCTCTTTCTCAAACTTTTTGACGTCGTCTTCCGTCAATGCCCCGGATTTCTGCGCCTTTTTTACCGCGTCTATGGATTCGCGGCGCACCGTGCGTATGCGCACTTTGCACTGTTCGGCCATCTCTTTGCATATCTTTGCAAGTTCTGCGCGGCGCTCTCCGGAGAGCGGGGGAATGGGGCACCTGACTGCTTCGCCCATAACGACGGGCGTAAAGCCTATGTTTGCGGCAAGAATAGCCTTCTCCACGTCCTTGAGAATGCTTTTGTCCCACGGTTGAACGCGTATTGTTGAGCTGTCGGGAGTTGTTATAGCCGCTATGTCGCGCAGTTTGGACGTAGTGCCGTATGCTTCAACCATCACGTTCTCAACCATTGACGGATTTGCCTTTCCGGTATGTATGGTCTCAAATTCGCGGCATAAGTGGTCTATTGCCTTGTTCATGGCGTCCTTTACCGCCTTAAGTTGCGATGATATATCCATTGTGTATCCTTTGTAGATTATTAAATTAACAGACAAGTGTTCCTATTGGCATGCCCGATACCGCCTTTTTTATGTTTCCGTTCTCGTTCATGTTGAAAACTATTATAGGAATTTTGTTGTCCATGCACATTGAAAATGCGGTGGAATCCATCACGGCGAGCCGCTTTTCTATGGCTTCCAAATATGGAAGGGTGTCGTACTTCGTCGCGTCGGAATATTTTTTTGGATCCCTATCGTAAATACCGTCCACTTTTGTGGCTTTTAATATGCAATCCGCCCCTATTTCGCTGGCGCGAAGCGCGGCGGTGGTGTCGGTTGAAAAGTATGGATTGCCGGTGCCGGCAACAAAAATTACTATCCTGCCTTTTTCAAGGTGGCGCACGGCGCGGCGCAATATGAAGGGCTCGGCTATCTTTTCCATCGGTATGGCAGTCTGCACGCGCACAGGCACGCCCTCGCGCTCGAGCGCGTTCATTAGGGCGAGCCCGTTTATTACCGTAGCCAACATTCCCATGTAGTCTCCGGTTGTTCTATCGACTCCGGATTTTGCCCCGCTCAATCCGCGGAATATGTTTCCGCCTCCGACAACAAGGCATATTTGAACGCCCATTTGATGCAGTTCCTTCAATTCGAGAGCGAGATTTCTCAATATTGAAGAATCGAGAGGGTCTCCGTTTGTAGTGTCTTTTAGAGCCTCTCCGCTGAGTTTCAAAACAATGCGTTTGTATTTTGGATTCATTTGGGGATTTTAGAATCGCGTTTTTTGCGCGTTTTTCAACTCTTTTTTATTTATCCTCCGGCATTATTCGGGCTTTGTAGGCTTCTTGGGAAAATATTTTGGCGGCCAACTCCCTTATTTCATCGAGACCGACTTTGTCGTAAGCGGTGTCGACAGTCCGGGCAAGCTCGAGGTTGAGCGGTCTTGCCTGCGACAGATTCATGAACGCCTCGAGCCAATAGATATTTTTGCGCTTGCTTGCCTGCACGCTCTTGACCAGCGGTATTTTCGCCCTCTCAAATTCGTCGGCACTTATGCCTTTTTCCACAATCTTCGAACACTTTTCAAGCGTATCCACCATTTCTGCGTTATATTCCGGCTTTACAAATGTAGCTGCGCAAATAAAGCCCGTATCCTTCATCCACGGCGACGAATTGTTGTAGGCGAATGGGCTGTACGTTTTCCCGTCTTTTTCGCGCACCTCTTTGCGCAGAACATCGTCGAGCACGGCGCCCAGCACGTTAGCCGCCCTCATT
>CALXOC010000129.1 GCA_944389915.1 uncultured Opitutales bacterium | reverse complement strand
CAAGCTCGCATTTGTGCATTTCGTAGTCCGGCAATTTTAGTTTGAATTTTGCGAGGGGCTCATCGTCGCCGAGCGAAAGCCTGATGACTTGGGCGTCGACTTGCCTGTTGAGGGAGTCGCTTATATTAGCGGCGTCCGCCTCCTCTATAAGCGAGCTTTCATACCACTGAACCGACGCTCCGGTTTTGTCGCTGCCGCTCATCGTTGACAAATCGCTTCCCCTCCACATAGCGCAGAGTATTCTGTCTATGCGCTCCACCAGCTGGGGATAGGGCAGCTCTCCGCGCGTGCTCACGTCTATAGCCTCAATGTCGGTTCCCTGCGACAGCACTGCATGAAACTCTGCTCCGAATTCGCTGACGGCGTCGCATGCCGCCTCCCATTGCTCGCTTCCGGGATAGGCGTCGGTTTTTGCTTTTATTCCCGGCATGCCGTTGCGCTCGCAATATATGAGCCAATCTTTTAAGGGAAGCTGCTTGTATAGATAGGCTATCGAAGATGCAAACATCAGGCCGTCGCCGCAGCATATCAGCCATTCGTCGTCGTCGAGCGCGCTTCCGTCTGTCAGCTGCCCCTCTCTTTCAAGCAGTCTGAGTTTGCCGTCCGTGTTTTCAAAAAGCCAGAGCGGATAGCGTTCAAATTGGCCGCGCACCTTTTCTCCGTCCTGGGTAAAATTTATCTTGTGCGCGCTGTATCTCATCGCCACGCAGTCCATCATCTGCGAAAGCAGCCTGCGCAGTCCTCCGCGCGCATTCCTATCGGTGTGGTCTGTGGCGGAAAGAGTATTGTAAAATTCCTCGAGAACCTCCTTGTGTCTGCGGGCTTTCGGGGAGTCCTCCAGCATGACTATTTCCGGATCGAGGCGCGCAACGGATTTTTTTCTTTTTAAGTCGAGGCCGCACAGCACATCGTCGCGCCTGAGTATAGATTCGAAAAGCTTGGCTGCGGCGCCCAGCCTGCCGGCGTCAAATGCTTCGAGCGCTCTCGCGAGCGTATCGGGCCCGAGGTTTCTGATGGGATTGAAGCGCGTTCGTTGATTGTGTAGCGGAGTTGTTGTCTTTGGCAGTTTTGCGTTCATGCGCGCAATATAGCCAAAACGGCGGAGTCCTGCAAATTAACTTTTGATATTTTTGATTAAACAATAATGTTTGATATTTTGGCATGCGCGTGCAATTCCGAGGCGGGTCTGTCCGCAAAATTTTATTTAGCGCAAAAAAAACCTTTCCGCCGTTTGTTCGGAAAGGTTTTTTTGCTTTTGTTTGAGTTTCTATAAGTACAAACCGTTGCGGATTTCAGGTTTGGGATTGAGATTGCCCCATTTTTTTACGAAATCCTCCTCGTTTGATGCGAATAATGGCGAGATTTCGATGTCCAATAATGGGACTGCGTTCTCGCCAAGAGGAATGTCCACTCCCGCGCTTTTGAACCAGCGCGCAAATTGCTTCTTCTGGTCGTTTCGGCAAGTGAGCGGAGAGTCCACGCCCTCAGCATTTTTCACGGGTGAGAATTCATCGCCGCGAAAACCCTCTATAATAACCGGGGACTTCGCCATAGGGAGGGCGTCGAAAACGAACATTTCAAACTTTATTCCGTTGGGTTTATCGGGCTTGACTGTGTTGCCGTTTTCGTCCGCATATGGAATTTTTTTGTCCGCGCGATGGAAGGGAAGGCGCAATTCCGAGCCCTTGCGTCCGAGCCTCTCAACAAAATCCCTGTCAAGAATGTGGATTGCCACGCTTCCGGCTATGAACTTTAGCTTGCCGCTATCGTCGAGCATTTGTTGGTATTGGGCGGGCAGGTCCGAGTATTCCACGACCGTAAGCTTGCCGTCGGATATGCAGAAGTGCCCGACCTTTTCAAGGGGATAGGCCTTTGGTATCATTTTTGACGACATCTCAGATTTTCCCAGAATATGAAAACCGAGGAAGTAGGGGTCTATAATATTCACGAGCGGGTTGTCCACTTGGAAGTAGCTTATGCAATCTATTCCGCGTTTCTTGAGCTCGTCAAGAGCGCCCGAGCGGCACATGGCGCGCAGGCAACCTCCGTGGCCGTCGGGGGTCATTGCTATTTTCCCCTTCGACTCAAGAATGATTTTCCCGTTTTTATCCACGGCGGGCATCAGTCCCTGCGAAAAGAAAATTACGTCATCTTTGTCGAGGCCGAAGAATGAATTTTCCGAGAAAAAGCGCCTTGTATCGGCGTCGTTGACTTGGCTGGTCATTACCAGCCAAGGTATGCGCACCCCATACTTCTTTGAGGCCGACAATATTTTTTCCGCAAAAACCTGAAACAGGCTTTTCTGCTTTACCGGCGTAACTTTGTAACAGCCCTTCGGCGCGTTGAATCCGAGTCGCGTGCCCTGTCCGCCGGCGACGACAAACACTGCAAGGCGCCCGTCCCTTATTGCTTTTTCCCCTATATTTTTCGCCTCGGCCCATGCAGGGTCGGCGTCTTTGTCTTTGGGAAGCGCCTGGTAGGGGGCCGGTTTTAGTTCGGAAAAGTTTATGTTTTTTTCCGCGGTGCCGCCATTGAAAACAAGTTCGTTGTTTAGGCGTTCAAGCTCTGAGAGGTCCACCTGCTCAAGCTGCTTCAAGAGTTCCGCCTGCTCCGGTTTACCGAGCTTATCGAAGAATTTAAAAACGTGCTCTTGTCCGGCCTGTTTAAAATCTTTTATCAAGTCCATTGCTATTCCTTAAAACCGTCGGGATTGTTTTTGTGCCAGCGCCATGCGGTCTCTATTATTTCGCGGACATCGTTGAATTTAATTTTCCAGCCGAGTTCGTTTTTTGCCTTTGAAGAATCGGCATAGAGGGCGTCCGGATCCCCGGGTCTGCGCGGGCCAAATTCCACCGGGACCTTCAATCCTGTAACTTCCTCGACTCCTGAAATTATTTCCTTCACGGAATTCGGCGTTCCGGTGCCGAGATTGTAGAAAGATGCGCTTCCGGGAATTTCAAGATTTTTAAACGCCAATATGTGGGCGCGGCTTAAGTCGTCAACGTGTATGTAGTCGCGCAGGCATGTGCCGTCGGGGGTGTTGTAGTCGGTTCCGAATACGCTTATTGCGGGGCGTTTCCCCATGGCGGCAAATATTGTAAGAGGTATGATGTGCGTTTCTGGCTTGTGGTCTTCGCCTATTGTTCCGTCTTCGGCGGCTCCCGACGCGTTGAAGTAGCGGAGAGCCACGAAGCTCAAGCCGTAAGCGCGCGCGCAGGCTTTCAGAAAGTTTTCCACGTCGAGTTTTGTCTGTCCGTACGGATTTATAGGCAGTTGCGGCAGGTCTTCGACAAGCGGCAGTGTTTTGGGAATTCCAAAGGTGGCGCAAGTCGATGAAAATACGAACTTTTTCACGCCGTGCTCCAGCATTGCCTCTATCAGGTTTACTACGCCTGAAAGGTTGTTTCGATAGTATTTTATGGGATTTGACACAGATTCTCCCACATTTATGTAGGCGGCAAAATGCATGACAATGTCTATCTTTTCCTTGTCGAGCACGCCCCCCACAAATTTTTTATCCTCCAAGTTTCCGAGGTAAAATTTGACGCCCTCTTTGAGCGCGTCTTTGTGCCCGTAGACGAGGTTGTCGAGTACAACGGGATTATGTCCGGCCTCTATCAGCTGTCTGACGCAGTGGCTGCCTATGTATCCTGCGCCGCCTATTACTAAAACATTCATAAATCTCCTTGTTGGGATTTTTCTTTGGAATATTGAAGTTTTATAAGTAAAAATCGGCGTATGGCATAGTCAATGATTTTCATGAGCCTATGAAGTTAAAAATCGCCGCCTGAAACGGACATGCCTTTTAAAAGGCTTAAATTTTTTTACGATGCATTTCTTTTTCCGGCTAAAAGTTCGGAGTAAATTTTCTGTATTTGAAGTTTTGCGCAAGAAAAGGCCCATTGCCGAGAGGATTTCCGGCAAATGCCGCAAAAAAAATACCGCCTAAAATAGGCGGCAGCACAGTGTTGCAAGGGGTATTTAAACGCATTTTGCGCCGTCGCCCGAACAGCAAGAAAATATCATTGGCTGTTTCCCGAATCTTTTGGCGTATATTGCAGCAATTTCATTTGCCTGCGTCTGCGAGAAGCTGCCGTCAGTCAAAGCCATGACGGCTCCTCCGAAACCGCCTCCGCTGAGTCTTGCGCCGTAAACCCCGTCGAAATTGCAAACGGTATCCACAAGGAAATCAAGTTCCTCGCAGGAATTTTCGAACAAGTTTCTGGAGCTGTCGTGGGAGGCTCTCAACAGCTTTCCAACGCCCGGTATATCTCCGCGAGCGAGCAGCTCCTTAGCCTTTAGAACCCGCTCGTTTTCCTCTATTACATGTCTTG
>CALXOC010000128.1 GCA_944389915.1 uncultured Opitutales bacterium | reverse complement strand
AGGTTATGGAAGAAACAGTCTGAATAATCTCAGAAAACGCCTCGGCGCCGTCGAAGTTGGCATTCGCAATTCTCGATGCAATAGAGGCGGATTGCCCGAGGATAGACGCGGAAGCGGACAGCATGCCGTTTTTGTCTATTAGCCGGAGTTCTCCGCCGCTCTCATTTTTAAAATGCGCGTCCGCCCTTAAGAATTGGACTAAGTGGAGTGCGTTGTTGCCGCATCCTTGAAATTTTGCCTCGCCGTCAAAGCTTCCGGTTATTTTTCCTGCCCCTCCAAGCAGATTAGATACATCAAAGCCGCTTATTTTTATATTGGTGGTGCATAGTTCGTATGGCGTTTCTTTTTGCGGGTGAAAAGAAATTTTTAAGTCGTTTAACAATTCTATTTTTGATTTTGCAGCTGTCGCCGAAAATTTATCGAGAATAAGGCTATTGGGAGTCAGAGACAAGTTGAATAGAGCATCCGACATCAGCGGTGCCGAATTCAAATATAGAGTTCCGACCTTTAAACGCATTAGGAGATTCCTGCCTATATCCCAAAATGCCGACGAATCGCGGACGGCAATTTTGTCTGAACCACCGCTTCGCGTTTCCGCCTCCTGCGGACGGGCGACCTTGAGACCTCCGCCGAAGGGATTGGGTTTTTGAGCCATGTCCGATGACAATTGCGCTGCCGGGTTTCTCAAGGCCGAAAATATTATCCGCGCATCCTCAAACACCAGGCTCTTGGCATCGACATTTGCAGATATTGAATCGGCTTTGCTGCAAATCTTTGCGAGTAAAAGCGATTCCCCCAGTCCGCTGTAGGCTCTTGCGCTTAAATCCGCTGATACAAAGCTGAAGTTGTCAAGTTTTGCGGTGGCGTCTAAAAAAAAGGTGTCAACGCCGCCTCTGAGAGTGCGTGCGGCAAAATTGTCCACGCGCGATTTTACCTCCAGGTTTTTCGGGCTAATTGTGCCCGAAAGTTCAAGCGTTCCGCGCGAAATATTGTCGAAAGACTTTAATGCCGGCTGAGAAAGGAGTTGCGGAAGGGAAGTATGCAGTTTAAAAGAAATATCCTCCAGAATCTTTGTTTTAGCGTCCAATTTTCCCCGAATGGACGCGTATGCGCTTCCTCTTCCAGAGGTTCCCCATTTTATGTCGTCGCCTAAAAAGTCTATATGCGATTCCGCTATGGTGCATGCGAGTTTTCCGCCTATGTTCAAGTTTCTTATAAAGTATTTTCCACCGCGCTTCAAGTGGAGGGAATCAACTGTGAAATCGGAATTTAATTTTATAGAGTCGCCCTGAGCGGACAGGCTTCCCGAAAAGGAAAGTTTGTCTGCGTCCCAATCGGGCAGGGCGGCCTTGAATATTGAAAATGGCACTTCTTTTGCTTCCATTCGCAACAATTCGCCCGAACTGCGAAAAGCGCTTTTTGCCCATAGCATTGGCTTTTGGGTTTCGAGTTTTAAAACTGTTGCCCCGTTGATGTTTGATATCAGGGCGCGAAAATTGTCAATTTTTACACTTCCAAAGTCTATTCTTCCGGACGTTTCAACATCTGCGAACAAGTCGGAAGTGTCGTAATTTGATATCGAATGGATTTTTGAAGTTAAAGCGCCGAGTTTCCCGGAAATTTTTGCGGAAAAATCAAGAGCGCCATTTCCCTGGGACAGAATGTCCGGGGAGTTTGAATCATAGTTAAGCTTGGCGTCCAAGTTTAGTGAAGATGCCTTCGACTCCGCGCAAAAAACTTTCAATTTGGCGTTGGACAAAAATTTAGGTTTGAACAAAAAATCCATTTCCGCTTCGGCAAATAGATCCAAGTTCGACAAAATAGGCGCGCCGTTCTTTGATATGCTTAAAGCGGTTAAATTGGCGGGCGCTCTGGTCTTTAAAAATAGCGAAGGCCCGGAGGATAATTCGGCGTCGAACTCCGCCATTAGATTTGCGGAGCTTAGTTTCAGCGAAGGCTCTAAAATCCCCAAGAGTTCCGGTGGAATGGATAATGTTAAAATGCCGAGTTTCACACGCTCCGGCGAATCGGATTTTAGGGATAGGGCGGAGTTGGATTTTATATGGGCAAGGGGGGTTTTGCCTCCGCTGAGCTTTATGTAGAAATCGGTCAGGTCGAAAATTTTTGCGGTTTTGGCAAAAGAAAGTTTGCCCGAAAAAGCCAAAGTTCCAATATTTGCAAGCTTAGGAGGCAGCAATGGGGCGCCGGAACTTTCTATATCGAATAACAGTTGCGCCCTTGTTTTGCCGCTCCGCACGCTACCCTTTAGATACAGCGACAATTTTAAGTCTTTGAGCTCGCTCAAATAGGGGAGAGTTAAATTCGTAGCATCAGCCGAATTGTAGCCTGCTGAAACTTCGAAAATTCCCTCCGACCAATCCGGTTCCACTTCGGCAGAAAGCTGAAAAAGGCGTTTCCCCATGGCGGATAATGCGGATTTTAAGGATAAATTTCCGCCCTTTGGAACGAGGGTTGCATCTAAAGTAAAAATTTCGGCGTCTTTGGCGCCGCCATATATGAAATTTATTGCGAGCCTTCCGCTTTGGGGCAGAGCTTTGTCAAAGGACAATTTTTCTCCGCTTAATTTCGCCCGCAGCACGCGGGAACTTTCAAACAGAGACAGACCGATGTTTATGGAAGCTACCTCAAATTTGCCAAAGGCCGTTTCTTTTGCGCTTATAGCTTCAAGCGGCCGGAGGGGATTTATTTTGGAAACTTTTACCTGCAAATCCGGAATCGAAATTTCCCTGAACTTAATTTTGCCGCAGAGCAGGTCTCTAAAATCATATTTAAAGACGGCCCTTTCCGCATATGCGCTCATGGAGCCGTTTTTATAACTTAAGCCCGCCAATTCCAAGGAACGAAAGTCAACTCTGCAAGACTCAAATTGCAAGGCGCTGTCTCCGAGAAGGCTCCTGGCAATGGCGCTTTGAATATGCGAAGATGCGCAAAGAAAAATAATGCCGAACACGGCAATTGTTGCGGCAAGAATCAAGAAGATTTTTTTTGCCGTATCCGACATCTTTCTTTATCAATCTTCCGAATTCATCAGCTTTTCAAAAAGCTGCTTTTTGATATAAACGTTGAGAATCAGATTTTTCCTGAGACCGTATAGCTCATGCACATAGTCGGAAGGATCGTTTAGACGCTTAATAACATTAGCATTTGTTTTGTAGTCGGTTACGATTATATCGAAATCTCCTATATTGTCGGGTATGGAATCTTTCCAATATCCTATGTTTTCGTAGTTCCGCAAGAACCATGGCATCGGCCAAGGGGTTTCGCCCATTATAAAGGCAACGGGTAGCGAATTATA
>CALXOC010000127.1 GCA_944389915.1 uncultured Opitutales bacterium | reverse complement strand
GGATAGCCCCAGAATTGTTGTGGACAAGGCCAATCCGACCCCGCGAGATATGGATTCGGGCTCGGGAATTCCGCCGTCGGCCGTTGCAAAAACCGTAACAAGCCCCGCCACCGTGCCGAGAAGCCCAAGCAGCGGCGCCGCCGAAATTACAACATCAAGCCAAAACATGCCGCGCTCCATGCGAGAAACCTCAAGTTGCGCAAAAGCCTTCAGGGCCTCGGGCTCCGGATTTGAGTTGGTGTAGAAATTTATAATTCTTCCCGCAGCCGTTCCGAAGTCGCCTTTGACATCGGGAATCCGACCAGATATCAGGGCGTTTGAAATATCCCTCGGTATAACTTTAGACTCGCGCAAGGCGATAAAGCGCTCAATCATAATGTAGAGAGCTAAAAAAGAACATAGACCCAGCGGGTATATGAAAATTCCTGCGCCTTCGAGAATAAAATCCATATTATTTAAAATAAGGCAGGTTTTTCGCGGTGTCTGAAGTGAGAGACTCGGAATCTAAAAGTTCCGATATAGGATCCCAAGTGCCGCCGATAAGAGAAGCCCGCGCGTTTTCGGGCATTTTGCATGGCACCGAAATCCCGCCGCATGAAACCTGCATAGTCTCCAAATTTACTTCTACGTTTAAAGAGGGGTCCTTTGCAAAGGCATCGGCAATGCGCGCTATGTCCGACGCGGAAGCGCACACGCACGGAATACCTATAGTTGTGGCGTTCCCGAAAAATATTTCGGCAAAGCTCTCCGCAACTATGGCCCTAAAGCCGTAATGCCAAAGCGACTGCGGAGCATGTTCCCTCGAGGAGCCGCAGCCAAAATTTCCGCCCGACAAAAGTATCGACGCCCCTTTTGCCTCGGGCGCGTTAAGCGGGTGTTTTTTATCGGAACCGTCGGCATTCTTGCGCTCGTCGTAAAAGGCATATTTCCCGAGGCCTTCAAAAGTCACACAAACCATAAAGCGGGCAGGTATTATTCTGTCCGTATCTATATCGTTACCGGGCACAAAAACAGCCCTTCCACTAACTTTAGATATCTTTTCCAATGACATTGTGCGTGTATTAAGAACAATTTTTCGCGCGGCGACAACCCAAAAAGATATTTTATGAAAAAAACGCCGCTGCTAATAAAAGTTTGACTTTTTTGCCGATAAAAAGAGGATTCCAACAATAATTAAGACTTTATTTAGAAATAAAAATATGAAAAAAGTAATGTTATTACTATCGTGTTGCGCGTTTCTTGCGGCCTGCAACTCTGCTCCGCAAGAAACTCCGGAACAAATATCCATACAGGCGGTATACAAGGTTGATGCCGACGTTATATCCACCTCCAAAACTGCTTCGGAAGTGGTTACGAAGCTACAAGCAATACGCTTAAATGGTTGTCCTCCGGCATTTGTCGATGCATTTAGGGCAAATATAAAAGCATGGGAAAAAATGGTGATGCTTGAAAAGAAAATGTATGCGGTAAACATGCAAAAGGCCACAAGCGACATGGAAAAGTTCATATCGGCATATCCCGGAAACGCCTCAAAGGCCACCGTTGCCCTAAAACAAGCATGGCCCTCTTTTGCCGAAGAAATAGACAGCGCTTCGACTGCCATAACCAGAACAAAGACCGAATACACATCGGTCGGTGCAAAATTCAACGCAATATACAAGGATCCATCTCTATTTTAATATAGAATTTCCAATAGTTTGCTTTGTGAACGAACAAAACCTTCGCTATTCAGGCGAAGGTTTTTGTTTTTGAATTCCACTTCACAACCTGCGCATCTAAACCCCGCAACTTTATGTTTTATAATAAACTTATCAGTCCTGTCGAAATTCCGACCGGGAAAAAATATATGCTCCCCGAAAAAAGCTTCCATTATTTTGTAGACGAAAGCGTTTTTTAATACATTCTGCCCCATTTTAAAGCGTATGAAAAAATCATTTGCCAAACAATCAAGGGAACACAGGGCAAAATTTCCGTTTTTTGACCTTAGGGTTTTCATACCCAGAAACCCGGCCGCTTTACTATCCATATTCCACTCATTAAAAACACGCGATTTCGCAATATATTTTGCCGGTTTGTCCATTACATTGACGGGCTCCTGGATTCAACAAGTCGCAATGGGCTGGCTCATATACAATATGACGGGGTCCATATTCATGCTCTCTTTAGCGGTATTTTTGTCGTTAATACCAACCCTGTTTATCATGCCATTTGCAGGGGTGGTAGTCGACAGATTCGACCGCCGAAAAATCATAATGTGCACCCAAAGCTGCCTTATGCTTCAAAGCTTTTTAATCGGCATTTTAACAATAAGCGGCCTGATAAATATAGAAACTATTTTATGCTTATCATTAGTTTTCGGCATAATAACAAGTTTTGACGCCCCGGCAAGGCAATCGTTTTACTCCAAACTTGTCCCTCCCGAAGACATGACAAACGCCGTTGCATTGAATTCGACGGCTATAAACGGAACGCGCTTTATCGGCCCCGCTTTGGGCGGCATAATAATAAATCTTTGGGGCGAGGGTGTTTGTTTTTTAATAAACTCAGCAGGTTTTCTCGCCATTTTAATAT
>CALXOC010000126.1 GCA_944389915.1 uncultured Opitutales bacterium | reverse complement strand
AAGCGCTGCACTTGAGCTCCCCAGGCGCCCCAATCAAGCTTTTTTTTGTTTTTTTTGACGGGCAAGAGCTTTGAGGCTTACATCGCAAAAGCATTATATAGCCATAAAAATGAAAAGCTTTGCTCCGGCACAATTTTAATTTTTATAGTTAACGCAATAAAAACTAATAGCACAAATATTTGAAGACAAAAGCGCCAAACAATAAAAAAGGCCGCCCCCCGCGGGACGGCCTTCGAGAAAGCTTATAAAATTATTTTCTGCGCCTCCGATAGGCCGCCAACCCCAAAGCAACGGCTCCGAAAATCGCCGCTAACTCGGCGGGTTCGGGAATAGTCAAAGACAAGTAGCCGTTATCAAGCTGATACAATTTAACCTCCGCCGAATCGACAAGAGCGTATATCCTTTGCAAGCTTCCATCTTCGTTTGTAGCAAGCTCGCTATCAACATGAACCAAGCCCTCTGCAAAGTCCTCAAATATTACCTTACTTGTGGAACTGGTTACGGACATAGAAGTTATATCAACTTTTGATGAATTGAGTTCTATGCTGAAAATATCGCTATTGCCTTCGGCTCTATAGAGATTAATAGCACCAAAATTTTGGTCAGCATTCAATATGAGCCTTGAGGTTCTGGCAACTTGCAGACCTGCAAGCGAACCATTTTTGCGCAGGAAAGGAGTGCTTGTATTTAATGTAAGGGTGCAAGTTTTCAATATTATAGAAGAATCAAATGTCAGCATATTCGTACCGGCATTTATCACAACGTTTGAACCGTCTTCCAAATACACATTTACGCCCAGATGCGATACCTCGGAAACATTTCCAATAGTTGAATTGCCCATAATTGTAAAAGAATTGCAATTCATATTAAAATGGGAACCATCGGAAACATTAAAAACCGGGGCAATACCATAAGCCTTTTTTACGTCATTAATCTCCAAATATGAAGATCCGGTAAGGCTAATGTCTGCTCCAACATATGACGTTGAAATATTCATTGACAGCGAAGAATCTCCCGACATGTCAACGCCTGAAAAGACCCCGCTTACATTCCCCAAACTTACATAGTTTTTATTCTGCACTATTATATTTTTACTCGCAATGGAGAAAGTTCCCGAAATATTATAATTATAATACTGGGCGGCTTTGCTTGTCTGCTCATAGAATTTTAGAGTTTTTGAGGTATAGACAAGATTTCCCGCTCCGGATATGTTAATAATAGTCTCCGGCCTTCCAACATTGCCATAGGGAGATGAAGCTGTAAGAGTATTGCCCGCCTCTATTACAACATTAGACGGAGATACATCTGTTGAGCCCGATCCAAATATAACATCTTTTACTGTCATATCAGTGTCAACAGTCAGCGTTAGATTGGGGCCCATAAACTGTATATAATCAGAACTCCCGAAAGTAAGCTCGCTTGCCTTTGAATCTTTAGTGAGGTGCACCCAGTTTTGAGCGTATACTGTTGCAGAGAGGCTTAATATTAGCAGGTAAGAGGAGATAAAAAAACGTGAGAAAATTCTCATAATATATTCCTTTTTCTTTGATGATAATAATTAAGATTTTGATAATCATCAGTCAAGTTATTTTTTTGCTAATACTTGTATTTATTTGACCATGCTTTTATCTCTCATCTGCAAAGAAATTTTTTATATTCACACCGCCCATATCCCCCTATTTACAGCAGCATGCTTTATCCATAAGAACTTTTTTCCCAACACTCTTAAAATCATTATAATAAAAAGCCCCTTTCCTCTTAAACGGAAAGGGGCTTTTATCAAAGAATATAAGTTTTATATTTCCTTTTCGTTCAACCATCTGAAGCCTACAACTTTGAACCTTCGTCCAAGGGTTCTATTGACGCCGTTCAATCCTCCGTTTGACTCGTCCATTATAACGTTGTACTGCGACAAATCTCCCTGGTTGGCTTGATCCTGATACCCCAGCTCAAGCATTCTTCCGTAAACATCGGAAGCCTTATTGTTGTCGCTGTCGATGTATTCGGGTATGCGCTGAACTGTCATTTCACACCAAGCTTTTCCCTCTATCGCTCCGGATATGGGATTTCTCACTTCGCCATACGCGCGGATTTTAAAGGTATCGCTGCGCACGGTTAGGAAGGAACCTAAGCGCGAAAGTATGTCTTGCTGCATTAAATACGCTGGAGCACCCGTAGCCTGCGGACCCACCGCGCCGCGCCAATTCTCCCAAGTCTCTTTAGGATCAGTGAAATGCATAAACAATTCATTATCGGCAACGATGTCGGAAACATTGTTTGTCTTATCAAGAATGAAATCTTGGTGATACTGGTTGTTTATGCTCGTGGAGTCTATGGCCGCCTGCAATACTCCCTTTTGCATATGTCCTACACGGAACGATGTTCCGCCGCTACTTATCTCAGAAGTCAGATTCTGGCGATCCGATTTGCGGAACTGGTGGTTGTAATCAAGCAGATTCTCATTATTCTTGTCCATGTAGCGGTCCTCGGCAGAATCATTGCCGACAAGCCTGTTTACAAACTCTGCCATGGAGTAGAAAGGACCTCTGTCTTTTATGTGCTCCACTATAGCCGCAGCAAGTTCCTCTATCTCGGTTTCGTCGAGCGACCTATACCCCGTCATGAGATCTGTTTCATTGTGTATGCTCGCATTGTCGGCTGTTACCGCTGTAGCTTTTAAAGGAGCCTGCCACCTATGAAAGGGAGCTCTATTTTCATTCGAGCTGTCGTCGCCGTCATAAGATTCTATGGTCTGGCCGAAATAGGTCGATAAAACAGTCTTCCATGCGTCAACGTCAGTTGAATTTACATTGAAGGCGCCGTCAACCCACAGCTTTGAAGCGTTATCGTCAAACTGCTCGTTGGACTTCTCCCTGTCGTACAACATGTCGTCAAGAACAAGGTATTCCGAAGAATCTACACAATAGCGCATTCTGGGATTTTGCGGATATGCATTGTTTGCGGAATCTTTATAGGCGTAATCCTCCTCGTCTTTTCTGTATGGGAAAGTCGAGAAGAAGTATTCGTCCCATAAAACCTCGTTTAAGTGCCAGGAATAATCGTAAACTACGCTCTTATCTTCATACCATGTCCCGGTATCGCGGCTGCCATTGAAGTTGCCGCGTCCATAGTTAGCATTATTGTAATTGTTTATTAGGCATGAGCCGTCGACCCATGTTATATGGAAAGAACGCTCCGGCACTATTCTGCTCGGGCATAAGCTATTGCCTATGGCTAGCGACACCTGTTGTGACTCGGGAACATTTATTCCCCATGCAGCCTGCCAAGGATGCTGACCGTCTGTACTGCCGGTAAAATAGGAGGGAGCTCCGCCCTCGCGGTTGTCTCCTCCGGCCTCAGCCTTGCCCGCTCCATAGTTTAGGTTGGCACCCGCAAGATTTGCCACATTGGAAACAACTTCCGTCTTTCTCAGTATGTGGTGCGTGGACAATTCCGAAGTTCCGTTCTTGGCCGACAAACCTATATACGCTTCAGTATCGCTCGGTCCAAGAACATTGTAGCCCAAAGTGGAAAGACCGCCTAACCCAACCTCGGACTCGGAATATGTCTGGTTTGTGGCTATGAGATTTTTGCTCAACATGCCGAACTGCCATGTAAAGCGATCCGTGGAGTTGTCTGAAGTCATCGGTTGGGAAGACATATCCTGGTTCCAGAATGTAGTCAACAATGAGCCGTTTACAAAGAGCCTTCTGTTCATGAATGGCTGAACACCTATTTGGTCTGAAGACTCCGACGCACCGTAGGGAAGCATGAAGAGAAATCCATATGGAACTGCTCCCTCAACATTTTGGCAATAACTGTGAAGTTTTCCGTAATATGTGCCCGAGGTGCGCTCACTATTTGAAATTACTCCAGAAGAGTTGCCGCGCAAAGCATGCGGAGGCAAATCGCCTATCTGGTCCTGCAATCTGCCGTTTGAAGATGCCTTGGGCTTGTTGTTGAAAGCCGGCCACGAATTAGCCGTATGGCGGCGCGGATTTATAGGTACCCAATTTATATAAAAACGCGCATTCTGTTCGGGAGTAAACGTGCCTCCGTTTGTTATATAATCCTCCATCAATGCGGCTTCGGCAGCGGCAGTTGAAGGAAACTTTGCACGCAAAGTGCTCCTATCATAGAAATTGATAGGCTTAAGCGAAACCGAATTGTTTACATTGTAACCGGAACTCTTTGTCGACCTGTTTGCCAAGCCTTGCGTGGCATAGTTGTTGACAATATCTGCCGATCCCGAAGCCGCCACCATTCTGCGCAGCGTGGGATCTGGGAAACTCTGGAACTTGTCTCCCGAAAACACCCTCATTCCCGACATTGAAATTAGAGTCGGCGCATTGTCCGGGAAATATGAATTATACGATGGAGTCGAAGTTTTTCCACGCGGATTCAGATTGGTAAAGGTCATGCCTTCGCGCTTGTACAGCCATACGTCGAGATTTAAGTCGAGGTATCGGCTGCTAAAACGGGGGCTGTCATACGTAGTTGAGCTTGAAAAAATAGAGCCAGCAACAGATGATGTATTATTACTTATGCGGGATATTCCTGTGTAAAGGCCATATCCTAAGGGAGTGGCGCTCAAGCTCATAAAGTATGGAGTGTAGCCTATGTCGCCGTGATGGAACCTATATGAAAATCCGACTATATCCTGCATATCGATATAGTAATTTTCAATGGTTGACGGCGGCATATTGCCATCCATGTCGGTTGTATTATTCCTTAAGTCGGTTATGTCAAATAGCACATATATGTTGTTATTCTTTTCGGAGGAATTTCCGAGACTGTTGTCATACGGTATATTGTTATTCCATTTTGCCTCGTGTTCAACTTCCGGATGCGGAACATCAAGATAGAAGCAACCGCCAAGATTTCCACCCTCCCCAAGAGGCTTCATCAAGCATTTCTTTTGGGTGTACAAATTCATTGTATTTTCGCCCTCGATGAAGCCGTTCGGCCCGTTGCCTCCCGTAACATCGGTATAGCCGTCCGTCCTGCTCGTCGAAGTTGGATCTCCCACATAATTTGTAATGCTTTCCATCGCAAATATTTTAGCCTTGCCCGCAGGTATCCCCGTAGGATCGTAAGCCATAAAATGCAATGCCGCATCTCTATAGTAGGTATGAGAACTTAGTATGGTTTCATCGTTAAGCTGAATGTCGGTCTGGTCTATAGGCATCTGGCCTCTAAATATTTTATACCTGCCGAGCTTTTGCAAATTTCTACCGTGAGCAACCGATACGTATATATTATTTAAGAAGAGCGGAATTTTTGCTATGCGCTTTGCATAGCGTATGCCAACCTGATTGGCCTCCTCCAAGCCCTTATACGTTAAAGCGTCCTGAAGCGAAGGCACTATGTTCGTCTCGTCGGTAATCCATGCAAAAGTCTCATTTGCCGACTGCAGATTGCCGTACTCGCTATTTAGAGAATAGCCCGAAGTAGTATTGGAATTGTAGGTAGTTATCTTTTGCCCCGTTCTAAAGAAGTCAGGAGCCAATTCTCCGTAGCCCAACGGCAAAGCGTTCCAGCTCTTTGAATCCAAAGTCCAACCGTGGCGCGAAGCCGCCGTGGAATTGGAATAAAAACCGCTATAGAAATTTCGCATTGTCGCCATTGTGGCCGTACTGCCCTCATCCCCGAAGTTTAAATTCGAATAAACATCAAAACTATACTGGCGGTTTCCGCCGCTGCCGTTTGTGAGAGGCTGGGCGTAATCGGGGGTGTTATAATTGGTGAGGGCAAAGCAGAAGCGGCGCAAGTAGTTCAAATTTGTGTATATATACTCAGAACCTCCATAGCTCTTATCAATAAACGCGGGCAAGCGCTCCGTACGCAAATCTCTGACACACTGGAAGCGTGAACCTCCAGAAGCTTGGTAGCCTATGGCAAAACGGAATGTTCCAAGCGCGTGCGTAAACATCTGATACGGGAAACCGATAACCCTGATGACATAATATGACTCCCCGCCTATCTTTGTATCGTAAGGATTCCATAAAACCATCAGCGGAATTATATGCAGGCGCAAGCCGTATTTACTGCCGCCGTAATTTACAAAATTAGGAACAAAAAACACTTGAAAACGCCTTACAACAGGCTTTGCGCCAAAACGGTCGTCCGTCTGAACCCTGTCGCTGAGTTTTGAGTCTGTCGCCAAATCCGGAGAGCGGAAATTGTAATACGAACGCAACTGATCCCATAAGGGGCCGCCCGGATCCTTCCAAATATTATTGTCGCTATAAAGTTGCGAAAAATCGCTGTTTGAAATCGCAGACATCGTTTTGAACTTTTGGACTTCGTCCTCGCGCTCATACTGCTGCGGTCCAAACATATGCCCGGAAAACCTCGTGCCGCTATCATACTTAATGCCGACAAGCTCGGGCTTGTTTTCACGGCGGCGAATCATCCACTCATTGCCAGTGCAATATATAATCGGGTATGCCGTGGTCTTTGTGTAAAAGCCCGCAACGCCGTAAGGGCGCGGGAAATACGACGGTATGTCTTCAGTCGGACTATTGTCTATTATCTCAGGTTCATTGCCCCTGTCAGTTCTAATAAGACCAAGAGACAAGTCTTTTTTCAAGCCGCCGTGCTTAACATTTACAAGCAAGCCCTTTGAATTGGTGGTTGCGCTGTGAAAAAGAACTTTCGACGGCACTATTCCGTCGGGAATGTTCTGGGACTTTATTATGTCAAAGTCTTTTATGTCGAGAGCGTTTCGAGCCTGCGACATTGTTGAAGTTTCGTCGCCGGTATCGTTATTTATATTGAGGTCGTACATCCTCTCTCCGTTTGAGCCGAGAGTTAAGCCCTGCGCACCCGAGTAGAATGGCAAGCTCTGCACCCTGAACTTGACGGACTGCGAATGCTTTAGGAAGTCATAGGGCGATATAGCATTTAGCGAAGCTTTTTGGTTTTCATCGGAAACCCACCATGCAATTCGAGTTTCCTTTGAGGTATTGCCCTGCTCGCCAGTTGACAAACGCTCGTCGACGTCTAAAGACACGAGCGGAGCAAGAACGTCGTTGTTTGAGTCGTGGTTTCCATAGGAATCACTCGCTGAAGCGGCCGTTACAACACGCACAAATTTGCCGCTGTCGAGGACCCGAGACGGCAAATATTTTACCGCCGTTGTCTCGCCCTTGTCCATCAATTCGGATTCGCTACCGACATTGTTGCCGGAAACCAGCCAAGTCATGGCCGACTTTATTGTTGCAGTGTTGTAATTTGCCCTCGATTGCGTGCGCAGCTGATGCCGCGAGAGTATGCCGCCCGAACTGCTGGCGGGCACATGCCCTATGCGGCTATCCCATACGCCCACCCAATAGCGGTTTTGAGATATGGAGGCGTCGTCAATCTTGTCGGCCTCATCGCGGGTAATATTCATGGGAGTCTGCCACCAGTTGTAATCGCCAGAAGTGGAGTCCAATGCGGTAATGTTGCTGTTGACGGCGTCGTCAAACATTTTTGCATTGGCGGTAATTCGGGTGTCCGGGCCGAGAGCCGACTGTATGTTGCCCATAGCCTGATAGGCGGCAAATTTTGCGGCCTGTTTGGCTTTAAAGTTGTTTAGATTCTGCCTGCTCATTCGCATCTGCATTTGCACCATGCTCGCCAGAGTCACCACGAGCAGAACCATAAATCCCATAAGCGCCAAGGCAAGCACCAAGGCGAATGCGCGCCGCTGCCGCTTAGGGGTGGCGGCCGAAGGTGTTGCTGTATATTTCCTTTTCATAGGGTATAATAAATATTAAGGTTGAAGTCAGAAAAGCGCGTTTCTTTGCTCTGAATAAAACTTATAAAGATTTAGCTCCCCCAGTAAAGAAAATTTTCAATTTTTTTATGATACGGACGCTCTGCAAATCCCTTTGGTATCCACTGCGGCAAAATTTTTGGGATTTTTTATCCGACCCAAAACATGCGCATGCGCACATATCAAAATTTTCACGCCCCATACTTTTAAAAAAAGACAAAAAATAGTTGAAAAAGTTCCCCCTCCAAGAGATTAAACAATGCATGTTTAAAAAACTAGAATGCTTTGACCTTCCTCGCGACATCATAGGAGAACTCTCGAGAAATTGGGCCCTGTTGTCCGCGGGCAATCCGGAAAGTTTTAATATGATGACCGTCAGTTGGGGAAGTTTCGGATTCATATGGGGCTCCCCCTCCTTAACCGTATTTGTGCGGCCGCAGCGCTTCACGATGTCTTTTATGGAGAAAAGCCAAAATTTTGCGCTATCGTTTTTTCCGCCCGAATTTAAAGAGAGCCTTGCGCTATGCGGCTCAAAATCCGGGCGCGATATAGACAAGCTTGCCCAGTCAAAGCTCAACGCATGGTTTACACCGTCGGGAACGCCGGCTTTCAAAGAGGCGAAACTCGTTATAGAAGCCCAAAAAATCTACCAGCAAGATATTGATTTAAAGTCTTTTATAGATGAAAGCTTGCCCGCTAAATGGTATCCCGGCGGGGATTTTCACAAAGCTTTTACAGGCCGCATATGCGGCATCTGGACAAAAGATTGAGTATTATTAAAAAAAAGTTTTTTTGCGATTTTGTTATTGCAAAATTCTCCACTTTAAATTTCCCTAATGGAAATGAAGAATTTGGGCGAAAAATTAAAGGAGGCGCGAATCGAGAAAGGACTCTCCGTAAGAGACGTGGCGGAAGCCACCCGGTTGCGCATAGATGTAATTGAGAACATGGAAGCCGGAAGTTTCGACTACAAACTTCCCGAGATATACAAGCGTGGTTTCCTGCGCATCTATGCAAACTTTCTGAGGCTCGACGAAAATTCCGTAATGGATCAATACGCCCTATTGGGGCGCCGCGACGCCGACGATGCCAGAAAAAACGGAATACTTTCGCGCAAATTTGCAGCGCCCGCAAAAGACGAGCGCCCAGAGGGGGCGCCAGCCTCCGTTGAATCGCGTTTTGACGACGCCGACGAGGAAACATCGGCGCATTCCGACGACTCGCTAAAATATTTCAAGCTTGGCGGTCTAATAGTGGCGCTTCTGCTTGCGGTAATAGCAATAATACTTATAATAACATCGTTTTCAAATTCTTCCGCTCCTGAGTCTAACCCCGATCTGGCGCCAAACGCGGATGTCTCAATATCCACGGATTCCCTCTCCCCCATATCCGAAGTGTCCAACGCGGCAATAAACGCGCAAGAGGAAAAACCTGCCGAGTGCATTATAAAATTGTCCGCTTTGGGGGATACTTATATCAGAATACATCCGATGGACGAAAAGGACAATGTTCTTTACATCGGGCCGCTGCAATCGGGCGAAAGCAAGGAGTTTAAGACTTCAAAGCCTCTAACTTTGCGCGTTACCGATGCCGAAAAAATTTCAATAACCCGCGACGGCAAAAAACTTGATTTAAAAGGAGCAAAGGGACTGATTAAATTCAATGTTCCAATAAAATAATTGGGATATCCGAACGTATTTCTCCATGTAGCAATCGGCCGGGCAATAAAGTTTGCTTGTTTTGAGAATTGCGGCAGTTTAAACGGCGCTGTTTTTATGCAATACGCTTTAGTTTTTGCGTGTATGCCTCTTGCAGATCCGTTTTATGGGGTGCGAGGCAAAACGACGCATTCTTTGCCAAAGGCTTTACGGCATTCAAACTTGCTATGCTAAACAAGAAACCAGGAAAAGGAAAAATATGCTGACTCATGTTGTGATATTTAGAACGCGCAACGCCCAAAAGCGCCATTTGATACGCGAGGGGCTCGAAACGCTAAAAGCCATAGAGGGGGTCGCCTTTATGAAAATAGGAGAGCCCGTTCCAAGCCAGAGGCCTGTTGTGGACGATTTCTTTGACTATGCCTTGGTCGTGGCCTTTAAAGACGACGAGGCCGGGCTCAAGCGCTATTCGGAACACCCCATACATGTAAATTTTGTCGAAAACTACCTCAAGCCCGCCGGGGGAAAAATTGAAGTATACGACATCAAATAACATGCTTTCGTAAAAATGACGGATGCGCAAGCCTGCAAATATGTAAGTACGGCTGTACGCGACGCCGGGGGAAGGGCGTGGCTTGTAGGCGGGTGTGTCCGCGACAAAATTCTCGGCATAAAGCAAAAAGATTTCGATATTGAGATTTACGGCCTGCAACCGGAAAAGATTGAAGAAATCTTGAAGAGGAAATTCCGCGTTGAGATAGTCGGCAAGAGCTTCGGAGTCTGGATACTCAAGGGCTTCAACATAGATGTCAGCGCGCCCCGCCGCGAACGCAAGACCGGCGAGGGGCACAAAGCTTTCGAGATAGAGTGCGATCCCTTTTTATCTCCGCTGCAAGCCTGCTCCAGGCGCGATTTTACAATAAATTCCATTCTAATGGACGCCTTGAGCGGCGAGATATACGATCCTTTCGGAGGGCGGGAGGATTTAAAGAGGGGAATTTTGCGCCACACCTCGGAGCGTTTTCTCGAAGACCCGCTTCGGGTGTTGCGCGCAATGCAATTTTGCGCGCGGTTTGATTTGAAGGTTGCGCCCGAAACCGTGGAGATATGTTCCCGAACACCCTTTGAAAACCTCCCAATGGAGCGCGTTTTTGAAGAGTGGAAAAAACTGATTCTAAAGGGGAAAAAGATATCCAAGGGGTTGTTCTTTCTAAGGGATTGCGGCTGGCTGAAATACTTTCCCGAACTTGCAGCAACGTCAGGGTGCCCACAGGATCCGAAATGGCATCCGGAAGGCGACGTGTTTACCCACACGGCATACTGCATGGACGCATTCGCCCTTGAAAGGACACAGTCTGAACGCGAGGATCTGGTTGTAGGGCTGGCCGTGCTGTGCCACGATTTTGGCAAGCCGCTGTGCACGCGCACGGGCGACGACGGCAAAATCCACTCCTACGGCCACGACACC
>CALXOC010000125.1 GCA_944389915.1 uncultured Opitutales bacterium | reverse complement strand
TGTCATTGCATTTTTAGATGGAACTTGAACCTCTCCTTGAATGATCGTCAATATGTATTTATTGAATTTGTATGATATTGAAATTTTATCGTCGGCAATCCAGCTTTCGGGGAAATGCTTTACCCCGTTTGCCACGTCTTTGAGGTCTACAAGCGTCGTCTCGCAAGAGTATCTTTCAGTGTCTCCGCGAACGAGCGCAACCATCTTTGCGCTTTCTCCCGCTACGGCCGCTTTTACAGCGGCTTGTCCGCACATAAAAGCTTCGTTGCTGTCAGCCAAAGAGGAACAGTGGCTGGCGGCTCTCTGCTCATGCCCTATTTTGCACGAGCGCGCTTTAACCCCGAGCC
Source organism: uncultured Opitutales bacterium (assembly GCA_944389915.1). Taxonomy (GTDB): domain Bacteria; phylum Verrucomicrobiota; class Verrucomicrobiia; order Opitutales; family Intestinicryptomonadaceae; genus Merdousia. Next base: position 6,771 of record CALXOC010000125.1, on the reverse strand, counting down.
TTGAGGCTACAAGGTTCTGCAAATATTCTCCAACTCCGCCCAATTGCGAATGTCCGAAAGAGTCTTGAACGTTTGTAGAGGCCACATAATTGCCGTTTGCGTCCGTTATGCCTTCGCTGGCAACAACAAGGCAATATTTGTTCTTCTTTAGGCACTCCTGGACTTGAGCCAAGAAATATTCCGGATTAAAAGCAACCTCGGGAAGAAGAATTATATGCGGAGCGTCTTCTGGCATATTGCGGCGCTTTGCTATGGTGGTGCCCGCGGCTATCCAGCCGGCGTTTCTTCCCATCACTTCCACTATGGACACTAAATCGTGGTTTCCCATAGCCTCGTGGTCGAGCGAGAGTTCGCGCACAGCCGTCGCCAGATACTTTACTACGCTTCCATAGCCGGGGCAGTGGTCTGTCATTACGAGGTCGTTGTCCACGGTCTTAGGAATGCCTATAACGCGCATTTCGTAGTTATTTGCGGCGGCATAGCTCGAAATCTTGTCGGCGGTATCCTGGGAGTCGTTTCCGCCTATGTAGAAGAAGAATCTAATGTTGTGGGCTTTAAATACGGATAAAAGCTTGGCGAAATCCTGCTCGCTCTTTAGCTTGTAGCGGCATGTTCCGAGTGCAGATGACGGCGTGTAGCGCAGCCCGCGAACGGTCTGCTGCGATTCTTCGGCGAGATCTATGAGCTGTTCGTTTAAAATTCCCTCTATGCCGTTTAATCCGCCGTAAATTTCTTCAATGCAATCGTAATTTAGAGCCTCGGTTATCACACCCGCAAGGCTTGCGTTAATAACGGCTGTCGGGCCGCCCGACTGTGCAACTAATACGTTTCCTGTTAATTCTTCCATATGATTGTCGTGTTTTTTATAAAAATTCTCGGTCGAGTTTGTGTAAATTTGGTTTTTTGGCAAACTTTTTCTCCCAAAAAAAATCGCCCAATGATTGCGGGTAAATTTGCATATGGAATTTTTAAATGGGCGTCATGCCAAAATTTATAAGCGCGCTGATATTGAATGAAGATTTTTTTTAAGGGGAAGACATTGCATTGCAGAATATCTTCGTTTAGGGTTTGAATGTATTTTAACCAAACTCTGAGAACTTGTCTGCATTAGGAATTTTCTAAAAATGCCATGTTTTGCATTCTATTAAATTCTTGACTTCAGATGAATTTTTGTTAAACAAATATACTTATATATAGCAGTTATATGATTTAGAGATTAGCATATATTTTTATCTTATATATTTTGCTGCTTAATTTCTGCAATAAATCACTTGATTAGAAAAGGAAAGGGAATGAGAAAATTTATTTATGGGGCACGCAAATATGCTGTGGCGGCTTTTATATCTTGCAGCTGCGTATCTGCGTACTCCCAAAGTTATGTTACCGGCCCGTATTTCGCAGGCGACGCCTCGGTAAAATTGGAGGAAATCGGCTCTTTAAAAATCCGCCCGTCGGACGAAATAAAAAGTAGCCGCTTTTCGATAGGGTTTGAATGCTTGGACAGAAAGTACTTCGATCCGGATCGCGTTTACGACAAAATAGCAAAGACGGGCGTAAAATATGCGCGCTGCCAGACGGGTTGGAACAGATGCGAGACGCAAAAGGGAGTTTACGATTTCTCATGGCTGGACTCCGTTGTCGACAATTTGCGTTCGCGCGGAATAGAACCGTGGTTTAACGTAGGATTTGGAAACAAGCTATATATGCCGGATGCCCCCGATGCCGCAGTGGGATATTGCCCGATAAACTATGGCGATGAAGCAATGAAGGCATGGAAAGATTATATTTGCGCATTGGCAAAACATTTTAAGGGCAGGGTTTTTAGATACGAGCTGTGGAATGAGCCCAACATCCGCAATTTTTGGGCTCCAAAGAAATCCGATCCCAAAGAATATGCAAAGTTTGTAAACATCACCGCGGAGGAGATTTTAAAGCAGGATCCGAATGCCAAAATAGGTGCTTGCGTGTGCGGTTCAATGATAGAATTTACCATAGATTTCTTTAAGGAGGGAGGCGGAAAATACCTTAGTTTTTTTGCGCTTCACCCCTACCGCACAATGTCGGAAATGGGGCATGATGCCGAAACTAAGGCTATGCGGGCGGTATTTAAAAAATACGAGCCTGATAAGAATATTGAATTGTGGAATGGGGAGTCAGGCTTTGGTTCATATTTCCCCGCAAAGCATTTTTTAAAAACTTGGCACAGGGGATCGGAGGAAAACCAGTCAAAATGGCTTTTGCGCCGGTTTGTATTGGACAGGGCGGCCGATTACGCTATGTCGTCGTTTTTTCAATGTGTGGATTTGCCTGATTCTTACAGTACCGCCATAGGGCGACAGCTTCCGTGCAAGCACGGAATTATCTATAACGGGGATTACAAGGAAAAGCACGCCTATTATGCCTTGGGCAGGATTTGCTCGATTTTCGACGAACATGCCAAGCCCGCCGATATTTATGCCGAAGGCGATCTTTTTGATGGATTTCCCCAGTGGCAGAGGGTCTCGCGCATAACGGACGCGTCTATTATTATAAAGCCGTTTACGCGCAAGGGCTATCCGCTCTTTGCCTACTGGATTCCCGAGGATCCGCAATTCGATTACGCCGGGCTCAACGCTTTCAGACTGTCATTCTTGGATTCCGACGAACTTACAAAAAATCCCGTTTTAATTGATATGATGACAGGGCGCGTGTTCAAATGCACATCGTTTAGCGTATCAAAAGGCGGCGCAACAATTAAGGTTTCAAAACTGCCTATTTTAAACTATCCCTTGGTCTTGGCGGATTTTGACGCCGTAAAAGACATTGTGTTGCTCAATGATTCAAATATAGATTTTCCCGGGGCTAAGAAGTAGGTGTTTGCGCTTTGAAACAGGGTTGAACTTTTGTAACATATTATATTTAAATATCTTGCATATAAAAAGGCGCCGAGCAAGGCGCCTTTTTTTTACTGGAAGTAGAATTTTACATTTTTAAAGGCAATGTCTATCGAGTTTTTATTTGCTTTTGTCCTTATTCTTGGAATTGAAGGCCTGCGGCAATAATTTTTATATGTGGGGATTTTTTTTATAGATGGGAAGAATTTGTCTTATTTATTTAGGAACTCGATACTTAGAGTTTAGCCCAACAGGGAGAGTCAAAAAAGTAAAAAAATAATGAAAGAAATTTTGTTGACAATAATGTTTTAACCATTTGGTTAAACCGAATGATTGAAAAAAATCACATAGCAAAAATTGTATCTGGCGGGGAGTTGGACGCCAGAACAAGAATCATCAAGGCCGGCTTGGAGGAATTTGCAATGTGTTCACCTAAAGCCGCGCGCACGCGCGAAATAGCGGCCAGGGCGAATGTCAATCATGCTGCGATTAATTATTATTTTCGCGGGAAGAACGAGCTTTACATGGAAATAGCAAGGCATATTTCCGAGTACATTCAAGATTACACATCAGAATATTACGAGCGCTCTAAAGCGGTGTACGCGAGCAAAAGTCCCGAAGATGCCTTCAATTTGCTTGTCGATTTCATAACGAGCCGCATTTGTGCCGAGCGCGAGAACACAAAAATATTTCGCTGTATAGTGTTGATAATAACGCGCGAAGAGCTGTACCAGAGAACCAAGGCTTTTGATTTGTTTTTTAGAGAGGTTTTCGCCCCCTCAATAGATCTCACGCAAAGGCTTGTGGAGATCGCCTCACGGGGAATGTATGGCGGCCTTGAAGCGAGAATAGTCGCCGAAATGCTTATGGGGCAGGTTCACATGTTTAATTCCGCAAGGACGGGGACAAAATCTATAAATGGCTGGTCTGTGTTTGGGGAACCCGAAGTTGCAGAAGTTAGGCGGATTTTTATGCTTTTGGCAAGAAAGGTGCTGAATTTGAGCAAATAAATTTGTAAATAGAATATGAAAGACAGAAGTTATAATAAAAAAATCAAACAGCTTGCGGTATTTAGCGTTATTGCCGCAGCGGTATCGCTTTGCGGGTGCAAGGATAAAAAACAGGATGGCGCAATGGCGGCGATGAATTCGGCGGTTCCAGTCCAATACATGAAGCCGCTTGACAAGCCCGTGGAGGTTTGGGACGAATACACCGCAAGGGTCGACGCATTTTCAGCCGTAGAGGTACGCGCGCGCGTGCCGGGCTATCTCGAAAAGGTGAATTTCTCGGAGGGGCAGTTTGTAAAGAAGGGCGATTTGCTTTTCGTGATGGATCCCCGCCCTTATGAAGCCGCTTTGCGCGCGGCTGAAGCGAGCGTAAAAGAGGTTGAATCGCGCCTGGTGCTGGCAAAGAGCAATTACCAGCGCGCAAAAGAACTCTATGCTGCCAATGCAATATCGAAAGAGGTGAATGAAACCCGCAGGAGCGAACTGCTCTCAACCGAAGCGGCTCTCTTAAACGCCAAGGCGAAATTGCGCGAGGCGGAGCTCGATCTCGAATTTACCCAGATAAGAGCTCCGATTTCCGGGCGCATAAGCGAATATTATGTGGATGCGGGAAACCTGATATCCGCCAATACTACGCTGTTAACTACTATTGTCAGGTGCGACATAGCCCAGATATATTTCGAGATAAGCGAGCGGGACATTCGGCGCTACATAAAAAGCGGACTGTTTAAGCAGATAGACCTAAACAAGCGCACTGGGCCCGAAGTGCAGTTCCGGCTCATGGACAACGAAAATTTTGCGGGAACTCTGAACTATTATGACAACCGCATGGGACAGCAGACCTCGAGCCTGACGATGCGCGCGGATTTCGACAATAAGGACGACCAGCTCATGGCCGGAATGTTCGGCAAGATTAAAGTTCTCTATGAGAAGGCGCGCAAAGCTTTGCTGTTGCCTGAGGACATTATAGGAACGGATCTTATCAACAGATATGTCATAGTCATAGACAAGGACAACGTGGCCCAGTACAGGGCGGTAAAGGTCGGCAGGCTTTTGGGCAAATACCGCATAATAGAAGAGGGTCTTTCCCCCGACGACCGCGTTGTAAGCGTTGGGCTGCAGCGCGCGGCTCCCGGAACCAAACTTATGCCAACCGAGATGAAAATAGATTAGCATTCAACTATGAAATTTTCGCATTTTTTTATAGATAGGCCGATATTTGCGGCCGTCATATCGATACTTATAACAATACTGGGAATTGTGGGCTATATGCGCCTTCCGGTTACCCAATATCCGGATGTTGTTCCGCCGAACATATCCGTTACGACAAGTTATCCCGGAGCGTCTCCGGAAATTCTAATGCAGACGGTCGTCGCGCCCTTGGAGCAGGAAATCAACGGCGTTGAAAACATGATATACATGTCGAGCCAATGCAGCGCCGACGGTTCGGTGAGCATTCTTGTAACCTTCGATCTCGGCACGAATATCGATACCGCGCAAGTCTTGGTTCAAAACAGAGTTTCAATGGCGACTCCGCGTCTGCCCGAAGATGTTAGAAACATAGGAGTTGTCGTAAAGAAGAGATCGCCCGACATGCTCGTTGCGGTCAATCTTTACTCTCCCAACAATACCAGAGACAAGCTGTATCTTACCAATTACGCCATCACGCAGATGAACGACCGCCTCGCCCGCATTTACGGGGTGAGCGAAGTTACCGTATACGGGGCGAGGGAATACAGCATGCGCGTGTGGCTCAACCCCGACAGGCTCGCGCATTTTAATATGACGGCTTCCCAGGTTGTCAATGCGCTCAGGGAGCAGAACAAGCAGGTTGCCGCGGGCAAACTAAACCAGCCTCCGCTTGCAAATCCAGACGTGGCGCACGAATTGATAATCAACACGCAAGGGCGCTTGGAAAGCCCGGAGGAGTTTGAGAATATAATAATAAAGTACACCGACGACGGCAAAGTAGTCGCCCTAAAAGACGTGGCCAGAATAGAGCTCGGTTCGTATTCGTACAGCGATGATTCCATGCTCAACGGCCGCAGCTGCGTGTCTTTGGGCATTTATCAGCTGCCGGGAAGTAACGCCATAGCAACCGCCAAACGTATAAAAGATACTCTCGAGGAAATGAAGAAGGATTTTCCCGCGGGAGTGGACTACAATATAGCGGTGGACAATACCTCGTACATTCAATATTCCGTCGACGCGGTTTATCAGACAATCTACGAGGCTGTAATACTTGTTGTATTGGTTATGATGGTCTTCCTGCAAAATTGGAGATCGGCCATTATTCCGCTGTTTGCAATACCCGTCTCTCTTATTGGAACTTTCGGATTTATGTCGCTTTTCGGATTTTCCATAAACAATCTTTCGCTATTTGGGCTGGTGCTCGCAATAGGCATAGTTGTTGACGACGCCATAGTTGTTGTGGAAAACGTTGACCGCAACATGCGCGACGGGCTCGATGCCAAAGAAGCCACCAAAAAGGCCATGACCCAGGTGCAGGGGGCTCTTATAGCCATAGTTTTGGTGCTCGCCAGCGTATTTATTCCCACGGCCTTTGTCGAGGGCATATCGGGGCAGTTTTACAGGCAGTTTGCGCTGACAATAGCGGTTTCCACAATATTGTCTGGAGTGGTATCTCTTACATTGTCTCCCGCTCTTTGCGCCATCATGATGCGCCACCACGACAAGCCCGATCTCTTTACGAAGATTTGGAATTTCTTGTTCGGATGGTTCTTTAGGGGATTTAACACATCCTTTAATTGGATTGCCGACAAATACGGAACCTTTGTCCGCAAGACTGTAAAATTGTGGATTCCGGCATTGATATGCTATGCGCTTCTCTTGTGGCTGACAACTTATCTTTTTGAGATAACGCCGCGCGG
>CALXOC010000124.1 GCA_944389915.1 uncultured Opitutales bacterium | reverse complement strand
AATATCGCGCGGCGACATAAAATGTGTGGGCGAGGGGCTCCTTCAGAGCGACTCCCTCGATTTCTGCGAGCGCCGTATTGTTTCAAATCTTGGGCGCCTGCGCGGAGCGCTGTCTCTGCTGCCTCCGATAAAAAGCGACGCGGCTGTGGAATGGGCTAAAAATCGTGCCGGATTCGACTTCGCTCCCGAACAGTCCGAGGCCATAACCTGCGCGCTAAAAAGCAAGGTCAGCGTCATAACCGGCGGGCCGGGTACCGGCAAAACAGCAATATTGCGCGCTCTTTGCGATATTTTGAGGGCGAAGAAATGTCCTCCAGTATTGGCGGCTCCCACAGGGCGCGCGGCGCAACGCATGAGCGAAAGTTGCGGCATTGACGCTAAGACTGTCCACAGGCTTCTGGGCTACGACAACGGAAAATTTTTGCACGGCGAGGGAAAGCCCATAGATGCGAAATTTTTGATAATAGACGAAGCGTCGATGCTCGACACCCGCTTGGCATCCGCGGTTTGCGCGGCCGTTCCCGACGGGGCCCACCTGCTTTTGGTGGGGGACGCGGACCAACTTCCGAGCGTCGGGGCGGGCAACGTGCTGCGTGACATAATTTCCAGTTCAAAATTCCCGGTGGTGCGCTTAACTAAGATTTTTCGGCAGGCCGACAGAAGCGAAATAGTATTCGCCGCACATGCGCTGCTTGGCGGTACCGCTTCGACTGCGGCTTTCGAGCCGCGGCCTATAGGGGGCATAGACTATGCCAGGGATTTAAATTTCGTGTTGGCCGAAGACCCGGAAGAGTGCGTTCGCACATGCGTTAAACTTGTTTCCAAACTCATACCTGAACGCTGCGGCGCTGATCCCTTTGACGATATTCAGCTCTTGGCTCCCATGCACAAGGGTGTTGCGGGCATAGGAAATTTAAACATGCGCTTAAAGGAGGCATTAAATCCAAACGCCGAGGCCTTGAGGTATGCGGGAACTTCTTTTGCCGTTGGAGATAAAATTATGCAGACGCGCAACAATTACGAATTGGATATATTTAACGGTGATATGGGGCGCGTTATAGGGATGTCTCCGGATTCGTCGGCGCTTTTGGCCGAGTTTGACAGGCGTAGGGTGTCAATACCGAGGGGTGAACTTTGCGACTTCCAAATGGCTTATGCTGTGAGCGTGCACAAATCCCAGGGAAGCGAATTCCCAATAGTCGTACTTCCGCTGCTGAGGCAGCATTTTGTTATGTTGCAGCGCAATCTTTTGTACACCGGGCTCACAAGGGGACGCAAGAAAGTCTTTATTGTCGGCGATCCGTCGGCGTGGAGCGCGGGGGCAGGCAACTGCAGGGCGGCCACGAGGCGGACTTTTCTGCGCCAGAGATTGGAGGCATTATGAAAATCAAGGTTTGCAACATAAGCGATTCGTCGCTTTTTGAGGAGAAGGTTTGCGCTGAAAAAGCCATGCGTTTTTTGTACAATACGCGGCTTGGAAGGGCGGCTGCGTGGGCTTTTGTGGCGCGTTCGGCGTTTTCGCGCATATGCGGCATATGGGCGGATTCCCGGATTAGCGCCGGGGCGGTCGCAAAATTTATATCCGCCAATAATATCAACGTGGAAGAAATGTTGGAGCAGCCGTCGTCGTTTAAATGCTTTAACGATTTTTTTACAAGAAGGCTGCGCCCCGGTTCCCGCCCCGTTGCGGAGCCGGAAAATCCAAAGGCCATATCCTTTCCCTCCGACGGCCGGCATCTGCTTATTAAAGGCGCAGGAGGAGACGGGCGCTTTTTTGTAAAGGGCAGATCTTTCAGCTTAAAAGATTTTCTTGGCAATGCCAAATTGGCCGCGAGATATTTTGGGGGCGACATTCTCGTATCGCGATTGAGCCCGGTGGATTACCACCGCTACCATTATCCCATAGGCGGAGTCATAGCGGCGCGCAAATTAGTCAACGGGGCGCTCTATTCGGTCAGTCCGCTCGCATTGTTAAAACGGCCGGGAATATTGTGGGAAAATAAAAGGGTGCTGAATTTTATTGAGTCCGGAGAGTTCGGCATGTGCGTTTTTGCGCAAGTGGGGGCGACAAACGTCGGCTCAATAGTAAATTTCGGAAAGCTTGGAGACTCCGCCGTGCGGGGCGCTGAAGCTGGTATGTTTAAGTTCGGAGGTTCTTGCGTGCTGACTATTTTTCCTCCCGGCGCCCGCATAACATGGAACAAAACCCTCGAGGAGATGGGCTCGCAGGGGATAGAGTGCTACGCGCGCGCCAACAGTCTTGCGGGAGTCTTGTCTTAATCAGCATGGAGGCCAAGCCAGCGGGCGCCCGCCCAATATGTGTATGTGCATGTGCGGCACGCTTTCTCCGGCTTGAAGCCCGTTGTTTATTACCAGCCGGAACCCGTTTTTTAGGCCGCACTGGGCGGCTATCTTCGGCGCGGTAAGCATTAGGTGCGCAAGAATGCCGGCGTCGCCTTCGCCGGCTTCGGAGACTCTCGGAATGGGCTTCAGGGGAAATAGCAGAACGTGTACTGGAGCTTGCGGGTTTATGTCGTTTATGGCGCAGCAGAGATCGTCGCGATAGACTATTTTGGACGGAATTTCACCGTCGGCGATTTTTTCAAAAAGAGTTTTCATGTTTTAAGTATGGTGGAAAAGCTTTTGCGCCGCAACAAATAAATGAGTTTTATAGGATGTATTTATATGTAAAATATTTCGAGGTTCGGAAGGCTATCCGAGTGTCTGAGAACGGAGCCCTCCACAAACTCAAGGTTTTGGGAATATTCGATTTTTTTCTTTTTGGCGGCCCGCCCCTTTGCAGAGGCTGTGGAGTCGTGCAAGCCCGAGACCACGAGGATTGCATTGTCGTATCCCGACAGGCGCTTTACCGCCGAACTTATCAGCGGGGCGGCAAATAATGGGTCGAAATGCCCGCCGCCAAATTCAAGGACCTCAACGCGGGCTTCGGGATTGTAGAGGCTGAGTATTTTTTTTGCAAAATCTTCGAGAGATGCCTTGCCGCTTTCGCTTTCAACGGCTTTTGATATTCCGGAGGCGGCGTTAAAAAAGTCTTCATTGCCGCATTGCGAAGCCGCTGCCAAGAGCTTGTTTAAAAGCTTTATCTTTGATTTGCGTTCCATTAAAAAAGCAGTTTTTGCGAGTCGGATGCGCCCGAGGAATATTTTACGAGCCATTCAAAACTGACATTTTCAAAGCCCTCTTGGGTGCATATTTTAATCAGTATCGAGGCGGCGGCAAGGGCGTCGTATGGAGCGCAATGCCACTTTTGTCTGCCCTCGGGACAAAACTTTGCCGCAAGCGCGTCCAAATCTTTCTGCAATCCGAAAATTTTTATTAAATCGGAGAGTTTAGCCGATGTTATGCCGGGATATATGTTTTTTGCGAGAGCGCATGTGTCAATCCACGGCCTCCAGTCTTTAGACATCGCGCCGCCGTTTCCGGGAATTTTGGGCACCAAGCCCGGAGACGGCGCCTCCGCCCGCAGAAGGGAGTCCTCAACTTGGCAGTTGTGCGAGGCGAAAATGCCTCGCTTGCGAAGAGCGCAAAATAAGTTTATATCGGCTTCAAAGGGGGGATTTTTTTTCGCTTCAGAGTTGCTTATTCCAAAAAAATCAGCGTCCTTGCGCGTTATGCTCGCCTTAGGGGCGCATATTCTGGTGTATAGGCGGGCAATTTTAGCGCCAAATATTTCTGCAACGCCGTATTCCACGACGCCTATTCTTTTTGAGCCCTCGAAGTCTATTGCGAATATTGGCGCACTTAAGTTTTTCATCTTGCGAAAATGCCGATACTTTGTGAGTATTAGTGCTATGGATACGGAAAGTTTCAAGGTTTTTATTAACGAACTTGCCGACTTGAGCGGCGAATACATATCAAAGTCCTTCGGTCGTAAAATAAATGTCGACTTGAAAAAGGATTCTTCGCCCGTTACCGAGATCGACAGAAACACCGAGCTGATGCTGCGCGAAGCCATACATAAAAAATTTCCGTCGCACGGCATAATAGGCGAGGAGTACGGAAATGAAAACACCGATGCCGAGTTTGTCTGGGTGCTCGACCCCATCGACGGAACCAAATCTTTCATATCAGCAGTTCCTCTATTCGGGACTCTCATAGGGCTAATGCGCAATTCAAAGCCCGTATTGGGACTTATAAACCACCCGGTGCTTAAAGAGCGTATTCTCGGAGACTGCAATACCTGCCTTTTCAACGGGAAGGCTGTTTCGCCTTCCGATAAAACCGAGCTCGAGGGCATCACCCTGCTGACTTCCGACAGCCGCCATTGCGCGCAATTCCACAACCCCGACGGTTGGCGAAAGCTTGAGGGCGCCGCTTCGATATCGCGCACATGGGGGGATTGCTACGGATATACGCTTTTGTGCCGGGGATATGCGCATGTCATGTGCGACGCCATACTTGAAGTATGGGATTTTACCGCATTGCTTCCGGCGCTCGAGGGGGCGGGGATTGCATATTCTGACTGGCGGGGAAAGTCGGAAATAGGCAATAAGCACGGCTTAGTGGCATCGTGTACCCGCGAGCTTCATGAGAAGGTCATAAAGCTGCTCGATACCGAAGTTTAGGTGGCTTTTCACATCATTGACATTGGGTCGACGTCGAGATATTCGTCTATATCGGCGTCGAATTTAAACTCACGCTTTAGTTCCGCTATCTTGGCAACGAGCGTTTTAGCCGAGCGGCAGAAATAGCATATGTGCCACCTGTAATAATCTTCGCTCTTTTCCAGAGGGGCGGGGGC
>CALXOC010000123.1 GCA_944389915.1 uncultured Opitutales bacterium | reverse complement strand
TTGGGTATGGATGGGCAAGTACGATTTCTCCGTCTTCGACAGGCAGTTTGACGATGTCATAGCGGTGAATCCAAAGGCGGAATTCATATGCATAGTTGACTTGAATTCGCCTATATTTCTTCAGCACAGGCTTTCCCTAAACGGTCAGTCCGCGGAGAGCGATAGCTTTACAGCATTGTCTAATGCGCTTGTTAACAAAAATTGGAAAAAGCACACATTGGACTACATGAAGGCCCTGCTTGCCCATGCGGAAAAAAAATACGGCCAGCGCATAAAGGCTTACTTGCTTGCGTGCGGGCAAACCGACGAATGGATGGATTACAGCAACGGAACTTTTGGAAGGTTCAAGGCGCAGGCGTGGAAAGCATGGAGGCAAAAGAGGGGCTTGCCTCCGGCGCCAATTCCAAGTTTTGAAAAAATGGACTCGGCAGATTTTGACAACTTTTTGCGCGATCCCTCAAAATCCGGAGATGTCATAGACTGGTTTGTCTTTTCCAACGAGATAGTTGCCGACGCCATTCTCGACTTTACAAAAGCCGCCCGTTCATCGCTTGCAAAAGACAAAAAAATCGGGGTATTTTTCGGATATATAATGCAGTTGGCATACGGAAGGCTTGTTGGGGCTGGGCATCTGTTTTACGAAAGGGTATTCGCCTCTCCCGACATAGATTTTTTTATAAGCCCGGGAAACTATTTCGACAGGCAGATAGGCCAGGGGAGCGGATTCATGGCTCCTAACGGAACGCGCGTTCGCTTCGGCAAATCGTGGCTGCACGAGATAGACCACATAACCCACACTTGCAAGGATTCGCAGAACCAGAGCGTCCCCGGAATGAACAGGGCGTGGGATACCCAGGAAAAGACCAATGCCGGCTTAAAGAGGGAGTTTGCCTTGGCTACAATAAGCGGGGCTTCGCTGTGGTGCTTCGACATGTGGGGAGGTTGGTTTAACACTCCCGAGACAATGGACGTCATAGAAAAAAGCAGGCAAATATGGGAGAAACATTCGTCGAAGCGCTATAAGGGGGCCGCGCAAATTGCCCTTATAGCCGATCCCCAAAGCGCGTTTTATATTTGCGACAAATACATAGACAAAGATCTCAAAGTGTTGGACGCATATGCTGGCACGCGCACAAAGATGAATTTGCTTGGCGCCCCGTTTGAAATATTTTCCTTTGACGACCTCCCGCATGTAAATCTCGACCAGTACAAATTTATAGTTTTTCCGGCCAGTTTTAAAATAACGCAAGAGCGCTTAAAAATGCTAAAGGAGCATGTGTTTAAAAACGGCAGAACGCTATTGTTTGCCTATGCGCCCGGCATTATAGACGGCAAGACGCTCGACACGAACAGGGTGAGGGACTTCGCGGGCTTTGATTACGGGACCGAGGGCGTCAACGTGTCCGACAAAGGCGGTTATAAAATTGCATACATAGCCAAATATAAAGACATCACTCCCGAAGTTTTGAGAAAATTGGCCGAGGACGCCGGAGTGCACATATATTCTGATGAATACGCTCCCGTTTTTGCCAACGAAAGGCTGCTTGCCATTCATACTGCCACTGGCGGGAAAAAAACTGTCAGGCTTCCGAAAAAATATTCGCAAGTGCGGGAGTTGTATTCCGGCAAGATTGTCGCCGAGGACGCGGACTCTTTTGAATACGAATTTAAGAAGCCCGATACCGCCTTATTTGAATTGGATCAAAATTAATGTTATGAAAAATTCATTGTTGCTCTTATTTTTTATATTAAGCGCACATTGCGTTGCGGCGTTCGATATTGCCGCCTACTACTGGCCGGCATACCACAATGAGCCGCGCTGGAGGGAGCTGGGAATTTTCGGCGACGGCCGTGGAGAATGGCAGAATGTTTACGAGGCAAAACCCAAATACGGCGGGCACAACCAGCCCCGCTTTCCGCTGTGGGGCTTTGACGACGAATCTCAGCCCGAGGCTATGGAAAAGAAGATATCGGCCGCAAAGAAGTACGGCGTTAATGTGTTCATATTCGATTGGTACTGGTACGAGGGCAAAGCCTTCCTTGAGGGCGCACTAAACGAAGGCTTCTTAAAGGCCAAGAATTGCGGAGATATAAAGTTCTTTATAATGTGGGCCAACCATACGGTAAATCTGACATGGAACAACAAGGCGCCAAAAAAGCGCGAGAAAATATACTGGCGCGGAGAGGTGTCGCTTGAAGATTTCAAAAACATTTCCGACAGAATGGTTAAAAGGTATTTTTGTCAGCCCAATTATTACAGGATAGGCGGTAAAGCGGTATTTTGCATATACGAGCTTGGAACTTTTATCAAAGGGGTCGGAGGTCTTCAAAACGCAAAGAAGGCGCTCGACTATATGCGCGAAAAGTCGAATGCCGTAGGCGGTGTCCACATACAAAGCATAAGTTGGAATCTTCCGGAAAATTTGCACGGCATACCCGGAGACAATACTCCTACATCAATCGCCATAGCTGAATTTTTGGGCATAGACAGTTTTACAAGCTATTCGTGGGCGCACTACAAGGCTCCAAGCGGCGAATACGAAAAATGGGGGAATTTCAATGTGGCGAACTGGGACAAGCTTCGCGGCGATGGCAAAATACCATATTTTTGCCATGTATCTGTGGGTTGGGACAACAACCCGAGATTTCCGCAAAGGGTTCCCCACATAAGCGGTGAATCTCCCGCAATCTTTGAAAGATATCTGCGCGCCGCAAAAGATTGGACGGCAAAATACAATCCGGAATGTCCTCTCATTACGGTGAATTCTTGGAACGAGTGGACGGAAGGCAGCTATCTTGAACCCGATGTTAAATTTGGATACGCTTATCTTGAAGCTGTAAGAAGGGTTTTTAAGGAGAAGTGAATACTATTTAGGCTCAAAGCGAATGCGCGATATTTTGTAAAAGAATAAAACTGCCCAAAAAAGGCAAAATCGCTGCTCTGAAAAACAAGCTCTATCAGCCTAAAAAACAAAATTCCACCACAATAAAAAACGCTCCCTTTTTTAGGGGAGCGCTTTGAAATTGGATGCAGGGATTGGATTTGAACCAATGACCTTCAGGTTATGAGCCTGACGAGCTACCATGCTGCTCCACCCTGCGATATTTAAGAGTGCATAATAAAAGCCGCTTTAAGTTTCGGTGCAAGCATTTTTTTATATTATTTGCTGGAATCGGGGGCAACAGCCGCTTTTTGCGCCGTGCGCTTTTGCCGCTTGCAGGACGGCTTCAATAGCATTGCTTCAAAAAATGCGATTCGCTTATAAAGACTGCTCTGCCTGTTTGAAGCGCCGAATCTATTTCGGGTCCGTACTCCTGCGCTTCCCATTCAGGCTGCCGCTTTGAACCCACAACTATGTAGTCGGTGTCTGCGCGCACCTTGCGCGAAACGCTTCCGCCGAGGCGCAAAATTAAAGACTCGGCATCGGAGCGCGTTATGTTTGCAAATCTTCCAACAACCACAAAATTTTTGGAAAAATCTATGTCTGCATATTCGAATGGGAGTTCGCAGAGATTGGCGACGGAATAGGCGCTGTGTTTTGCCTGGGCATGCCGTAGTGCCGCGCCTTTTAAGTTGCGCAGTTTGGAAACATATTCTTCGGCGGACTTCCATTCGGGCTTTTCCCCCGCTGTTAATTTTTGCTTTTTTCCGCATGCCCGGATCTTTTGCGCAAAAGGGCTAAATGGCTTTTTAAAAGCGGAAACGTCCGTTTCTTTTGAGAATATCTCAAATAGCCTCGCGCAAGCGCATGCGTCCTCAAGGGCGTTGTGGTGCCTCAACAGTTCCACCCCAAAGTGTCGCGCCAGAAAATCGAGAGAGTGGCTTGGAAGATTGTTTATTCTTCTGCTGATTTGGAGCGTGCAAATATAGTCGAAAGACGGAAATTCCAGCCCGTAAAACTTTAAAGATTCTTTGAGGCAGGAGATGTCGAAGGGGGCATTGTGGGCAACTACGTTGTCGCCAAAATAGCCGCGTATTTCCTCCCAAAACTCCGGAAAACTCGGAGCGTTGCGAACGTCGAATTCGCGTATGCCGTGCACCATTGTGCACATGTAGTTAAAAGGCGAGTCGGGCCTTATTAACTGGTGTATGCGCGCTTTTACAATACCGCCTTCCACGCGCAGCAAACCTATTGCGCATACAGAGGCGCGCGTTTGGTTTGCAGTTTCAAAATCGAGGGCGGTGAAGTTCATAGGGCCGAGTCTTTTCCCGTCGGAAATTTTTTCAAGAAGAATCCGCGCAGATTTTCCGCCCGCGGCTTTGGGCTGCCGAACTTAAGAGGCGGCGGCATTATTGCCGGGGTCTTGTGAGATTTTTGCTTTTGCAAGCTCAGCGAACTCGCTTGGCGACATTCCCGTGCTCTTTTTAAAGGCCTTTGAAAAGGCGTGGACGTTTGCATAACCGGTGCTCTTAGCAACTTCGCTTATGCGCATGTATCCGGAAATCAATTCGCGCTTTGCCGCGTCCATTCTTATGGAGTTTGAAAGGGTGGCCAAATTCATTCCATAGGTCTTGGTGCAGAATTTATTGAGCTCGTAAACGCTGATGTTCAAATCCCTTGCCACTTTTTTTACAGAGAAATCTTTGATTGACCCGCTCTCCACTCCGGCGAGAACTTCGTCGACCTTTTGCCATAGGGTGTTGTCGTCTGAAAGTTCGCGCCTTATAAAATACGCTATTTGCTCCGCATACATGCACAGCAGGCGCAGAGACCTGTCGGGCTTGTAAACCTCCTTGAAATACTGTTCGGCAAGGTATTTAATCTCGTTTAAAAACTTGCTCTTGCGCACAATATAAACCGCGTTGGTCAGGTTGTTCCAGCGCTTTGACTTCTCGAGGTGGAAAAATATTATGCGCCATACCTTTGCTATTTTTAATGTGTATTCCGATTTGCTCGAGGCGTAAAACAAAGATCCCTCCTTTAGCTGGATTTCCTTTTTGTCTATTTTTAATATGACGCTTCCGCTAAGCGTGTAGGATATGTAATTAAACTTTTCCCTGCTTCTCGATGTGTAAAATGCGGCGGCATGCGCCGAAATAGCCGCGTGCGATATTCCGTACGCTTCCAGCCCTCCAAATGGGAGCGGATAGGGCGCGGTAACTTTTTCTTTGGGGTTGTGCGATACAAAACGTTCCGGAGCGGTGGGCTTTATCAAAGACCGTTCAACACTCGCCTTGGGCCATAACAAAAGCGAGCTGTCGGTCTTTTTCATCCATAGGTATTTGTCGCGTTTTTTCATGTTTGCGCTAATTTTATAGGTTTTGTTATCTAAAATTAAAATTATTGTCCATAAAAAAAGTTTACAACCAAGAGAAATATTGCTATATTAAAAATCGCCATGAGGTTCTTTGCATTGGCCGGTTTTTGCGTAACATGCTTTTACATAATAATGTTATGGCGTGATTGTGTAAGATATGGGTAAAATGATTCCGAAATTCGGCGTTGTTCTTACTTTGGTCAAGATAAAGTGCAACTTGGTAAAATTTTAGCAGAATAGTTTTTTCATAATAGCAAAGGTACGGTTTTTAAAGCCGTACCTTTTTCTTATTTAGCTAAAATTGTATTTTTTTTTGAAATTAAAAAAAATTTCCCGTTAATTTTAGATAATTTGATAAGCGTTTTAACAAAAAGTCTTTATTTTAGCGGAATGCAAAAGATTGATGATTTGTCTAAAATAAAAAAATGGTATCTAAAATAAATTTTGACTTTTATTTTTTCGAGTCATAAAATTATTTTGATGAAACAGATTACTGATATAGCCATATGCTTAATACCCTGATAATTAAGGCATATTGCACTATTAGGATTCTGTTTATCGCCTATACTATTAATATACCGCCTAATTTTAACTAATAGGACAAAGCTATGAGAACAAAAAAATATATAATAGCAATAATCCCCATATTTGCTTTCTCAATTGCGTTTGCAGCTGATTGGAATATAACGGAAGACGAAACAATCACAGCCACTAAAACATACGACAACGTAAATTATGAAGCCAGCGCCACTGTAACGGCAGGCAAGAATATCGCCTTAAATGTGAACCAAAATCTCACGGTAGGCGAAGGTGTTGATGCCGCGTTCAGTACCGAGTATTGCTTGTTTTTGAATGCGTCCGACGGCACTGCCACGCTATCCGGAGCCGGCCAGGATGTGTCTTCATTTACATTTACGGGCTATCATTTCTCGTCTAAGCGTGGAGCCGCTCCCTACGGCTGCCAGGTTATGACAATAAAAGATATTACATATGATTATAATGGGATATACGGTGTCAACGGATTGTCTACAAACGGGGGCTATCTACGCGCCGGAAAACTTGTTCTTGACGCAGCAACAGTCAATCTAAACGAAGGCGTGCTTGCCATATACAGGGATTCTACGGATCTTCCCGGCTCGGATCCGTCTATTGTCCTCCAAAATGCTTCAAAGCTTATAATTGGAACAGTTCCCGCACAAATAAATACCAGAGAAGGTTCCATTACAAGCGAACAAAAAGTGATGTCGCTTTCGGGCGGAAGCTTGTTTGAAGTTAAAGCCGACACTTTTGCGATGAGCAATTTCAGCATTTCTGCGGACAGTTCCGCCGTAAAGGTTAATTCACTAACAAGTTTAGGTAATGTTTCTCTCACAAATTCCACTTTTGAAGTCAATGGAACCGCCGGGTCATCATCATCAACTCTTCTTACTCTCAGCGGCACAAACATCATAAGCGGGGAAGGCTCTTTTTCATTCAAAACAAATGATTCAAGCATAGGTTCAACCAATACTTATCTTACCGCTTCCACATTTAATGGCTCACTTATCTGCAACAATGCCGGGGCAATGATATATGTTGGCGTTGACGATAAGGGAGTAGAATCAAAAGTTCAGTATTTTGGCGGTTTTCAATTTAATTCAGGGGCTGTAGAGGCGAGGGGCGCATCTATCATAGGTTCCGAGTCAAATAGAAATAATTTTAACCTTCATTCGAGTTCGACCGCATCATATATTGGTACAGGGGTTCAAATTTATGCGGTGTCTTCGCGCATAAATAAGGGGTATATTGACGGCTCCATAGATGTAAACGGAGTTACACAGACGGGCAATGGCTGGGATTATGCTCTGTCTTTCGGCGTATATTCCACGCAGAGCTCCCGCCCGAGCGTTAAGGCTTCAATAGAGCTTGGCAAGAATGCATCGGTCAACGTGGCGCCAAGCGATGCAACAAGCTACTTCGCATTGTACGGCGACATAGTTTCAAATGCCGGAACGGGCAAGCTTGTTTCAAATGCGAACGCTCCGCTAACCATTTATGATTCCACCGTCCTGACATTGAACAGCACCGATGCATTTGCCGTGGGAGGCGCCGCAACCCAGGCCGAATCCACTTTCAATATTTATACCGACGCAAAGGCCAAAATTGTGGTTAACGCCGACAATAATATCGGCAAGATCAGCCTTGGAAATATAAACAGCATGCTTACCCTCGATGTTTCAGCCGGTAATGTTCTGACGGTTGGCAGCATTGTTAATGCCGACAACAGCCCCACAAGCGTGGTTCTTGGAGAAATCCTAAAGGGAGACTTTATAATAAGCGACATGGCCCAATACCTTGCCGACTACTCCAGCCAAGACAGAATCTACTTCTTGGACGAAGAAGGTTCAAAAAGAATCCTTGGCACAAATCTCTATATAGAGGAGCTTGAAAGCGCTTCGGGCGCGTATACTATTTATACCGCCATTCCCGAACCCGCAGAGTTGGCGGCAATATTTGGAGCTTTGGCTCTAATGTTTGCCTTCCGCCGCAGAAAGTAAAAGCGGGCAATTAGGCGGTATATTGTGCGGGATTGGGCATTTTAACGCCCAATCCCGCATGTTTTTTGGCTCTTTTTATATTCGGTATCCAAAAGTTTATCTTTTGTCCAAAATTTTACTTTAAGAAAAGGTAAAAATTTTATAAGATGCTATTTACAGCGTTATAGGTTAAATACATCAAACGGAGGAAATACATATATGAAGATACTTGCATTCTTAGCGGTAATATTTGCGGCTTCATGCTTGTGCGCAGTTGACAGCGCCACCCTTGTTATAAAGAAAAAAAACGGGGGCACCGATACGCACATAATAGAAGCCACAAAAATAAACGACAGCACCAAACGCATAACAATTCCGAAGTCTATGATACCCGATGGATTTGAATGGTTTGAAGTTGTAGCCGACAACGCCGTTGCCCAAAAGGGAGAAGACGGTTTTTGGATATTCGGGCGAGGGGAAATGGGAACCTTTAGAGCCGATAAGGGATCATACATGAACAGGATATCGCAGATTCCCATATTCGGCATGAAGAATCCGCGCGAGACCTTTTTGGCTGTTGTAAGAGGCATGCAATACGATATGCAAATGTGCGTCAATGTGGATTCCGGAATATACAAAATTCGTCCACGCTGGAATTTCAGCCATATGGGATACCTGCCTTACGAAGACATAGTCATAGACTTTATAACACTCAAGGGCGACGACGCGAACTATTCCGGCATGGGTAGGACGTATAGAAAAATGCAGCTCGACAGCGGCAAGTTTAAGCCCTTCAGGGAGCGCATGAAAAATAGAAAGGCTCTGCAGCAGATAGCCACAGCCATGCCCTTCCGCATAGAGCCGCACAGCGCCATTCCCGGGTATAGGGGCAAGAAGCGCGCCGACGAGTTTGATTTAAAGCCCGAGGACGTTGTGGGTAAGGCAAGGCCAATACTTACTTTTGAAAACGCGAAAAAATATGTAGACGCCTTTAAGGCGGCGGGAATGACCGATGTCCACTTTTGCGACGCCGGCTGGCAGTGCGGCGGTTACGACGGCCGCTGCCCGCAAATATTCCCGATAGAAGAGTGCGTAGGCGGGGAGGCGGCGCTGAAGGACTTTGTTAAGTACACGCAGCAACAGGGCTACCAGATATGCTCGAACTCAAACCACACAGACGCCTACACCAATTCCGACATGTGGGATCCCGACTATGTCTGCAAGAAGAAAGACGGCTCGCTATTTCGCGTGTGCGTTCTCAACGGAGGCAATATGTATTACATCTGCATAAAGCGCTCCTGGGAGCTCTTTATAAAAAAGCAGCTTGAAGACACGCGCAAGCTCGGCTACGAGGGCATATTGTATATAGACGTGTTTAGCGCCCGCCCGCCTGACCAGTGCTTCGACAAGGCCCACCCTGCAAACAGGCGGGAGCAGGCCGAGGCCCAGTGCAGGACTCTTGCATATGCCAGCGAATTGTTTGGAGGCGCCGCGAGCGAATGCGGTTTCGAGCATTGCCTGCAACATTTGGACTACGTAAATTACCTCGGCAGGCATATGCTTTACGGCGAGGGCTTTGGAGACAAGCAGTTCTCCAAATGCGCCACCGCCGACGACAAGAAAAAATACAATCCGCTAATAGACCGCGTGGCGCCCCTGTGGGAGCTTGTCTACCACGGAATAGTTTTGAGCAACCCCGACAAATTTACGCAGGGATACCGCCCGAAGGGCACTACAAATTTCTTGCGCCTTGTGGAGTTTGCCGGCAGGCCCATTTTCTATAGCGCCTCTTATACTCCCGATTCCATAGCCAGATACAAGGAGATGTACGACGCCTTTCAGCCCCTGAAATACCTTCAACTTGAATTTATGGAGGAGAACAGGGAGCTTGCGCCCGGGGTGTTTATTACCCGTTTCTCCGACGGCAGCGAAATTATCACGAATTACACGAAGAGCGATTTCCCCTACAAGGGCGGAGTTGCCAAAGCGAGGGATTATCTTCTCCTGAAGCCGGAAAAACAAGGGTAGTATGGCGGCAGTTTAAAAAGAGCGGGCGCATGAGAGCCGTTTCATGCGCCCGTTTTTTTTAATTGGCATTGAAATGCCGGTCAATGTCCGTATATCTGAACCTGTGTTTTAAGAAAGCCTTATTCTAAAAAAATTTCCGCTAACTTTTGCGAGTTCGGCGTCGAGCTTTTTGGCGGGCTGGCAAATTCTGTTTAAGAATATCCAAAAAGCCGTTGAGTGGTCCATGAATTTTGTGTGCGCGAGTTCGTGCCTGACAATATAGTTTTGGAGATGCTCCGGAAGCAGAGCAATCCTCCAATTAAACGAAAGCGTGCCGCTTGAGGAGCGAGACGCCCAGCGGCTCGATTGGTCGCGCACGGAAATTTTCGAGAAGCCCAGGCCCGTCTCAAGAGATGCGAGGTTCGCAAGCTTTGAAATTCGAGCGCGCGCGAATTTAAAAAATATTTTTTCGAGTTCGGCGCCGGAGTCCCCGAGCGCGGCAAATATGATTTTGTGCTCCCTGTCGTCTTGGTATACAAAGCTTTCGGAGCGCGCGGGAATTATTTGCGCCAGCCATGCTTCGCCGTCGAAGTGCAGGGCAGGATATTCTTTTAGATAGTCGGACAGCGTGGTTGTTGGAATCTCATTTCCGCGGTTTTTCAAAATCCAATCAGAATTCTGAAATAGAAAATCAAGCGCTTCCGATTCGCCGGAGCGCGCGGGCTTTGAAAGCGTTAAGGTGTCGGGGGCTGAAAACCACATTCTGTAGTTTTTCGAGCGCGCGGCATTTATTATGCGAACGGCGAACTCTATTTCGCCGCCTGCCGAGCCTATCCTGACTTTGCGCGTTTTCGGCATAGCCTGCTTAAGCTTTTGCGTTTCGGGCTTCGTCGGCTTCGCGTATCAGGGAAATATAGTCGCGCAGGGCGGACTCAGGCTCTATTTTCTCTTTTGCGGCCTCCAATATAAGCCCAAACATGGCTTTGCCGAATTTGGCGGATTTTGAATTTCCGCTTTCCGCATGTTCCTCAGCCTTGCCAAGCACCTGCCTATCCGCCTTTTTTGCTATGTCCCACGCGTAGCGCATGGCGGACAGTTGCGGAGGTATGCCGTCGAACAATCCGCCCACTGTGCGCTCCTTCTTCTCCTTCGCCTTCACATCCTGCCATATCTTTAAAACGTCGGAGCTGCTTTTTGCGTTTTCTTTGCCGAAAACATGAGGGTGGCGGCGCACGAGTTTATCGTTCAAATCGCGCTCAACGTCGGCAAAATTGAACTTTCCCTCTTCGGAGGCTATTTCGGCGTGCAGCATCAAATGCATCAGGACGTCGCCGAGTTCTTCGCGCATTTTATCGGGGTCGTCGAGGTCTATCGCTTCGAGGAGTTCGGCGCATTCCTCCACGAGATGCCCGCGCACGGATTTGTGGGTTTGCTCCCTGTCCCACGGGCAACCGTCGGGTGCGCGCAGGCGCTTTATGGTTTCTATAAGCGTGTCTGTATAATTCATTGCTTGCCATGAAATCAATGCGCGAAAACTTGGCAAAGAAATAATGTTGCTTCTTCCCAAGCGTTTTGCACTCTTAAAGAGATGCAAAAATCCGGATTATATACCCCGTCGGAAACTGCCGAGCTTCTGCGGAGCTTGGGGCATGTTCCGGTGAAAAAATTGGGGCAGAACTTTCTGGTTGACCCGAATATAGTAAGAAAGTCCCTCGAGCTCGCCAATCTTTGCGCCTCCGACACTGTTGTGGAAGTGGGCCCCGGATTGGGAACATTGACCGGCGCGCTGCTTCAAAGCGGCGCCAAAGTGTACGCCGTGGAGTTCGACAAGACCCTGTTCTCTTTTTTAGTGCGGCGCTTTGCTTCGGAACCGAATTTCAACGTCATAAACGCCGACGCGGTTGACTTCCCTTTGGCGGGGCTGCCGAACAACATAGAAGATTTTAAAGTCATAGCCAACCTGCCCTACGCTATAAGCACCGCGTGGCTCGACGCCGTGCTCTGCCATAGGCTTCCTGTTGCAATGTCTCTGATGCTCCAAAAAGAGGCGGCTTCGCGCTTTGCCGCAAAAGGCGGAACAAAGGATTTCTCCCCCATAACAATTTGCTTGGGTGAGGCATATGATGTTTTAAGCGCCCATAAAGTTTCCGCTTCGTGCTTTTATCCGCGTCCCGCGGTGGATTCCGTGCTTCTGCCCATGCGGCGCAAGGCAGATCCCTATATATTCGCTCCAAAAACAAAAAAACTAATGCGCGCAGTGTTTTCAAAACGCCGCAAACAAATAGCCTCCATTGCCAAGGACGCCGAAGAGGATTCGCCGCTGCTGTTGGATTGGATTAAAGAATTGTATCCGGAAATATCTCCGGACAGGCGCCCCGAAACCCTTCCGCCGTCGGCATGGAAGCTCTTGGACTCCATGGTAAAGCAGCAATGAAGATTTTTGCCTACATAGCGTTTGCAATTCTTATTTTATACGCGGCTTTGCTGGCATTCGCGTTCTTCTTTGCCGATATGCTAATATTTCCCCGCTCCCCGAAAAGTTACGCCGAAGAAGAAGGGGATGTTTTTCTAAAGCTTCCCGACGGAGCAAAAATTTTGGGAAGATTCTTCCCCGCGCCGAAGTCTGAAATTTGCGTGATATACAGCCATGGCAACGGCGAGGACATAGGCATGATAAGCGATACTGTAAAACTCTATGTTGACGCGGGATTTTCCGTCTTTGCCTATGATTATCCCGGATACGGCCTGAGCGATCCCGGCCCGAGCGTTCCGCGTCTGCGCGAGTCCGCAAAAGCGGCTTGGAGGCACGTGTCCGGGCTTGGCTTTAAGCCCGGAAATATCGCGGCGGTGGGGTATTCCTTGGGCAGCGTTGCCGCCTGCGAAATAATAGGAAGGCACCCCGACGCCCGATGCGCCGTATTGATTGGCGGAATAGCCAATGGCCCAAAAGTGGTCCTGCCATTTAACGTGATACCGTGGGACATCCTCGACAACTCGAAGATACTTTCGAGCTCAAAGCCCCCGGTTTTAATTGTCCACGGCGATTCCGACATTGTCGTGCCGCCGCGAAATGCGCGGGAGAACTACAAAATATGCTCTTCCGCAAAAAGGCTTGTATGGATAAAGGGAATGGGGCATTACGGGCTTGAAGAGACGGAAATATACAAAAACTCGATTTTTAAATTCATAAGAAATCCAAAATGAAAAAGGCATTAGTTGTAATTTTTAACAAATTTGAGGAGATAGAGGGGATAGCGCCCATAGACATATTGCGGCGGGCAGGTATCGGCGTTGCGAGTGCGGCCGTCGGCAGTTCCAAGGAGATAGAGGGCAGGAGCGGCGTTCGCGTGCTCGCCGACACGACGCTCAATGCGGTAAAAAACGAAAACTTTGATGCGGTAGTACTATCTGGCGGTCCCGGAACTTACGATGTCATGGACAATTCCGAGCTTTTGGAAATTTTGGTCAGACACCGCAGTCGGGGCGCTGTAATTGCGGCAATTTGTGCGGCGCCTCTGGTGCTTTGCCGCGCAGGAATTCTCGACGGAAGCTTGAAATGCACGGGGCACACTTCGATATTGCCTAAATTGGGCAATTGCAACGCTTCGGCATTGGTGGTTAGCGATTCCCGCGTAATAACTTCCCAGGGGGCCGGCACGGCCGTGGAGTTTGCCTTGGAAATCGTCAGGGAGTTGGAGGGCGAAAAAGTTTCGAATGAAGTTGCCAAATCCATTTGTTTCATAAAATAGGTTTCGTTTATGCTCGACGAAGAAGTAATTGTAAAACATTCCAAAAACGGGAACGAGCGCTTGTTGATTATCAACGCGCTGCTGATGGTGTTTGTTCCGATGTTCTTCTTGGGGGGGAATAACGATATTTCCATTGGGCTGTTTATAGCAATGGGGATAATAGCTCCCATAAATGTGGCCAATTATGCGCGCACTTGGGTTGAAGCGAACGCGCATACCCTCAGAAATTACATAATTGCGCTTCTGCCGTATTTCGCGGTTTTGGCTTTCACCATATTGGGATTGTGCAATCCTGTACTTAAAACTGTGTTGTCGGGATCCGGTGAATACTTTGCAATAGACACAAGCGGCGCCGGCTCATTTGTTTCGGCGTCGATCAATTCCCTCCAGCCAATCACTCTGGATCTTGTTACCATCTCTGCTGTGGCATATGCGCTGTCGATATTCTTCATAACGGATTCCCGCTACATAATCAGAAGAATTTTCTTCTATTGCGTGTCTGCGGTTGCCGTTTGGACCGTGTTTGGCCTTATTTATGAGTTGATTTTAGATATATTCGGCAGGGAAAATCTTCCCAATTTCGGCCCCGGGGCTTTCTTTACTTTCCCGCATAAGTCGCATTGGTCGGCCTTTTCAATAGCGTGGCTCGGAGCGGGATTGACAAACGCAATTTATTCGGCGCAGCGTTTCAGGTTGAAATCCTTCTCATTATCGCTGCGGTCTCTCTCTTTGCTCTCGTGCGCCATCATACTTTGGGGAATCTGCTATTGCGGAACGCCCCTTGAAAGGTCCATCGCTTATGTGCTTTGTCTATTCGGATTTTTCGTATTGGTTTTGGATACGGTGCCTACCAGGAAAAATATGGACCGCCACTGGATGAGCAAGTACTCGCAATCCTTGCATAAGATAACGCCGCGTTTTTATGTGCCATGCGCGGTTTACACATTGTTGGCGCTGTCCTTTGCTTTCATGTTATTCCACACTTGTGCGAAATCACTGGATAATCCCAACGAAATGCTGCTTGTCAACTCCTCCGACGAATCAGCAATCACTCTTGTTCAAAAACATTCGCTGGTAAACGACTGCCTTTGCTTGGTTAAAGAGCGTCCCATGTTCGGCTGGGGGGCTGCGTCTTTCCCCAATGTTTTTGCTTTCAAGCAAGGGGGAGATTTGGGCGATTCGGTATGGATTACCCCGCATTCGGATTTTCTTTGCAAGCTTGTCGAATACGGATTTGCGGGCCTTGCGCTATCAATGCTTATGCCCATGTTCTTTTTCTTTAGATGGCTGTTTAAATGCGATTTTAGCGCTTCGGGAGCTATGATATTTTTGACATGCCTATCACTGCTTGTAATGTCGGTGCTTTCGGATCCTTTCCAGTGCATAGCTGCATACGCAAGTTTTTGGACTCTCCTTATTTCCGCTTTCAGATGGGATTCCGCAACCGTCCGTTAATTGCGCGTATTTCTTAAATTGGCATTGGTTGTAAAAATAAAGCTTATAATTTACATATTCTTTAATAATATTTTTGACATTATATTTAAAAATATAAAAATAATGGGAATCCGTTTGAATATTGAAAAGGAGTGTTTATGAAAAGAATATTGCTTTTAATGTTTATGGCGCTTTTTGCCGCGGGAATATATGCCGCGCCGCGCTTTACAGCCGATTATTATAAGTCGGATCCTGCTTCAAATCTGAATAAGGCGCTCACTATTTATATAACCAAGGCAAAGCCGTCGTCCTTTGTGGAGATGAAGGGGTACGTGGCGTATCTTTGCTTTACCGCATATAAGAACGAGCTTGGCGGAACGGCCTGGGTTTATGTGCCTGAGAGCAAATCAAAAACCTTTGGGCGCAATTACGGCGAAGTAAAATCAAAAATAACGGTAAACGGACAGGGAGAATCTTTCCCCTCAAAGGCTGCAAAGGTCAAAATGGCGGAGCTAAACGGAGAATACGTGTTTATATTACTATAGCCAGTCCGCGCGCAGGAGCCGAATCGGGCCCTTGGGGAGCATGCTAATCTTTCATATTATCCAAAAAATGGTTTTGACTTGGCGTGCTTTTTTGGGGAGACTGCCAAAATTGCTAAAGATGTTTTTTGGCAGAAGCGTATTTAATGCCCGATGGGCGGCAAAGTAAATTTTTTTGGCGCTTGTACACAAAGCGGTGTGTGGGCGCAGGGAAGGCGCTTTATTTCTTTATTGCTCGGGTGGCGGAATGGTAGACGCAGCGGACTTAAAATCCGCCGATGAAAGTCGTACGGGTTCAAGTCCCG
Organism: uncultured Opitutales bacterium; assembly: GCA_944389915.1. Lineage (GTDB taxonomy): Bacteria > Verrucomicrobiota > Verrucomicrobiia > Opitutales > Intestinicryptomonadaceae > Merdousia. Next base: position 3,054 of record CALXOC010000123.1, on the reverse strand, counting down.
TCCCGAGCATTGAAAAAGCTTCCGGCGCATTGTCGCGCTGGAAGCTTTTTTGTTGGTGGCATATTTTCGCGCTAATATTCCGCTGCTTTAGGGCGAATACTCCATATTAATATGGAGCGTCCGCATCAAAGATGTTTTTTGCATGTAAGCTTTCCGCGCGCTTTTTTGATGCGCTTGGAATTTCTATAAAAAAGGAATCCTGTGGGCCCTTTTTATATATGGGCGGAATTAAGCGCATTACTGGGCGAGTTTTATTTCGTCCCAGATCTTTATATATTTTGCATTGTCGGCGCCGAGGTCTTTTATAAGCTCGCCTCTCTTGTATAAATCTTCCGGAATGAACATGCCGGGGTGGTTCTTATTCTCGTCGGACACATATTGGCGAGCTTCGGGAATAGGCGAGCTGTAACAGGTGAATTCCATGTTTTTTGCTGCGTTCTTCGGAGCGCACACGAAGTTTATGAAGGCGTATGCGAGCTCTTTATTCTTGGCTCCCACGGGAATAACCCAGTCGTCGCAGCTCATTGAAATTCCCTCTTTGGGGCACATGTATGCAAGCGATGGAGTTTCTGCAAGCACTTGAAATAGGTCGCCGCTGTACCCCTGCACGATTAGGAACTCTCCAGATTGAATGCCAACCTTGTAGACTTCATTGTCGAATTTGGCCAGGTTCTTCTTCCATTTTATAACTTGCTCTTTCGCCTTTTCAAGGGCGGCGCTGTCGGTTGTGTTCATGCTTTTGCCCAGGAAGAAAAGCGCGGCTCCTATGGTTTCCCTGTGGTCGTTTAGCAGCGTCATTCTGCCTTTCAGCGATTCATTGGAGAAAACGTTCCACGAGTTCTCTATTTTCCCAAGCTTTTCCTTGTTGTAGGCCACGCAGGTGTATCCTATCATATACGGCACGCTGTATTTCATGGTTTTGTCCAGGGCCAAGTCGTTCAGATAGGTTTTGGAAATATATTTTAAATTGGGCAGTTTCGCATGGTCCAAATTTTCAACCATGTTTTGTTCTGACATGATTTTTGCCATGTAGGTAGTGGGAAGTATTAGATCGTATCCGGTTCCCCCCGCCTTGATTTTTGCGTACATGGATTCGTTGGAGTCGAAAATATCCATGACAACCTTGCAGTTGTTTTCTTTTTCAAACGCACGAACAAGTTCCGGGTCTATATAGTCGGACCACATATAAACGTTCAATACGGGTTTCGCCGGACCGCATCCCCACATTAACGCGGAGAATAAGGCCGGAACGAGCATCGATATTTTTCGTATGTCTATCTTCATTTTTGCATGCCTTTTTAGAATTTTTTGCGCGTGAAAATTTGCCCCGCTATGGCTACCGTGAAAGTCAGCGCCATGAATACGACAGATAGGGCGTTTATTATGGCGGGAGGCCCGTGCTTCATCATGCTGTACACCTTTACGGGCAATGTGGTGCTCCCCGGCCCCCCGACAAAAAATGTTACCACAAAGTCGTCCATTGAAAGGGTGAAGGCCATCATTGCCCCGGCGGCTATCCCCGGAGCCAATAGGGGAAGAATCAACTTAAAAAATATTCTTGCGCTGCCTGCGCCCAGGTCTTCGGCAGCCTGTATTATGTTAAAGTCGAAGTCTTGAAGGCGCGCAAGCACTGTGAAGGTTACAAAGCTTACGCAAAACGTGGTGTGGGCCAGAATTACGGTCGTCAGCCCCAAATCCGCCTTGAGGCTCACAAACATAAGCAATAGGCTTATTCCCATTAGGACGTCGGGAATTACAAGCGGAGCGTAAACCAAAGCGTAATGCATTGTCTGCAGTTTTGAATGCCTGTACTTATGCAGGGACCAAGCCGCGCACGTTCCTATTGCTGTGGATAAAAAAGTGGCGGAAAGCGCAATTATGATAGTGTTAATCGCCGCGTTTATAACGCTGTAATCCCTGAACAATGCCGAGTACCATTTAAATGAAAATCCCGTCCATTTCCCGCCGTATCGCGATGCGTTAAACGACTGCGACACCAGCATCACTATGGGCATGTACATAAAAGCCATGACAATCAGCGTAATCAAAAGAGATGTATAGCGGGATTTCATTTTGTCGAATCCCCCGCAGAGCGCCTCAAATTCATTACCGTTCTAAACACCCGCTTTTGTTTCAGGAATGCCAGCAAAAGCGGCAATGTTATTATGATTGCCAGCATAGCCGCCAATGCAGCGGCCTCGGGAAGGTTCCTGCTGGCCGACGCCCTTATCGCAATTTTGTTTCCGAGCAGTTCGCCGCCGGCCCCTCCAACGAGGTCCGGAATGGCGTAGGACCCCATTGCCGGTATGAATACCACCAGTACCGCAGTTATTATTCCGCGTTTAATTCCCGGGAGGAATATGGCTGTGAACGCCTTGAAGCGCGAAGCTCCCAAGTCTCTTGCCGCCTCTACGAGCGAGAAATTGAATTTTTCCGCCGCCGCGTAGATTGGGAGAATTGCAAAGGGCAGGCATGTGTACACGGTTACAATAATTACCGCCCCTATGTTGTTCAGCAAAAAAAAGTCGTCGGGAATGATTCCCAAGTACAACAGCGAACGGCGGAGAAAGCCTTCGGGGTGCAAGAGAACCCGCCATGCGAATATTCTTATTAAAAAATTTGTCCACAGCGGAATTATTACGGCAAGGAGATACCAGTAGCGGTATTTTGGGTTTTGCTGGGCAATCCAATAGCCTACCGGTATGCCGAGCAAAAGGCATATTGCCGTAACAACGCAGCTCACCCATACGGTGCGCCATATCACTGCGATATAATCGGCGCGCAGGACGTTTGAGATTGTCTCGAGAGTCCATGACGAGTCTATTCCTCCGAAAGGATCTGCCGTTCTGAAAGCTATGGCGAACACCAGAACAGTGGGTATTAAAAAGAAAATACCCAGCCATAATACGGAAGGCGCCGTCAAAAAATATTCGGCGAGCGCGGTGCGGCTCCGAATAGTCTTTCGCTGACTCGATTCCGTTTCCATTTTGCTCTCCCTAATGCGGGCTTTCTTCGGGGAGGGTGGTTACGTCGTCGCGGTGCCATGCAACCCAT
>CALXOC010000122.1 GCA_944389915.1 uncultured Opitutales bacterium | reverse complement strand
AGCGGCCCTTCGCCCATACCATCCGGTTTGCGACGGATTTTTTAAGTTTTATTCCGGCTCTCCGAGCCCCGCCGCGGCAGCTTTGTTCAACGCTGACAGGTCAATGAATTGCGCGCCATCCATATTCGTTGCGTTTAATCCCTCCTTAGACTCAGCCGATATACCGATTGGCGGGGATATAGAAGGCTTTGTCCATATTGCCGACATAGACAGATTCGACATTCGCGGTTTGGCGGACGATTTTCACGCGGTGAAATCGGGAATATTGACATTGCCGCCGCTGTCGCTTTACATAGCCTTGAAACATTGATTTGCTGCGCAAATGAAAAATACCGAAAGCATTTACTTTAATAGGGAGCTGAGCTGGCTCGCATTCAACAGGCGGGTTTTAAATTTGTGTTCCGAAAAGAATTTCCCTCTGTTGGAGCGCCTTAGATTCTTGTCCATAGTCAGCAGCAATCTCGATGAATTTTTTGAAATACGGGTAGCCGGGCTCGAGCAACAGCTGGAGTCCGGCGTCTTGGAAGTGGGCTTCGACGGGCTTGGCCCGCGCGAGCAGCTGAGGCGCATATCCGCCATTACAAGCTCTATGACTTCCGACGAGTACGATTGTTGGACAAACGAGCTTCTCCCGGCCCTCGCAAAAGAGAGGATATTTTTTAAGACGCCAAAAGAATGCTCCGCCTCGGAGAAAGAGTGGCTTTCAAAATATTTTGAGTCCGACATATATCCGGCGCTTACACCCTTGGCGGTGGATCCCGCTCACCCCTTCCCCCATCTTAGAAACAAGGGCTTGTATGTCCTTGTGAGCATAGCCAATCCGGAAATTAGAAGGGCGCAGAGCTCAATAGCAATAATTCCGGTTCCGCCCATTCTCTCGCGCATAATAAAGTTCGAGGGCGCGTGGGAAAAACCCGGAGGAGAGCACTTTGTTTATCTTAGCGATACCATAAAGTATTATGCCGAAAGGCTATTTCCGGGCTATAAAGTCAGAAATTCCGCCATATTTAGAATAACCCGCAACTCGGACTTGTATTTCGACGAGGAGGAGACGGAGAACCTTCTGAACACCATTGAAAACGAACTCCACAATAGGCGCAAAGGCGCCGCCGTCCGTCTTGAGATAGAGGCTTGCGTAGGCGATTCGGCGCTGCGGACTCTTGTAAACGCAATAGATTTAGACGAGAATTTCATATACAAGATAAACGGAAGCCCATTGAATTTGGCGCGCCTGAGCCTCGCGTACGACATGATAGACCGGCCTGATTTGAAATTTCCGCCATTTAGGCCGCATTTGCCGGAAGACTTCAGGCGCTGCGACGACTATTTCCGCCTGATAGCCCAAAAAGACATGCTCTTGCACCATCCCTACGACAGCTTTGCCCCTGTTGAGGATTTTGTGGCGCGCGCAGCCAAAGATCCTGCGGTGTTGGCAATAAAGATGACCCTTTACAGGACGAGCCAAGGCTCTCCCATTGTGAAATCTTTAAAAGAAGCCGCCACTAACGGCAAGCAGGTAACGGTTCTGATAGAATTGAAGGCCCGCTTTGACGAGGAAAACAATATTCAGTGGGCCCGGGAGCTTGAGGAGCGCGGAGTCCACGTCGTATATGGGATAGTGGGCTTCAAGACGCACTGCAAAACGTGTCTGGTTGTTCGCCGCGAGGAGGGCGGGGTCTTGCGCAGATACGCCCATTTGGGCACGGGCAACTACAATTCAAAGACCGCCAGATTTTACACAGACTTGTCTTTTTTTACCGCGCGCGCCGACATTACTTCGGAAGTGGCGTCGCTGTTTAACACCCTTACCGGAAAAGTCCGCAATCCGGAGTTTAAAAAGCTGCTTGTGGCTCCGTTTTGCTTCCATTCAAAATTTCTCGAGCTTGTGGCGCGCGAAGCTGAAAATGCAAAAAAAGGGAAGAAGGCGCGCATAATCATAAAGGTTAACTCCGTTGTTGAGAAAAGCTCCATAGACGCCCTTTACGCGGCTTCGCAGGCCGGGGTGAAAATAGACATGATAGTTCGCGGAATATGCGCTCTGGTTCCCGGTGTAAAGGGATTGAGCGAAAACATTACGGTCAAGAGCATTGTTGGCGTCTATTTGGAGCACAGCCGCATATACTATTTCGAGAACGGGGGCAATCCTGAGCTTTACGCGGGCAGCGGTGATATAATGACGCGGAATATGTTTAAGCGCATAGAGTGCATCTTCCCCATAGAGGATCCAGCATTGAAAAAGAGGCTAATAGACGAGATTCTGGCAACATATATAAAAGACAACGCCTACTCCAGTTTTCTGCACAGCAACGGCGCGTATTACAAGCCAACTGAGGCTAAAAGTCAGAGCCAATTTTCCGCCCAGAGCCACTTTGAGGAAATAGCCAGGCAGGAAAGCATAAATAAAATTTAAGGCGCGCGGCTTATGGAAATAAGTTTGCATTTTTTTCCCGTGCTTTGAGCTATTTACCGGATAGCGCCTTGGAAAATCATTTCTTGACTCGCAAAGCAGTGCATTGATAGCATTTTGCCCCATGGTCAAGAAGTTTTGCTTGTATATGCTCTGGGCGATATTTGCCATTCGTTTGCTTGCCGGGGATTTGAATTTCGAAAGGGGCTTTTCCGGAAACCCCGTTGTGGACGGCTGGTATGCTGATCCGCAAATAAGAATCTACAATGGTAAATATTGGATATTTCCTACAACTTCGGATCTGTTTGAAAAACAGCTGTATTTTGACTGTTTTAGCTCCGACGATCTCGTAACGTGGACAAAGCACAAGAATATAATATGCAGCGGAGACATCAAATGGCTAAACCGGGCATTGTGGGCTCCGGATTCCATAGAAAAAGGCGGCAAGTATTATTTATTTTTTTCCTGCAACGACGCCTATCCTGTTGACAGAAAAGGCGGCGATTTTACTCCGCGCAATACCTCGGACGAAAAATACGGCGGAATAGGGGTTGCGGTTGCCGACGCTCCCGAAGGCCCGTATAGAGATTTAATTGGAAAACCTCTCATAGACAAATTCTGGAACGGGGCGCAGCCCATAGACCAATGCGTGTTTGAATACGACGGGAACTATTACATGCTGTATGGGGGGTGGCGCAAGTGCAACTTAGTCAGGCTTTCAGCCGATTTTAAGTCTATAGTGCCATTTGAAGACGGAAGCATTTTCAAGGATATGACTCCCGAAAAATACGTGGAGGGATCCGTAATGTTTGAGCGCAAGGGGAAGTGGTACTTTATGTGGTCCGAGGGAAATTGGGGGGACTCGTCGTACAAGGTTGGCTATGGAATGGCGGATACACCTTTCGGTCCTTTTAAGCGCGAAGGCGCGATTTTAAGCCAGGACAAGAAGGTGGCAACGGGGGCAGGGCACCACTCCGTATTAAATATCCCGGGAACGGACGACTGGTACATATGCTACCACAGGCGCCCTATACCGAACTACCACCGCGACCACCGAATGCTTTGCATAGACAGAATGTATTTTGAGCCCGACGGAAAAATACGTCCGGTGAAGATGACGTTTAAGGGAGTTGCCGCGCGCAGGCTGCGCCCATGCAAATAAAAGCGTCTTTCAGAGCCGTCTGGGAATAGGGGCTTTCGCGTTCAAAAAATTTCGGCGCCTTTTGCACTGCCGCGAAAAGCACCCCCATTGGGAGTCGAACCCAAATTAACGGTACCGGAAACCGTTGCTCTATCCATTGAACTATGGGGGCGAATTGTGATTTGCGTATAATTTGCGAAAAGTTTTTTTCTTGCAAGCCGAAAAGTCTCAAATAAAAGGCGCTTGGCTTGTTTGTTGCCGCCTTGTCCGCATTCGATATGGCCCATTATTTTCCGCGGGCTTTTAAAAAGGCTGGAAATATGCGTTTTTTTAGTATTTATTGAGGCAGGATTTTAAAATGGCAGCCAAAGTTTTCGTAATCGCAAATCAAAAGGGCGGAGTCGGGAAAACCACAACCGCCGTGAACCTCGCGGCGGGATTGGCCCGGCGCCGCTTGAGAACGCTGCTTGTGGATATGGATCAACAAGCCAGCGCCACAAGCGCTCTCGGTTTTGAGAAAAAACGCGGGGCGAGCTTGTACCAAGTCCTGCACGGGGAGGGATCCGCGCGCGACAAGCTTTTGGAGACGGGGAGAAAAAATCTCAGCCTGATACCCTCCGAAACCGACATATCGGCCATTGAAGTGGAATTGTCGGGGGCCGATAACTATCTTCTGCGCCTTAAAGACTGCCTTGAGCCGCTCAAAACGTCTGGAGAGTTTGACGCGCTTGTCATAGACGCGCCTCCGTCATTGGGATTGCTGTCAATGAATTCTCTTGCGGCGGCCGATTATTTGCTGATAGCGCTCCAGTGCGAATACCTTGCTATGGAAGGCTTGGGGCAGATAATGGGCGTTGTGGAGCAGCTCCGCGAGGCGGGTGTAAACCCCTCTCTTGAAGTGGGCGGGGTTGTGATGACAATGTACGATTCGCGCACGAATTTATCTAAGCAGGTTCTTGCCGAGGTTAAAAATTATTTGGGGCAAAAGGTTTTTAACACCCTGATACCCCGGACTGTGCGCTTGGCGGAGGCCCCGAGTTTCGGCAAGACCATATTCGAGTATGCAAAATGGAACGAGGGCGCATTTGCGTATGAGAAGTTGGCCAAGGAGGTCGACAGGCGATTCGGGTTGTCGCTCAAATAAGTATGGAGCTTAAAAAATACATAAAAACTATATTCAAGCCGGCTGTGGCTAAGCGGGCGAAAGCCATGAAGAATGCTAAAAAAGCCCGTTCCCGCGCAAAGACGGAGTCGGCGGAGAGCGCGCTTGCGGCTTTGGAAAAGCGTCTTGGGTATAAATTTAAAGACCGCAAAATATTGTTGGAGGCTCTTACCCATCCGGGGGCTGTAGGCGTATCCAAGGGGAAAATGCGCTCTAACCAGCGCTTGGAATTTCTTGGAGATGCCGTATTGCAGTCCATTATAACGGATACCGTTTTCAGAAAGTTCGACTCCCTTGAGGAAGGCAAGCTTACAAAGATAAGAATAGCCCTTACCCAGGGTTCCTTTTTAGCGGAGCTTTCGCGCGATTTGCAAATACCGCAGTGCTTGATACTTCCCCAAGGGTCCGAAGAAATACGCTCCCAGGCGTCTGCCGCCGAAGACGTATTTGAGGCCATTGTTGGTGCCATATATCTGGACGCGAATTTTGAAAAGGCGCGCAAGGCTGTTCTTGCATGGTACAAGAGAAAGCTCGACGAGCTTCCGGAGCTTGTTAGCCATCAAAATCCCAAAGGGGCCCTTCAGGAGCTTGCGGCAAAGCTTGGCGAGACTGTGGAGTATGTGCTGCTGTCGCAGAGCGGGCCGGACCATAAGAAGGTTTTTGAAATAGAAGTCAGGGTGGCGTCGAAACCCTATGCAAGGGCGTCGGCGGGCTCAAAGAAGGCGGCGGAGGTCAAGGCGGCTTTGCAGGCGTGCGCGGAATATTCCAAAATTGTGGAGGGCAGGTTGCCGAAAACTCCGTCGGAGGGTGAATCTAATAGCTCAAAACGCACAAAAAAGGCGAAGCAGACGCGTTTGCCGTCTGTTCCGCAGTCCGGGCAAAAACGTCCTTCTTAAAAGCGCCATTTTAGCCGCGGCAGCACCTTCTTTCGATGCGCCCTTTGGAACGCTTTGGTGGCAATGGAGTCAAATATTTTCCAAGCTTAATTTAAATGCGGAGAAGTAGGGCCGAAAATAAAGCTTATTTTTACCCCAATGCGGTTCAAGCATCATGGGGAGCGTTGCTTGCGCGCATATTGTCCCGAAAAGGCGCGTCTAAATTATCGGTGGCAATTTTCGATTCCTTCGGAGAATGCGAATATTTTTATTCGCGCTTAAAGTATTTTCTCGAACTGGGCGGCGGAGAGTTTCGGCTGAAAGTATTGCCTCCGTTGTTCGACAGTTCGGGCGATGCTGCCGCCTTCGACGCGCTCTGCGAGAGGGCCGGAACTTTGAACGCCATATCGGAGTCGGCCGGATTTCCCGTGCCGACAGTTGTTCTGACTACTCCCGAAGCGTTTTTCGACTCCGCCCAAGCTCCGCATTCTTCCGAGAGGCTGGAGCTTCGGGCAGGTTCAAATTATTCGTTCGACGCCCTCAGGCAAAAACTTCTGGATTTTGGATATTACAATGAAGTTCTCTGCGAAAGCCCGGGGCAGTTTGCCGCAAGGGGCGGAATTATAGACGTCTATCCGGTGGCGGCTTCCGCTCCCGTAAGGCTCGATTTTTTCGGGGAGCTTTTGGAGAGCGTGCGCATATTTAATCCCGATACGCAGCTTGGTGAAAGTCCTTTAAATTCCGTCCGCATTGACAGCGTTCCTAACGCATCGTCGGGGATGTCTTCTACGGCTTTTGACTATCTGCCGCAAAGCCCCGCGGATTGGATCTTTTTGGAGCCCGACAAATTGTGCGCAAAATTTTCCGAGCTCTTTTCACACTCGGCAGACGGAAGTTTCTCAAAAAAATCTTTTTGCATGGTATTTCGCAGAGACGGCGACAGCTTTTTTGGAGTGTCGAGCCTCGAGCTTCCGGGAGATGTTTTTGAAAGGGCCAAGTTTTTGAAATTCGATTCCGCGGATTTGTCGCCATATGTATATAGCGACCTGGCGCGCGGAATAGGCTCTGTGAGATTTGAGGCCGAAAATGCCGGCAGGGAAAAGTTTATAGCCAAACTCTCCGAATGGTCGAAAGAAGGCTTAGACGTATTTATAGCCGCCGACAATTCGGCGGACGAGGAGCTTGCCCGCAAGCTGTATGCCTCCGCCGGGCGGAAGTTCTCTGCGAAATTTGTGAAGAGCGGATTCGGCGACGGTTTCATGCTTCCCGACTTTTCCCAATGGAGGCCGCCGTGGCAAATTCTTTCATCCGATGCTAAAGGGGCTGTTTTCGTAAGTTCGCGCGATATTTTCGGAAGGGGGGCCAAAGCCGAATTGGAGCCCCGCAGAAGAATGTTTTCGCACAGGGCCCAGGTTGACCAGCTCCTGGATTTTTCCGAGCTTGGCGAGGGCGATTATGTCGTGCATTTGGGCCATGGAGTGTGCAGATACCACGGCCTTGTGGAAATGGACATGAACGGGGCGCCGCAGGAATTGATAAAATTGGAGTTTGAAGACGGGGCAATGCTGTATCTTCCATTGCACAAGGCGCATTTGTTGAGCCGCTATATAGGTCTCGACAAGCGCCAGCCCAAGCTTGCCAAGCTCGATTCAAAATCGTGGACAAAGGTGAAACTGGCCGCCGAGCACGCGGCTCTCGATTATGCGGCCGAACTTTTGGAATTGCAGTC
>CALXOC010000121.1 GCA_944389915.1 uncultured Opitutales bacterium | reverse complement strand
CTACATTACGACAAATGGTTTGAGAAGGCCCGCAAGATTTGGGACGAGCAAAAAGAAGAGTTAAAAATAGCGTTTTATCCGAATGTAACCATAGGCTGGGATAACAATGCGCGCTATCCGCAATATTCCCCCGTGGTTGAAGGCTCCAATCCCGAACGTTTCGAGGTAGCCCTGCGTGCGGCAAAAAAATGGATAGACAAAAACGCGCCCAAAGGCGGCCCCAAGCTTGTATTGATAAATTCGTGGAACGAATGGACTGAAGGGTCGGCGCTCGAGCCTGATGCGGAGTTTGGCTACGGCTATCTCAATGCCTGCGCGCGCGTTTTTGGCGGGAGCGGTCAGAGTTCTGAAAATGAGTAGTTTTTATATTATGCGAATAATTTAGCCAAGCATGGAAGGGGAAGTGTTGTTATGAAAATAAAACTATTAGCGGCATCGGCCATACTTGTGTTTGTCTCCGTATTATTTGGGCAGGAGCGTTATTTTTCGGGAGATTCAGAAAAAAATCCGCTCGAATATAAATGCGGGGAGACAATGAAATTTAATGTTCTGTATATGGAAGACGGTAAGCCTGTGGCCGGCCAGAAATACAAATGGAGCATAATTTCCGACGACGGATCCCCTGAGCGCTCCGGAACGGGCATAAGCACTCTGACTCCCATGCGCTTCGAGGCGAAAATTTCAACTCCCGGATTTGTGAGGCTCATGGTAACGGCTGTTGACGACAATGGAAAGTCTTTGATGCTGAAAGGCAACCGGATTTTATTTTTTAACGGCGGTGCCGGCGCGGAGATAGAAAAGTTGAAGAATGCCGTTGAAGAACCCGAAGATTTCGACGCTTTTTGGAAGAGGCAACTCGACGCCCAATCCAAAGTTCCCCTCAAATGCGAGAAAAAATTCTTAGACAAATATTCCAAGGGCAATTTTAACGTATATGCACTTTCTGTCGATTGCGTCGGCAAACCCGCAAAAGCTTTCTTGTCGATACCAAAAAATGCGGCAAAGAAATCGCTTCCAATAAAAGCAATGTTTGTCGGTTACGGGGTGGGGCGCATAGAGCCAAAAACCATAGACGGGGCAATAACGCTCATGGTGTTGCGCCACTCCTATGAGCCGCTTCGTGAAACAAAATATTATCAGGATATGAAGAACGGCCCTTTAAAGGGCTTTGGCTTGAGCGCCGCCGACCACGCTGATCCCGAGAAATGCTATTTTAAATTTATGGTGTTGCGCGATCTTCGCGCACTTGAATACGTAAAGAAGCACGTCCCCGAATGGAACGGAAAAGATATAGAAACAAGCGGCGGAAGCATGGGCGGTTTTCAAGCTATATTTGTGGCGGCCCTCGACAAGGACGTTACGTTTTGCTCTCCGAACGTTCCTTGGATGACGGATCTTTGGGCTGCCGATAACGCTTCCACGCGCATACCGTCGGGCTTTCGCCCCGAGTGGACGCCGGGCATTCGCTATTTCGATTCCACCTTTGCCGTAAAGCGGGTAAAATGCCCTATTGCAATAAGCGCATGGCTCGGAGACTATGTATGCCCGCCGTCGGGCATAGCGGTACTTTACAATAATGCCAGATCTCCGGTATCCTTGAATTTTGGGCAAAACGGCATTCACTCGGGCTCGTGCAGCCCGAAAACATCGGCGCATTACACTATAAAGAAAAACCAAAATTAATACGCATGTCGGCATAGCGCCGCGCAAGGATAATATGAAAAAAATATTGGCAATTACAACATCGATAATATTAACATGCGCGGCATTCGGCTACGATGTGGCGGCAATAATCTGGCCGGCGTACCATCCGGAGCCAAGGTGGAAGGAGCTTGGAATATTTTCGCACGGCAACGGCGAGTGGCAGAACGTGTACGAGGCAGAGCCTAAGTTTAAGGGTCATTCGCAGCCGAAAGTGCCGCTGTGGGGCTACGAGAACGAGGCGGACCCCATAGTGGTGGCGCGGAGGATAGACGCGGCGCTGGCTGCCGGCATAAACGTGTTTGTATACGATTGGTATTGGTACCAGAACAGGCCCTTTCTCGAGGGAGCGCTAAACGACGGCTTTTTAAAGGCGCCGAACAGCGAGCGCATGAAATTTTTTCTCATGTGGGCCAACCACCATGTTGGCTATCTTTGGAACAACAAGAAGTCCGACAAGCGGGCCGATCCCCCATTGTACGACGCGCGGGTTTCCTACGACGACTTTACCAAGAAGCTTGTCCCGCGCTTTATAGGGTATTTTAAAAAGCCGAACTATTATAAGATAGAGGGCAAACCCGTATTCTGGCTTTATTTGCCGACTTTGTTCATAGAGGGCATAGGAGGAATGGAAAAGGCCAAATCTGCTTTGGAATATTTTCGCACGGAAGCAAAGAAGGCGGGATTTCCTGGGATTCATATCCAGTTTACATACGCCGCTTGGATGAAGCCGCCGGCGCTTCCCGGCAAAGAGAGCGGTTCCTGGAAAGAATTTCTCGACTACCTGGAAGTAGACAGCACTACGTGCTATAACTGGAATACTCTTAGCGCTTTTGTTGCGGCCGCTTCCGATGCAAAAGATATAGAGTATGCCGAATATGGGCAACGCGCCATAGACGCTTTTGACGGAGTCGCAAAATTGACAGCCAAACCTTTTATTCCGAATGTTACTTTGGGCTGGGACAACAATGCGCGCTTTCCTTCGGAGATATATACGAAAATAACAAAAAATAGGTCGCCGCAGTTGTTTGAAAAATTTTTGCGTCAAGCGAAAATGTGGTCGGAAAAAAATTTAAAGGAATCTTCGCGGCTGATAATTATAAACGCGTGGAACGAATGGACGGAAGGCGCGTATCTTGAGCCGGACACCGCCGACGGCTACGGCTATCTGAATGCTTGCGCGCGGGTCTTTGGCGGGGCGGGGCAGAAGAGGGAAGCTCCATAGTTGCTGCCGATTTATTTTGTGTGTTGATAAAAACTATTAAAAAATAGCAAAAGGCGCTTTGTAGTTTTATTTTGCAGATGCCTGCGAATGGGTGCTTAGCATTGCGTAATATTATATAAAGAGGTAGTGGAACAAAAGATTGCGGTATATGTCTGAATGGAAGCGCAAAAAAAAGTGAAAAAAAAGCTTGCATAAGGGAGAAAAGGGTCCAGATTGATGC
>CALXOC010000120.1 GCA_944389915.1 uncultured Opitutales bacterium | reverse complement strand
GGGGCGGACTTGAAGAAATGGATGGACTCCCTCTTGAGAAAAACAGAGGCTGCTTGTGAAGAATTGCCGGAATTTTTAAGGCGCTACCAGCGCCTCGGCGTAAATTGGGCAATGAACCTGTTTTCGCACGACTGCAATGCCATGATAGCCGACGAAATGGGATTGGGCAAGACCATTCAAACCCTCACCCTTATAGATATAATATTGCGGGAGCCCGGCGCTTTAAACAAATTCTTGGTGGTGTGTCCGGCGAGCGTCATTCCGGTGTGGGTGTCGGAGACAAAGAAGTTCTTCCCGAACATAAAGACGGGAATATTGTCGTCTAACGCAAACTTGGACGGCGCGCCTTTGTGGATTTCAAGCTATACCCAGCTTCGCCGCAATAGGCAGCTTGTGGAGAATAATAAATTCGATTTGGCAGTGCTTGACGAGGCACAATTTATAAAGAATCCCGACGCCAAGACGACCGTCGCATGCATGTCGATATCGGCGCGGAGAAAAATAGCCCTGACAGGCACCCCGGTTGAGAACAAACTCCTCGATTTGTGGACTTCGTTTAGATGGCTCATGCCGGGGCTTATGGGGCAGAGAAAAACCTTTGAGCGGGCGGCCGCAAACGACGCTTCGGTTGTTGACGACGTGCGGCGCCAAGTGGCTCCCTTTGTTTTGCGCCGTTTAAAATCCGAAGTGGAGAGGGAGCTTCCAGAAAAAGTAAATGTGGATCTCCTGTGCCCGATGAACGAGCAGCAGAAGTCGGAGTACAACAAACTGCTACTGCAGGCGCGGCGCGAACTTGAAGGGTCTCTCGCCCCGGGCGACGCCGGCGCGCGCTTTACGGTGCTCTCGCTCCTTACTCGACTGCGGCAGGCCGCATGCGATGCCGCGCTTTTGCCTTGGATAGGCCCGGAGGGGGCTTCGGAGCCCGGCGGAAAAATATCCGTGTTGCTCGACAGGGTTGACGAACTCTACCAGGGAGGGAAAAAGGTTCTTATATTCAGCCAGTTTACAAAGTTTTTAAATCTTGCTAAGACTTACCTCTCTGAGCGCGTCGGGAGCGAGCGCATTTTTGAGCTCACCGGCTCTACGCGCGACCGTTCGCAACCGGTTGAAGCCTTTCAAAATACGGAGGGCAGCGCGCTTATGCTGGTGAGCCTTCGGGCGGGGGGGACAGGCATTACACTCACTTCGGCGGACTATGTTTTTCTCGCAGACCCGTGGTGGAATCCGGCTGTGGAGGAGCAGGCAATAGACCGGGTCCACCGGATAGGCAGAAAAGGCGACGTATTTGTGTATAGAATGTTTGCCGAAGATTCCGTGGAGGATAAAGTGCGCAAACTTCAAATGCGCAAGCGGAAGATGTTCGACGATTTGGTGGGAGGCCTATCGGACGTGTCAGACCGCGCAAAATTTATAGAAACCATAGCCGACATATTATCGTGATGAAAATATATTCATGGAATGTAAACGGGTTGCGCGCAATTATTGGCAAAAACTTTCTCGAATTTGTATCAGAGTGCAAACCCGACGTGCTTTGCCTTCAAGAGACGCGCATAGACTCTCCGGCGGCAGAGGGACTGGATCTCCCCTTTAAATACCGTTTCTTTTCCCATGCCGACAAAAAGGGCTATTCCGGCACTGCCATACTTTCCAACATAGAGCCTGAGCGGGCGGGAGAGGCCGTTCTGGACGGACACCCAAAGGAAGGAAGAATAACATACGCGGACTTTGGCGGCTTTAGACTTGTAAGCGCGTATGTCCCAAATTCCCAGGACGGGCTGAAACGCCTCAAGTACCGCCAAGAGTGGGACGCGGATTTTATAGAATATTTGCGCGGCTGCGGCAATGCGGTTGTATGCGGCGATTTAAACGTGGCCCACAACGATATCCATTTGGCGCGCCCAGAATCGAATCACATGAGCGCCGGGTTTACCGACGAGGAGCGGGCTGATTTCTCTGAACTTTTAAGAAAAGCCAAACTTTCCGACGTGTGGCGCGAAAGAAATCCCGACGCTGCAAATGCGTACACTTGGTGGAGTTACAGGGGCGGAGCGCGCTCAAGAAACGTTGGGTGGAGAATAGATTATTTTTTGGTGTCCCGCGCATTGTTGGGCAGGGTGGAAGACTGCGGAATAGCCAACAACATAATGGGTTCCGACCATTGTCCGGTGTATCTGTCCATAGACTGATTATATAGGGCTGTCTGTCTGAATTTAAAGCTTTCCGCAGCGGGGACAGGCAAAAAAGCAGCAGCCGCCCGCACCGGGCAGGCCTAAATTTCGAAGCTTTCGGAGGGCTGCGGGATTATGACCTCGGTTTTTGGCGATATGTCGAGAATTTGGTCCATAAACCATTCGCGGGATTCCTCGCTGCCGTGGGTAAGTACAACGCAGCGCGGATCTTTTTCCAGAATAAAACTAAGAATTTCGTCGCGGTCCGCGTGGGACGTAAGGTCGAATTTGTCTATCCTGCAGTTGAGGTTTCCCACATGAAATAAATCCCTAAACCTGAACTGTCCTCCCGTGGGGGTGTTTAGCATTCTGCTTGCGGGGGTGTCGGGATCGGCGTATCCCACAAAAAATATGGCGTTTGAACGGTTTTCCATGACTGCGGAGGCCGCCAGATAGCTCGGCGTTTTCTCCACCATCATGCCGCTGCCAAGCACGTATATCCCATTGTTTTCAAATTCTTTTCCAGGAATTATTTCCTCCCTTAGCGGAATCACGCCCTCCATGTGCTGTTTGCCGAAAAAGAAAGTGCTTGAGCGCTTCGAGCCCCTTATGAAATGTTCGGCTATGTCCAGGCCCAATCCGCCCGCATATACCGGAGTGTCTTTGGGAATTGCCCCGCGGTCCTTTGCGGTCTTTATAATGAAAAGAATTTCCTGCATTCTTCCCAATGCAAATGCCGGAATTAGGACAGTGGCCCCGTCTCTTATGACGCGCGATATCGACGCCACAAGCCGCTCGACTTCGCCGTCGTAGCTCGAGCCCTCCGGGCGGGAATAGGAGCCCCTGGTTGTCTCAACCACAAGAACGTCCACTTTGCCGTCGGGCGGAACAGCCCCCTTCAGCACGGAGGTGGAATGGAAGGATATGTCCCCGCTAAACAGCACTCGGCGTTTTTTGTACTCGAATAAAACGGAGGCCGCCCCGGGTATGTGCCCGGCGGGGCTAAAGGTGATGTTTACCGGAACGGAGTCTATCTCAAAACAGCGGCTTCGCCCGTAGGCCATGGGAATTATCCGCGGGCGCAACGCGTCTATTGCGGAGTAGTCAAAGAGGGGATATTCCTTTATTCCAAATTCCTCGCGCTGCTTTGACATGACGTTCTTTGAGTTTCTAAGCATGCGCAGGGTGAGTTCAAAGCCCTCCTCGCTTATCAATATGTGGGCGTGGTTTTGCTCGCGCGCTATTACGGGCAGGGCTCCGCAGTGGTCGAGGTGCGCGTGCGTGACGGCTATAAAATCCAAGGTTTCGGGCTGTATCTTTGAGAAGTTTGGAAGCGAGTGGACCCCCATGCGCTTTGGGTGCAAACCGCAATCAACAAGCGCGCGAAACGGCCCAAATTCAAGCAGATGTCCGCTTGAACCAACGTCGATTTCAGTGTTCAAATCGGTGTATATCATAATAAATTCAGCCTCCGGCAACAACTTTCATTATTTCAAGTCTGTCGCCTTCGCGCAACTCTATATTTTCAAATTGGGCAAATCTCATGGCCTTTCCGTTGTACTCCACAACGGAACGCCTGGGATCGGCTCCGATACTCTTTATGAAATCGGATACGGTCAGGTTTTCGGGCTTCTCAAAAACTTTTGAATTTGCAATTATTTTCATAGAAGCTCCCCGCTTGTAAACTTTGAAACTTTAGCGTCGTAGCGCATAAATTTGCCTATATTGAAATTTGAAGCTCCCGCAATGTGCAAGATTGCCTCGGTTGCGGCCCACACTCCGCTGAGTGCGGCTGAAGGTCCAAATATGGCGCCGTCTTTGGCATTTTCGCCTTCAATATCTTCCGCCTGCACAACGCTGTCGAGATAAAAGCCGTCTCCAAAAAGCATTATTTGCGATATGAAAGCCTCGGCGGACGCCTCTATCAACTTTATTTTTCTCTTGGCGCACGCCGATGATACGGCGAATCTGGATTTAAATGAATCGGAGGTGTCTATGCACAGCGAGCATTTGTCGAAAAACTTGTCCTCAAACGAGCTTGCTTTGCCGCATATTCTTTGGGCATATTCCTCAATTCTGCAATCCCCGTTGAGCGAATGCGCAAATTCCGCGGCAGCGCGGACCTTAGGCATGCCGCATTGGGCTTCGGTATACATGGTTTGGCGGTGCAAATTGTGCAATGCCACGGTGTCGTCGTCGGCTATTTTCAGAAGGCCCAAGCCGGAGCCGGCTAACAGGGGGATTGCTCCAGAAGCCACTCCGCCGGCTCCAACCACGCACACGCAGGCTTCCGATAGCCTTCGCGCCGACTCCTCTCCGAAATCTTTCAGCAAAGTCTGTCTGCTATATCTGCCTTCTTCCATTTTTTTTAATTTAGCACATTTTATTTTTTGGGCAATAACAAAGTATGCCGATAAAATGCTTGAAGTGGGTAATGCCATTCATAATTTTTTGTTAAGGGAAATAAAATATATGGATTACAAATCATCATTGGGCATAAATCCCGAAAACGGAGACAACATAGTTCCGGATAAGGCGCATTTTGAATATGTAAATATGAAGCTTTCCGCTTCGGGCAACCCCGTTTTCGGAAGAGAGGCGGATTATCCCGTTTTGGAACTTGCGGGCCCGCTGATTGAAAATTACAGGGAGTTTGTTTCCCATAGCGATTCGTTGCACTGCGGCGCTGACGAGCGCATAGTTAGGTTTTTAACGAACTATCTCGACGACGTGATTGAGGAGGGCGAAGCTTTCACCTATCTGCCAAGGCGCACTTTTGTCCTCGACCGCTTCGGGACGGCCCGCGTGCTTTCTATTCCTCCCGACAGGGATTCCTATGAAAATCCCTATGTTTCTTCTTATAGAGTCAGGCAGGGGGTTTTGCACAACCCAAAGAACGACAGGCGCACAACCGCAGGGGTATTTCACATAGCAGAAGGGGGCCTGCCAATTCCGGACGACAAAAAGGCAGTGCCCAAAGCCCTCTTCAAAAATCTGTGGA
>CALXOC010000119.1 GCA_944389915.1 uncultured Opitutales bacterium | reverse complement strand
TTTTTTTTAGTTTCGCCGAGAGTTCCTCGCAGACAATCTTGGCGGTTGCGTTTCCGTCTATAATTTGGGGCATAATTTTTTAACGAAACTTGATGTTTTCCACTCTTACCACGGGTTCTCCGTCTATTTTTGTGAGAGAACCTCGCAATACGACAAGCCTTCCGAAAAAGCGTTCGATGTTTGAGGTAATGAGCCTTGTGGAATCTATGTATGCGACAAAATCGCCGTCGATATCGTATATGCAATATTTGTACGGGGCGGTCGAGCGGAATGGAGAATATGTGTTGCCCGTATATTTGAGAATGCCTACAAGCTCTCGCGGGGCTTCTTGCCGTTCAGCAGTGTCAGAGTTGCATGAGCAGAGCAAAATTGCCGCAGCCACGCACGATAGTATTGCCGAAAATAACTTCTGGGGAAATTTCATAGCATATACACTTTTTATAAAAGCGTTCGCGATTGCAAGCCGAATTGCGATTCAAGCGCGTATTTTTCTGCCGGCGCTTTCAGTAAATTGCCGGAAAATTAGTCTTGATTTTATTGCGGCTGAGCGTAGCTTTGTTTATTGAAAGCTTATATTGCTTGGCTAGAGCAGTGCGCATTATTGCAGGCGCGCACGGCGGAGTTTATACTAAAAGAACTAAAATGGACCGCATATGAATTGGCTCGAGAATCTCTTTTTCGGAGCGGGAATAGCGCACGGCATATTCGCATTTGCGCTCGTCATTACAATAGGGGTGCTTCTTGGGCGCGTCAAAGTTGCGGGAGTTTCCCTTGGCGTGACATGGATTCTCTTCGTGGGCATAATAGCAAGCCACTTTGGAGTGAGGGTGGAATCCCAAACTCTCAACTTCTTTAAGGAATTCGGACTGGTTTTGTTCGTTTTTTCGATAGGTTTGCAGGTAGGGCCAAGCTTCTTTTCGTCCTTCAAAAAGGCTGGGATAGGAATGAATATGGTTGCTGCGGCGACTGTCGCAATCGGTGTGGCGGTGACTGTCGCAATACACTATGCAACGGGGGTTCCGATGTCGACTATGGTAGGAATATTGTCGGGAGCGGTGACAAATACGCCGGGGCTTGGCGCCGCAACGCAGACATACACAGACATTACAAATCTCGACGACCCTTCTATTTCACTCGGCTACGCAGTCGCGTATCCTCTTGGAGTAATCGGCATAATAGGCTCTCTCATATTTTTAAAATATGCTTTCAGAATCTCGCCCGACAGGGAGTATGCTGAAATTGAGCGAAGGAAGGGCCTTAAAATCGGGGCGGATAGAATTACGCTCGTGGTCGGGAATCCGTCGCTTGAAGGAAGGACTATCGACGAAGTTCAGGAGCTGGCTGACAGGCATTTTGTAATCTCCAGAATATGCGGGCAAGACGGGAAAATAGAAATAGCGAAGGCGGACAGCGTCCTTAAATTATCAGATAAAATTCTCGTGGTTGCCGAACCAAAAGACATCGATTTTCTCGTGGCGTTTTTCGGGAAAAGAATAGAGATGGAATGGCAGAAGATGGATACCGCATTGGAGGCGCGGCGTGTGATGATAACAAACCCGAACGTAAACGGGAAGACTCTCGGCAAGCTCGGCCTGTACGGTGGATTCTCATTTAATATAACGCGCGTAAACCGCGCTGGAATCGACCTCGTTGCTCATCCTGACTTGCAGTTGCAAATGGGCGACCGCGTCACTGCTGTCGGCACCGCAACTTCCCTTAAAAACGTGGAAAAAATACTGGGGAATTCGATGATGCGCCTAAGGCAGCCTAATTTAGTTCCGATATTTCTCGGGATATTGGCCGGCGTGCTTGTCGGGAGCATTCCGTTTTTTATACCCGGCATACCGCAGCCCATAAAGCTTGGATTGGCGGGAGGGCCGCTTATAGTATCCATATTGCTAAGCAGATTCGGCCCGAAATTTAAGCTGGTGACCTACACGACGGTAAGCGCCAATCTTATGATTAGGGAAATCGGTATAGCGATATTCCTTGCGGGAGTGGGGCTCGGCGCGGGGCAGGACTTTGTATCTACAGTCATAAACGGCGGCGGATACAAGTGGATTGGCTACGGTGCTGTTATAACTGTACTGCCAGTTATCATAGGCGGAATAATTGCGAGGCTTTGCTTAAAGCTCGACTATTTTACGCTGATGGGCGTTCTATCCGGCAGCACTACAAACCCTCCGGCTCTCGCATATTCAAACGCCACTGCCGACAACGATATGCCGGCTGTCGGATACGCCACGGTTTATCCGCTTACAATGTTTTTAAGAGTGTTGTCGGCGCAACTGCTCATAATATTTTTTGTCTGATTGCGAGAATTGGGGCATTTATGAAAAAGCCGATGAGCTTTGTTGTGGCGAGCGCCATGTGAATAGTGGCGTCGGCGGAAAAATGCGCCAATTTAAAATTGGCATTACATTGGCTTTGCTTATCCCGAATTGCACAAATGCGCATTTTGCGTTTTTCTAAGTTTTGCTCTCAAACAGCAATATTCCTGCAATTGCCGCTCTCTTATGCCAACATATAACTTGCGGCTTTCAACATGGTTTCAAATGAAATTTAACTAAAACGCGTAAAGTTTTTTGCGGCTATTTTCTATAAAATAAGAAATTTCTATTCTATCCATGAAAATAAAAAACCGGCACATTTCCCGTGCCGGTTTTACATTCTGAATATAAACTTTTGTTATCTGAGATTTAAAACCTGCACGTTAAATCTCGGTACAGCCTTGTTAGCGGGGTCATACACTAACAGCATGGTCCTAGAGTCATCTGGAAGCGATATTATGTTTTTGTAGCATGGAATCCATTTGCCTTTTACGCGCTTGGCTATTTGGCATGTTATTCCTGCGTCGTCTTTCTTTTTGGGCGAGAATATAAAGGAGCGTCCGGGGCCAATAATGCTTGTTTGGCCGTTTATGTTAAATGCGACCGATTGGCGTGTCATATTCATTACGGCAAATTTGTTTTTAGGGAGCTCCTTCGGGGAGATATTCATTGGATAAAATCTCGCGTTGTTGCCGCTCTTTATCATAAGTGCAAAAATATCGCCTGACGGAATCGGGACTTCAAAGCTACCGGCACCGGTAAAGTTCTCATCTGCTTCAGGCTTTTCGGGATTGGGAAGATTGGTCTTCAACCTTGAAAACCGCATGGTCTTGGGACCCTTATATTTGATTGTCACCATCTGGCGTGGAGCTATTTTTAGCTCATGCCATTTGTCGTCCGACTTATAGAATAGATTGGAATCTTTTGCTGCTGCTGCTTTCCTCGACGAAATCATGCCAGTCCCGAAGTCGGGCATGGATATCGAGTTCGCGAAACCCCATCTATATATTTTTATATTTACGTTTACATATTCTTCGCCTTTTTTTTCTTCTTCCGCTTCGCCGCCTTCAGTTGTGCCTGCGGACGGATTTGAACCGGATGCGGCCGTCGCGTTAGGCGCAACCGTCGCATTTACTGTTGCGGAACTCTGGTTGCCGGATGTTGTCGTGGTCGTGGCCGTCGTCTGGGCATTCGCGAGAAACGGCAATAAAATAGCCGCAATTAGATATGGTGTCTGTTTTATTGTCATGTATGAATCTTAAAAATTAAAAAGGCGCGCTTCCCCATTTAGGGGAAGCGCATTTATTAAACTATATTTCGCTGTCGTTGAGCCATCTGAACGATACTATTTTAAAACGTCTGCCAAGCGCCTTGTTTAGGTCGCTGAGTTCGTTTGTCATCTCGTTTAGATATTCTCTCTTAGACGTAATTGTTTCTTCTTCTTGATGCCCGATTTCGAGTTCCCTTCCGGTTGTGTCGGTCGGTTTCTGGCCTTCGTTGGAGATGAGCGTGTCCGTATCTATATATTCCGGAACTCTCTGTATGACCATTTCGCACCAGGCTTTGCTTTCGACATTCCCAGTTATAGAGTTCTTTATTTCACCGTAAGCCCTGATCTTGAAAGTGTCGGAGCGCACAGTTATGAAAGAACCTATTTTAGAAAGAATGTCTTGCTGCATGAGATATGTCGGAGCGCCGGTAGCCTGCGGGCCAATCGCGCCGCGCCAATTCTCCCAAATATCCTTGGGGTTTGCGTAGTTGCTATAGCCTTCGGATTTCTTGATGGCGTCCGTCATATTGTTGTCGTCGTCGATTGATATGCACAGCTCGTCGTGGAATGCGGAGTTTATAGTGGTGCTGTCGATTGCCGCCTGCAATACGCCTTTTTGCATGTGCGTAATCTTATGAGTACCGCCTTTGTCTTCGAATTCCTTGTCAAGATTTGTCCTGTC
>CALXOC010000118.1 GCA_944389915.1 uncultured Opitutales bacterium | reverse complement strand
CGGCATTCAAGTCTTCAATAGAAAATGACCTTAGGAGCTTCGACTTGCCTCCTTGCGACAGGATTTTTGCCGCCTCCATGCATTCGTTATGGCGCTGTGCATATAGGCCGTCGACAAGCGCGTGTTTCTTTGTTGAATTGAACAGCCAAAATTGGCATGAATGCGGCAAGGGCAGGTTTGAAAATTCTTCGGTAAGGCAATCTATAAAGACAATTGAATCCGCTTTGCCGAAACCCGACACCCCTTGGTCGAGAATGCCGCACGGCATGCCCACGAAGAGATTTTCGCTTTTCCTGCCTATTCTCACCATGTTTTTGAGCTCGATTTGATGCTCGTAAAGTTTTGCCATTGCAAATCCGCTCGAAAGTTCGATGGCGGCGGAAGAACTCAATCCTGCGCCGGGTGGTAGCGTGCTCATATCGAGCATGTCAAATCCGCAATCGGCTATCAAGCCGTCTTCGAGAAGGAATTTGAACACGCCCAATGGATAATTCACCCAGTTGAGCCTTTTGGGTTGCGGGCAAATATCGTCCATATCGAGAATGATTTTTTCGCCCGACCTTATGTTGCCGAAGCATATTTTTCTATCCGAACGTTTTGCCAGGGCGCACATGACAACTTTGTCAATAGCCACGCCCATGGTAAAGCCGCCGTTATAGTCGGTATGGTTCCCTATGAATTCTATTCTGCCCGGGGCTTGCGCGAAAGCCTCCGCCGGCCGCGCGTAGAATTTCTCGAAGTACGATGCAAGAGTGTTCTTCATAACGTCAAGTTGCTTTGTTTTAAAACCAGAGGCCCGAGAATATTATATAGAACGCTCCGGTCGTTATTAGAACGGCGGCTCCCGCCATTTTTGCTCCGGTGGATGAGCTTAAATCCATATTTTCGTTAACC
Organism: uncultured Opitutales bacterium; assembly: GCA_944389915.1. GTDB lineage: Bacteria > Verrucomicrobiota > Verrucomicrobiia > Opitutales > Intestinicryptomonadaceae > Merdousia. Next base: position 15,532 of record CALXOC010000118.1, on the reverse strand, counting down.
GGCAGCACAATATCCTGCTTTAGGGGCTTTAGGAATGTCAACAGGAACATGACTCCCAACGAGCATGCGAAAGTAATTGCTATTCTATTTAGGAATGCTATATCGCCGCAGAAATATTGGAGCAGTCCGTATACTATGGGGCTCGTGATTATTCCGAGAACGCCGGCGAATCTTGGGGCTTTTTTCGAGAACATTCCGAATACAAACACCGCCAATATTCCCGGAGAGAGGTATCCTTGGAATTCCTGTATAAAAGTAAAGACTCCGCCGAGTTTTGGATCCGCGAGCATCGGCGCCACAAAACATCCGATTGCCGCAAAGATTAAGACGGAAACCCTTCCAACTACAACCTGGAATTTTTCCGATGCCGACGGATGCAGGAACTTTTTGTAAATGTCTATTGTAAATATTGTGGACGCAGCGTTTAACATTGCCGCCAGAGAGCTTACAACAGCGCCAAGAAGCGCCGCAAATATGAATCCGCGCAGGCCGAAACCTTCGGGCAAGACCTTGCTAATGAGCAGCCCGAACGCGGAATCGTATTTGTAGCCGTAGAAGGTTTTTACGAAAGCTGGATCAGCCGTGTCCTTATGCTTTGCGTTCCACTGGTCGACCAGATATTTCGGGTTAGACTTGTCTTCTAATGTAGCTCCGGAGTTAGATTGAGCCCAACCTTTGTCGTACTTAAAAGTAATTTTATTCAGGTTTCCGGATTTCTTGGCTTTTTCGTAATTCGCGTAAAGTTCGTTCAATTCTTTTGCCGTGAATATAGGGGCTTTTATGGGAGCGCCGTTTGAATCGGTTTTTCCCGTGTTATAGGTAAAGACTTTCGCGGTTTTTTCCGGATCGAACTGTTGCTTTGAATTGTCGAGCCAGTCGAAATATATGAAAGAGTAGGTTTTTGCGTTGGCAGAGACTATTTTTTGGTCTTTTGTGGCCGCCTCGCGCTGTTCGGGCGCGAATAAGTTAAAGGCCATAATTCCGGGAATGACAATTATGAATGGAATCAACAGCTTCAGGCCGGCTGCAAACATTATGCCTTTTTGCCCTTCGGCGAGGCTTGAGGCGCCCAAAGTTCTTTGAATTATATATTGGTTAAATCCCCAATAATAAAAGTTCGGTATCCACAATCCTATAATCAATGCCGTCCAAGGAACTTCCGGGTGGTCGGCGGGCAGGAACATTGTAAGTTTATTGGAGTTTAGTTCAAAAAATCTTTCCATGAGCCCGGCGTCGGCAATTTTTGCAAGCTCCTCTTTTGAAAATTCAAGAGTTGTGGCTATTTCCGATATGGGTTTTGCCGCAAAAGCCTCGAAAGAGAAGTAGGCAATGAGGCCTCCGCCTATAATCAGGGCGCTTCCCTGCAGGAGGTCTGCCCATGCGCACGCTTTAAGGCCGCCCGTGCAGACGTAAATTGCCGCTATGATGCCTATGGCCCAGCAGGCTGTTGCAATATCTATTTCAAAAGGTAGGTCCGATGAGCTGCCGAATACGGTATCCGCCACAGTAGCGCCGGAATATATGACGGCCGTGGTGTTTACGCAAACCAAGACAACCACCATCATTACAGACATGACCGTCCTTGAAAGGGCGTCGAATCTGTACTCAAGGAACTGGGGCACTGTATAAATTCCGCTTCTAAGGAATATTGGCAGGAAGAAGAAGGCCACAAATACAAGAGTGATGGCCGCCATCCATTCGTAGCTTGCAATGGCGAGTCCCGAGAGCCCGGAGGCGCTGCCGCTCATTCCGACAAACTGTTCCGTAGATATGTTTGCTGCTATGAGCGAAAGCCCTATGAGCCACCAGGAGAGGCCGCGACCCGCCAGAAAGTAGCCCTCGCTGCCCTTTTCTCCGCGGCTTTTTATCAAACCAACGAATACGACGGCTATTATAAACAGAGTAAAAACAGTTATATCGGTTAGTAGGTTGAAATCCATAATAGAAACAAATATGCCAATTTAAAAAAATTTGTCGAACTTTTTTATCTCTTTTTAAGCTATTGTTTCTTTTGCTATATTGCAAGATGTTATTTACTGCAAAACCTCTACCATCTTTGGTTTCGAAATAAGTTCTTAGTTATATGATACTTTTGATCTGGGTTGCATTCTGGAAATGCAATCTGCAAAATGCCACATTGTAAAATTGCCAAATTTGATGGCAAGATTCGTCTCTGATAAAATAACCCGCCAAAATATGTTTTACTCCCAATATTAATTGTAAGCCTTTATTTCCACAAAGTCATATTTTTGGCGTGTGCAAATTTCGGTGCCTTAGTGTTTTTTGCCTTCGCTCGGGCAGTCCTCAAAGTCAGCCTTCCATTTCAAGAGCTAAAAATGAAAGCTATAAATTCAAATAATATTACTCTATTTTCGATAGCGAATTTGAAAATTCGCTCAACAAAACATTGTAAGATAGCGGCTGAAGTCTTTTTAAAATCGATATCGTTGTAGCTATGCGAAACCTCGATTTACTCGTTTTTTCCAAGGTATCAAATGGTGCTTGCGCGTATAGATAAATTCTTTTCGGCTACGGAGCACAGTTAGAGCGTAAAACTTGGCGTAAAGCGATCTTCGCAAGGGCTTGCCCGACTTTGACTATGGCAAATCTATCATATTTTATGGCATTTCGCGAAATGAGATTCGGCACAAGGCCATCTATGGCGACGCACAAAAATTCAAACGCATTTTCTACAAAAACTCTTGAAATAAAATAGCTTCAGATGAATTAGCAAAGCTTCTGAAGGGTACCTCTTTAGAAGTGCTTATCTTTATGATGGCTTCGACGCATAGGACGCGTACCTAAAAATTTTTATTGCTATATACGCAAAATCGTCCCCGCATACGGCGATGTCCTTATCGGGTGCTTTCGCTCAGACGAAAAGCTTGCCTAAATAGAATTACTCGGTCCGGAGGATTTCGCGGCATAGCTTGCTTAAAGGATGTCTACCGCCTATCGATAGAAGCACAAGACGCGAACCAGACTCTATGTGACCGTACTTCTTTGGGGATCCAAGTCAACGAAGCCTGCTTCATTACGCTTATGGTTAAAAAAATTTCGCGCTGAAATTCAGACAAACTTCCACCGGGCTCCTGCGAAGATTATAGAAAATGCTTGGTTTAATAGAAAATTGAAACGACATTTTTCCTGTTTTGGAATAAGCGAAGGGCTTTTTGACAACCCAATGGACGGCGGCAATTAAAATTTCTGAGAAATTCCTCGCAAAATCCTATTTGGCAGGCATAGACGAAATCTGTCTCCCACATCGGTATTCTTAAAGAGATTAAATATGTTCCAGTTGCTGCAAACATCAGATTGGGAGAGAAGCTCTAAAAAGCTGAACAAATTTTCCATTTCCAGCATATTGAAGAAACATATGTGCGTAAACAACAAACAGGGAGGATCTATATAGTCAGACTTTAAATGGTGCCGCGTGTGTTGACTGCGCTTAAAGCATTAAAAAAGTTTCGCTTCTTGTTTACTATATAACGCACCTTGTCATGCTTACAAAATAGTTCGTCGGTACGGGCGATGAAAATAAGCTTCAATGTTCACAGTAGGATATGAATATAAGGCGCTTCAACAGTGTTGTCGCTTTAGCTGTGCTCCATCCTAAGTATTTCTCGATACCCATTGCCCCATATGTGTTAGAAGATGTTTTTTATAATTGATCTTCTCTGAACCAGAATACATGCGTAGGGAATTTTCGTCCTGCTGAAAAATAGGTCATTTCTTCCCAAGCAATGTCGATATTTTGAATCAGATTTCTTTCATTAACCTGCTATTGATACAAATCGTAGAGAATTCTAATGCTTGGACTTCCGACAGTTTTACATATTGCATAGACTTGCGATATGCGCTTGAAATATAGTCTCAGATGTTTTGGCTCAAGGGGGGCAACAACAGAGGATAGAGAATATCTTAGACATATTTCAGATTTTACGCCATATTTTGCGAACTGGTATTCTGGGACAAAATAGGGGGAGCCTCTATACTTGGTAAGAGAGTTCTCTTTTTATTGAAGCACCGCATTTTCAATGCTTAAATGAGGTGAAGCCGAATCTTCACCATCGATCCTTCACCTTCACGCGCAATAAACTTATTTTTATATCTTCTGCACACCATGTATTTCCAGTGAGATAGTACATCAATCAATCATGGCACTTGTCGTTCATTATTTCGTTTTATCCTAATTATATAAATTAATCGGACTTGACAAAAATCGGATAAAATTTTTTATTAAAAACTGCTTTGTTCTAAACGTAAGGAAATGGCTATTAAACAAATCTCGAAAGCGTTTAAAGGTTTATCTGTCCCAAAATGGGGAATTCTAACTAAACGGAGGGAATACACTTATGATACCGACATGGGTAGAGAATGGAAAAGCTTCTTTTATAGGGTTCTTATGCCATAAATATCCAACTATATGGATATTTATTTTTGTGCTGTTTTTTACTTCGTGCACAGGCGATAAAATACTCTATCCCCCCATAAGCGAAAAATCTCCAAATTTCGCCGCATCCCGCGCCCTATATGAGCTCGCCGACACACCCGCAATAGTAGACACGAATCCTTCCGGTGACGAAATTCTTGGAAGAACTCCATTTCAGGGAATTCCAAGTATAGCCGCAAGCAAAAATGGCAAGCGCATATTTCTGGCATGGTATGGGAATGGGGAAACAGAACTTCCTGATAATTATATAATGGTGGCCTATGGCGACAAGTCCGCCCAGAAATGGACTGACGTTGCAATGACGATAAAATCTCCGCACTGCGGCAAAATCCGCCTGTTTGATCCGGCAGTCTGGCGTGCGCCGGACGGATCGATATACATATTTTGGGCGCAATCTAGCGGGTTGTACAAATCTGACGGAAGTTTTCCGGAAAAATTCAACCGTGGTATGTGGGATAGGCGCGGCGGAGTGTGGTACATAAAATGCGACAATCCTGAAGCTGAAAAACCAGTATGGAGCAAGCCGCGCAGAATTGCCGATGGCGTAATGATGAATAAGCCGACAATTCTAAAAAGCGGAGACTGGATTTTCCCGATAGCCCTCTTTCAAACGAATCATGCCAATGATTCATTTTCCCAACGCGAAGGTGCCTCGCTTTTAAGGACATCCGACAGCGGAAAAACTTTCGAGACAATAAACACTGTGAAAATTCCTGGCAGCGACTTTCCCGAACACATGTTTGTGGAGCGAAACGATGGTTCGCTATGGCTATTGGCGAGATCCAACACCAGGCCGACTTTTGAAAAGGCCAAAGACGGATCTATGAAGATTCGAACTTTCGGAAACTGCGGAATCATGGAAGCCTTCTCGCACGATGGCGGGTTGACATTTTCAAAAATAAAAGATTCGCGCATACCCGCTTGTGGAACGCGGTTTCACATTTCGCGCCTTAACTCAGGTAATCTTCTTCTCGTAATAAACGATGCAAACAACGCCGACTGGATAAAAGGCAAGCCCCGCGGGAAGGCAGATGCCGTGTATTTTTCGCGCAATAAGATGTTAGCTTACATATCCGAAGATGACGGCAAAACCTGGAAAGGCGGACTTATGCTCGACGAACGTCCTTCGCTCAGTTATCCCGACGCATCGCAATCCGCGGATGGATCGATATATATTACCTATGACAGGGAGAGGTATAAGCAGCAGGAAATTCTCGTGGCGAAAATATGCGAGGAGGATATTCTCGCAAAGGAGGTAGTCAATCGCGAGTCTAAAATAAAAATACTTGCCAATAAGGGAGGGAAAAAATTTTCTGAAATTTCAAGAAGCGAAAAATAGCAAATATTCTGAATCTAAACTTCTTCTTTACATATCTCAAGCAATTTGCCATTTGTAATTGAATTTTAATAGATCCCATATATGATAATCCATCTACAGAGGCGGCTTAGTGCTTCAGCAATTATACTTCCCTTATTTTATTTTTTATACCTAAGCGCAAATGGTGAAGTTAAAAGCCTGAAAAAATCCGGAAGTGTAGCCGCTCATTCCGCCAAACTGTTCCATAGATATGTTTGCCGTTATGAGCGGAAGCCCTATGAGCCATTAGAGGAGGCCGCATCCTGCTAGAAAGCGGCTCTTGTTGCACTTTTCTCTGCGGCTTTTGATAGGTTCTACAAGGATAATTGCCACCAAAATACTGTATGATGTTGTCGAGTAATATGTTGGAGTCCATAATAGTGGGTAGTATTGGCATTTTTATTGGAAGTCTATCATTTTGGAAACTTTTGAAGATCGAACAGGTAAATTTTATTCTGCGCCATAACGCTTGGACATGGGTATTGAAAAATGTGTTGAATTTTTAATTTTTCGATATTGGCTTATGCAGGGTTTTATTTATGGATACTTGTAAAAAGGCGGGATTTGATGCTGTAAACGAGCAGGGATTTATATATACCCAGCTCGATGCCATCATAAATTGGGTTAGATCCAACTCAATATGGCCTCAGCCCATGGGCTTGGCGTGTTGTGCCATAGAGTTGATGGCGGTTGGGGGATCGCGGTTTGACATAGGCCGCTTTGGTTCGGAAGTTATGAGGTTTTCTCCCCGGCAGAGCGATTGTATGATAGTATCGGGCACGGTAACCTATAAGATGGCGGGGTCTGTGCGAAGGGTTTACGAGCAGATGGCGGCGCCCAAATGGGTGATAGCAATGGGAGCGTGCGCATGTTCCGGAGGCATGTTTAGGACTTATTCCGTGCTTCAGGGCGTAGACAAAATTATACCGGTAGACGTGTATGTTGCAGGTTGTCCGACGCGCCCCGAGGCGCTTATAGACGCACTTCTTAGGCTCCAGGGAAAGATTAGGTCGGAGCATTCGGCGAAGAATCTATTTTCAAGGAAGCAGACGGTATGAATTCTGAAAAGTTCAAGGCGGAGATGGGTTTTTTAAAGCCGCGCAAGTCTGTGGACGGCATAGCGGCGTTTGATTGCCGTCGCGAAGATCTCTTAAAGGCGGCGAAGCTTTTGCGCGATGATTTTGAGTTTCAGGCGTTGAGCGACATAGCTTCAATAGACATGGGGGTTGAAGCCGGCGAATCTCGTTTCGGAGCGGTGTATCATTTCTACTCCCACACAAAGAAGTATTATATAAGGCTGGTGTGCATGTGCGAAAGTTCGTCGGAGCCCGAATTGCCGTCGCTATGTTCCGTATACAAAGGGGCCGACTGGCTTGAGAGGGAGGCATACGATCTCATGGGCATAAGCTTTGAAGGGCATCCCCGCTTAAAAAGAATACTAATGTGGGATTCGTATCCATGGCATCCACTGCGCAAGGATTTCCCGCTGGCCGGGAGGGAAGCTCCGTTGCCGCCTTCTTTTGAGGAGGGGTACAAGGGAGTGGAAATAAAGCCCGCGCCCGAGGAGGGCGGCCCCTTTCATTCGCCTTCGTGCGGGCACAAATTTAGTCCGGAGCGCGAACCGCGCAGTGTGGACGGGGCTTGCGAAAGAGTGGACAACATATAAAGAAGCGCATATTATGAGCGACAGTGAATTTACATATTCCGAACCCGCTTCGCTTGCGGGTTTGCACACCGGGGAGAAGATGATATTGAACGTCGGGCCGTCGCATCCGGCAACGCACGGTGTTTTGCGGTTAAAGTTGGAGCTTGACGGCGACATGGTTCTCCGCGTGGATCCGATAGTAGGGCAGTTGCATCGCGGGCAGGAGAAGCTTGCGGAGAACATGACTTACAACCAGTTCATACCTTTCACCGACAGGCTCGACTATCTTGCGCCCATGGCGAACAATATTGCGTTTTCGCAATGCGTTGAGAAGCTTGCCGGCATAGATGTTACGCCGAGATGCAAGGCGATTAGGGTAATATGCGCCGAGTTGTCGAGGATATCGAGCCATTTGGTGGGCCTGGCGGCATATGGAATGGACGCCGGTTCTTGGACAGTGTTTATGTATTGCTACACTCAGCGCGAGAAGGTTATGACCTTGTTTGAGGAATTGACGGGAGCGCGCCTTACAAACTCTTATTCGCGGATAGGGGGATTGTTTAGGGACATGCCGGAGTGCTGGCTGGGCAACGTCAACGCCTTTTTAAACCAGTTTTTGCCCGCGCTCGACGAGATAGACGCGCTGATAACGCGCAACAAGATATTTATAGACAGGGCGGCGGGCATAGGCATAGTCGACGCAAAGACCGCTATGCAGTGGGGGCTGACCGGAGCGAATCTGAGAGCCAGCGGCGTGGCCAGCGATCTCCGCAAAGACGTGCCATATTTGGGCTATGAAGACTACGATTTCGACATACCCATAGGCGTGCACGGGGACTGTTACGACAGATGGCTTGTGCGCATAGAGGAGATGCGCCAGAGCGCAAGGATAATTCGCCAAGCCATAGAGAAGATGCCCGACGGTCCGGTGAATGTGTCGGATCCAAAGATAACGCTGCCGAAGAAGGACGGTGTTTTGCGGGATATGGAGGATTTGATAAACAACTTCGTATTGGTTACGCAGGGGCCGTATATACCGGAGGGAGAGGCGTATTTTGAGGCGGATAATCCCAAGGGCGCTTTGGGGTTTTACATAGTGTCGAAGGGGGGCGGCGTTCCGTATAGGGTAAAGATACGCGCGCCGTCTTTTGTAAGTTTGAGCGCCATGCAGGAGCTGCTACCGGGACACCACATGAGCGATGTGGCCATAATATTGGGCTCGTTTGATTTTGTTCTTGGCGAGTGCGACAGGTAAAAGGGCAAAGGAAGACAATGGAGATAAGTACGGAACTTGAAAAGCGCTGCGATGCGCTGATAGCGCAGTATCCTCGGAAGAGGTCTGCGGCGATGATGATAATGCACGCCATACAGGAGGTTCACGGTTATTTTGACGACGACGCCATACGCTATGCTGCGAGGAAACTTGAAGTAGAGCCAATAGAGGTGTACGGCATGCTTTCTTTTTACCCAATGTATTCGTCGGAGCCCCGCGGAAGGATACACATAAAGGTGTGCCGCACGCTGTCTTGCGCAATGCTTGGCTCCATAAAACTTGCGCACGAGATATCGAAGAAAATAGGGTGTCCTATAGGTTCCACAAAGGGGGTGTACACTTTGGAGTTTGTGGAGTGTTTGGGAAATTGCGCAAGGGGCCCGTCGGTTCAGGTAAACGACAAGCTTTTTGACAAGGTGGCGCCTGAGGACGCCGAAAAATTTGTGGAAAAGTTAGGGGCGATGGATGCCGCGGGCGAATTGGCGTCGCAATCCACCGATTCCGCGCCTGCGGGCGGGGGGGATTTCAATTCACCTTCATACAGGGGTGAAGTCATGGCTGTAGTTGAGAACAGGATAATTTACGAGCACATAGGCCTTGGGGATTGGAACACTTCGATAGAGAAGTACATGTCTGCGGGCGGCTACGGCGTTTTGCGCGACACCGTAAAGCGTCCCCGCCAGGATTTGTGCGCGGAGATGGAAAAATCGAAAATAAAGGGCCGCGGCGGCGCCGGATTTCCGACCGGAATGAAATGGAAGTTTTTGGACAGGAAGAGCGGGAAGCCCATATACTTAGTTTGCAATGCCGACGAGTCCGAACCTGGCACGTGCAAAGACCGCCAGATAATCTATGAGGATCCGCACAAGCTTATAGAGGGCATAATGTGCACCGCTTACGCGATAGACGCCGCGCAGGCATTTATATATATAAGAGGGGAGTACATAAACGGATACAGGATATTGGTAGAGGCCATATCGGAAGCGCGGCGCATGGGTTTTGTGGGAGCCGGCGTGTGCGGAAGCGGATATTCGTGCGACATCACCGTGTGTCGGGGGGCGGGTTGTTATGTATGCGGAGAGGAAACCGGCTTGATATCGTCGCTTGCGGGGGGCCGGGCATATCCGCGCATAAAGCCGCCGTATTTTCCCGCAGTGATGGGACTTTACGATTGCCCGACGGTAGTAAACAACGTTGAGACTCTTTGTTGGGTTCCGATAGTGTTTAGCCGGGGAGGGGATAGCGTTTCAAAGATAGGGAATCCGGCCGATCCCGGCACTCACATATGGGGAGTGAGCGGGCTTGTGCAGAAGCCGGGCTGCTACGAGATAAACAGCGGCGAAGCCACTCTTGGCGAGCTGCTTTACGATTTGTGCGGAGGTCCTCTTGCGGGCAGGCGTTTCAAGGCCGTAATTCCCGGGGGATCGTCGATGAAGATTTTGAAGTGGGACGAAAAATTCATTCTGAAAAATCCCGACGGATCTTCGCGCGAGATAAGGACCGAAGACATACCTTTAGATGCGCCGTCGTTTCAGGCGTGCGGCACTGCAGTGGGATCGTGCGGAGTGATAGTGATGGACAACACGGTGGACATGGTTGAAGCTCTGGCCAATCTGAATCAGTTCTACGCGCACGAGAGTTGCGGGCAATGCACCCCCTGCCGCGAGGGGACGCTGTGGATGTCTCGCATAACGCGCAGGATAAGCGAAGGCTGGGGAAGGGAAGAAGATGTTGAACTTCTTGCGAATATAGCCGACAATATTTGCGGCCGTACAATATGCGCGCTTGGCGAGGGTGCTGCATGGCCGACTCAGAGCAATGTGGGCAAATTCCGCGAGGAGTATTACGAAAAAATTCGCCGCCAGCAGACTGTAGGTGGGCAGGCGCGTTGCGACAATAATGCATACAGACTGATTTGACGATGGAAGAGAAACAGAGAGTCAATATAAACGTCAATGGCGGCGAATACAGCGTCGAAGCCGGGCAGAACGTATTGGAGGCGTGTCGCGGCATAGGGGTGGAAATTCCGTATTTTTGTTATCATCCGAGTTTAAAAGTGGCGGGATCGTGCAGAATGTGCCTGGTTTCGATAGGAATGCCCGCCCGCGACAGGGCTACGGGTGCTCTTTTAAAGAACGAAGACGGAACTGCGCAGATAGCGTGGGCGCCCAAGCTGTCTATAGCTTGCGGAACGAAAGTTGCGGAGGGAATGCATATTGTTACCGACAGCGACGCCGTAAAGAGTTGCAGGCAGAGCGTGCTTGAATTTTTGCTTCTAAACCATCCATTGGACTGTCCAATATGCGACAAGGCTGGGGAGTGCAAGCTTCAGGAGTACACGCATGCCTACGGGCGCGAAAATTCCAGGTATGTTGAGCGCAAGAATGTGAAGCCCAAGCATGTAGATGTAATGGGCAAGATAATGCTGGACAGCGAAAGATGCATAGAATGCTCGCGCTGCATACGTTTTTGCGAGGAGTTTATAGGCAGGAGCATATTTGGTTTTGTAAAGCGCGGCTCAAGGACTGAGATTGCGGTTTATCCCGGCGGCGACAATGACAGCAACTATTTATTGAACGTAGTAGACGGCTGTCCTGTTGGCGCGCTTACTGAAAAAGCTTTCCGCTTCAAGATGCGGCCGTGGTTTTTGAAGGTAACCGACGGGATATGCGCCGAGAGCAGCGCTGGGGTGAATACGCGCGTGTGGTCGCGCAACGGCGAGATATACAGGGTAACTCCGCGGCGCAATGACGAAGTAAACGGAATGTTTATGAGCGACAGCGGCCGGTATGTGCATTTGCGTTTCAATGACGCAAACCGCTTGAGGCAACCCCGCATAGACTCCACGTCTTGCGATTTGGGCTACGCCGTATCGCGCTGTATGGAAATACTGAAGCTTGGCAAGGTTGCAATAGTTGCGAACGGCTGGCAGACGCTTGAGGAGATGTTTGTTCTCGGTGAGCTTTCCAAGGCGTGCGGAGCGGAAGTTTACATGGTGAGCCACCTTGGAGAGGACGACGGCAAGCTTGTTAGCGCCGACCGCACTCCGAATATGAGGGGGGCTTTTGTAACCGGACTTTTAAAGGACTATCCGCCCGCCGATTTGTCCTTGCTTGCGCAAAAGATAGATTCCGGCGAGATAGCAACGGTGCTGTGCCTGAGGGAAAATCTCATGGGCTTGGGCTTAACTCCCGGGCATTTTAAGGCTGCGCACATAATATATTGCGGTTCATTGGAAAATCCGACATCGGCGTCGGCGAAGATATGCATACCGCTGCGCAGCGAGTTTGAGAAGGAGGGAATGTGGATAAACCGCCAGTGGAGGGTTCAAAAATTCTCGAAGGCGGTGGATGCGCCGGATGGAATTGCCGACGACTCCCGTTTCTTGCTTTCTCTGTTGGGAGAATATACATCTTCGTCTTGGAGCGATACGTCGGTGAGGAGCATACGCGAAGCCATGGTTTCGCGCATAACCATGCTGTCGGGTTGTGCCGATGTAGGGCCCAATGGCGTGTTGATAGACTCGTCTTCTTTTGCCGGGATAGAGTTCCCGGAGGGGAAAGCATATCATTTTAAAGGACAGGAATAGCATATTATGGAAGCCGTTTCAACAGCAGCGATAGAGGGGTCGGCCGGGGCTGGAGCGTTTTTGGACGCGCTCTTGGCGGTGTTGTTTTCCCTTTTGGCGGTAGTGGTGGTGATGACATTTGCGGGCTTAAGCGTTGTTGCCGAGCGCAAAGTGTGCGCGTTTATCCAGGGCAGGTACGGGCCTAATAGAACGGCCATTCCGGTGGTTGCGGCCATACCTTTCTTCGGCAATTTTTTGAAGAAAAACGGGTTAATGCAGCTTGTTGCCGACGGATTGAAGTTTCTTTTAAAAGAGGATCCTCTTCCCGGGCATGTAAACAAGTTTTGGTATATGGTGGCGCCTGCAATGGCGCTTTCGCCGGTCTTGATTGTTGCGTGCGTGATACCTTTTGGCGTGTATTGGATCGACGGCCAAATATATCCGATGTCCGTGGCCGATATAGATATAAGTCTGCTTTTTGCCTTGGCTGTTAGCGCCTTGGGAGTTTACGGCGCAATAATGGCGGGTTGGTCGTCAAACAGCAAGTTCCCGTATATAGGGGCGATGAGGGCTTCGGCTGAAGTTATAAGTTACGAAATTGCCATGGCATTATCCGTGCTTCCGGTAGTTTTGTGGGTTGGGCTTTCCTCGCAGACTCCGCTCAGTTTGTTTTCCATAGCGCAGGCGCAGGGAAATTTATGGTTTTGCATAACGCAGCCGGTGTCGGCGCTGATATTTTTGGTGGCTTTGTTTGCCGAAACCAACAGGTTGCCTTTTGACGTGGCCGAGAGCGAGACCGACCTTGTAAGCGGATACCATACTGAATATGGCAGCTTCAAATTCGGGCTCTTCTTTGTTGGTGAGTACGGCCACATTGTAGTGGGCTCTTCACTTTTCATAACGCTGTTTTTAGGGGCATGGAGTCCCTTTCCGGGGCTTTCATGGCCGGAATCATGGGGGTGGATATCTGCGGTGTTGTCGCTTTTGACGTTTCTGTTGAAGATAGCGGCGATGCTGTTTTTCTTCATATGGGTGCGCTGGACGCTTCCGCGCTTCAGATACGATCAAGTTATGTCGCTTGGCTGGAAGAGGCTGGTTCCGTTGGCGCTGTTGAACTTTGCGGCATACATAATTTTCATGGCAATATAAGAATATGGCTATAGTAGTTGAAAGAAAACGTCTCAGTTGGCTGGAGCGTACATATTTGCCTCAGATAGTCTCTGGTTTGTACATAACGCTTAAGAACTTTTTCAAACCCAAGGTAACGCTGGAATATCCCGACCAATATACGTCTCTGCCGGCGGGCTATAGGGGTGCGCCGACTCTCGTAAAAGATTCCCAGGGCAGGGAGAAGTGCGTTTCGTGCCAGTTGTGCGAGTTTGTTTGCCCATCCAAGGCCATAAAGGTTGTTCCGGGGGAGATTTCCGCCGACAGCGAATACGCCTACATAGAAAAGGCGCCGTCGAGTTTCACCATAGACATGGCCCGCTGCATATTCTGCGGCATGTGCGAGGAGGCTTGTCCGGAGCGCGCAATAGTTTTGCAGACCGAGTTTTCCTTAAACGGATTAAGCCGCTCCGAACTCTTGCGCGACAAGCGTTCTCTTTACGCCGCCGGCGGCATTCTTCCGGATAAAATAATGAAGTGGAAGAAGGTAAAAGACAACTCCGAACTGGAAGGTTCACACTGATGGAAATGGAAAGTTTTATATATTGTTTATTTTGCGCCATGTGTCTGGGCGGAGGGCTTGGCGTATTGGCTTTAAGGGGCTTTGTAAATTCGGCGATGTCCATGTTGGTGTCAATGCTTGGGGTGGCCGGATTGCTGCTGTTGATGCGCGCCTACTTTTTGGCTTTTATAATGGTTACAGTTTACGCGGGCGCGGTTTTGGTGCTCTTTGTATTTGTTGTAATGTTGATAGGGGACAGGCGCGAGGACAGGTCGTTTTTGTCTAAATTCATGTTGCTTGCCTTATGGGCGGCAATGTGCGCTTGTTTGGCGTTTTTCGAGCCCCAAATTACTGCGGCCGGCATGGAAGCGTCGTCGGCTGGGGCGTCTTTGGAGCCTGGCAGCATATTGGCGCTCTCCAAGAATTACGGATATTTTCTCTTTACGAAGTTTTTGCTTCCCTTTGAGATAGCCGGATTAATGCTCTTGGCGGCAATGATAGGCGTCATAGTTATAGCCCGTTTAAAGCGGGCGGGAAATACGAAGGCATAGGAGGGCTGCGCATATGAATGAAATATTGAATCAGTTTCTTTTTCCGGCCTTGGCTTTATTCTTGACCGGTCTGATAGGGGCCATGTTTAAGCGCAATTTGATAGGCATATTTATGTGCATAGAGCTGATGCTTTGCGGGGCTATGCTTGCGTTTGTGGCGTTTTCAAGCGTCTACAACAATATGGACGGCGGGGTATTCGCATTTTTTATAATGACCATAGCGGCAGCCGAGGTTGCCGTTGGGCTTGCAATAATAACGCGGCTTCACCGTGTGGTAGGGACCGTGTCCACCCGTGAAATGAACGATTTGGGAGACTGACATGCAACATCAACTAGAATTGGTACTTATGGCGCCGCTTTTTTCCGCCGCGCTAATAACGCTGTTTTTTAGGAAGTCGAAATGGGGAGGCGCGGCGATTTCGGTGGCGTCTGCATTTGTTGCCTTGTGTGGGGCTCTCGGATTGATGTTTTCGGGGATTGAAGGCGGGGTGTATAAAAGCTCTTTGGAGTTTTTCCGGCTTGGAGGATTCTCATTGGACATGGGATTTCTCTTCGACGGCATAGCGGCCAATATGATATTTGTGGTGTGTTTTGTAGGATTTCTCATACACGTATTCAGCGTTGGCTATATGGATACCGACTCGTCGAAAGGCCGTTTCTTTGCGGGAATGAGCTTTTTTATGTTTTCGATGACTGGCATAGTGCTGTCTTCAAATCTATTTATGATGTTCGTTTTTTGGGAGTTTGTAGGGTTTAGCTCCTACTCCCTGATAGCGCATTATGCCGATACCGCCGTTGCGCGCGATGCCTCGAAAAAGGCGTTTATAGTCAATAGAGTCGGCGACTTTGGCTTTCTTCTGGGAATAATATTTTGCTGGAATGCCTTTGGGACTGTGGATTTTTACGAGCTGGCTGATATTTTCAAGTCCTCCCCCGATAAGGCTTCCACTGCCATGGGAATGTTGGTTATGTGCGGATTTTTGGGAAAGAGCGCGCAATTTCCCCTCCAAGTATGG
>CALXOC010000117.1 GCA_944389915.1 uncultured Opitutales bacterium | reverse complement strand
AAGTCGCCGCATTGCCCCCAAAAGGGTTTACCTCTATCAAATGCGGCCTTATCCCTTCCATACGGGAAAGCAGGGAGTTTGCTATCAATTTAGAATCCGAGCGAGCGCGTTTTAGCACGCAGCCCAATATGATTCCGTCCATTCCCCCAAGCGGGTGGTTGGAAACGATTACGAGAGGGCCCGTAGAGGGAATCTTTTTGAGTTCGTCGCTGTCGATTTCATAGCTTATGCCCAAAGCTTTGGCCGCCTTTTCGAAAAAATTTTCGTCGCTTGTATTCTCAAGAATTTTCGCGTATGCGCCATTAATTTGAGGAATGCGCAAGAACGACTCCAAGGGGCGCTCAACCAAAGCGTAGAGAAAACGCAAAAAACCGCTCCTTATGGAAGCTTTTATTTCTATAAGATTTGAACTCTCCGGCATGTCGCTAATATTATCGCAGCGCGTCCTTAAAAAATCAATCCATTATTTGCCGCCGTTCGACAATTTGTACTCGACGGCGTCTTTCAAAGCCTCCCAAGAGGCCACTATGATATTGTCGGACGCTCCCACAGTTCCCCAAAGTTCTTTTCCCTCCCGCGTCTCTATTTGGACGCGGGTCGTGGCGTTTACCCCGGCTCCGCTGTCTATAATGCGGACCTTGAAATCCACAAGCTCCATGTTTTTTATTTCCGGATAGCGCTTGACAAGAGCCTTGCGCAGAGCCAAATCCAGAGCCGCAACGGGGCCGTGGGCCTCAGCAACGGTGTGCTCTATGTTGCCGTCTATCTCAAGCTTTACTGTGGCTTCCGACCTTGTAATGGCGGCAAATTCATCGCGCTCGACTATTACCCTGTAACCGCGCACCTTAAAATGCTCTTTGCAATCGCGCTTTATAAAGCGGGAAAGCAATAGGCGGAAAGACGCGTCCGCCGCCTCGTATTCATATCCGCGAAATTCCAAATTTTTAAGCTCCTCAAGAAAATCCTTAACCGCCCTGTCTTTGGAATCGATCTCTACGCCTAAGTCGCGCGCTTTCATCATAATCGAGGCTCTGCCCGACATATCCGATACAAGCACCCGCGTTTTATTTCCAACGAGCGCGGGGTCTATATGCTCGTAACTGCGCTTTGCTTTATTGGCGGCGTCCGCGTGCACGCCCCCCTTATGGGCAAAAGACGAGGAGCCCACATAGGGAAGGCGCGTATTGCTTCTTAAATTCGCCATTTCGTCGGTAAACAGCGAAAGATCGCGCAACTTGCTCAAATTGGGAGAGCAGTTTAAATCCATGCCCATTTTTAAAATCAAATTGGGAATTATTGTGCACAAATTAGCGTTGCCGTTGCGCTCCCCGAGCCCGTTTATAGTACCCTGCACCATGGCAGCTCCGCGTGATACGCCCTCAAGAGAGAGCGCAACCCCCAGACCGCTGTCGTCGTGGCAATGGACCCCTACCGGCGTATCTCCAAGCGCGCCGCAAACTTTGCCCACAATTTCTCCGAACTCGCCTACAAGAGTGCCGCCGTTGGTGTCGCACAAACACACAAACTCCGCTCCGCCACGTTTTGCGGCAAGAAGGGTGGATATTGCATAGTCGGGATTGTCTTTATAGCCGTCAAAGAAATGCTCGGCATCGTATATTACTTTGCGGCCTTGCGAAACAAGATGCGCTACGCTCTCCTCTATCATTTTGAGATTTTCGTCGGGAGTCGTTTTTATGACCTCAGTAACATGCAAAAGCCAAGTCTTGCCAAATATCGTAACGTATGGGGTATTAGCCTCTATTAGCAATTTTATTTGCGAATCCTCCCCTACTTTTACGCCCGCGCGCCGCGTTGAGCCAAAAGCAGTAATCTTTGCATGTTTTAAAGACAGAGACGCTGCCTGCTCGAAAAAAGCCATGTCGCGAGGATTCGATCCCGGCCAGCCTCCCTCTATGAAGTCGACGCCAAAAGAATCGAGTTTTTCGGCCAAACGCAGTTTCGCCGCAACAGAAAGGGATACTCCTTCGCATTGGGTGCCGTCGCGAAGGGTGGTGTCGTATATGAATATTTTTCTTTTCATAGTCGTACTCGGCAACATTTTTTAGAAAACTATTTTAGGCCGTTGGCCTCTATGTACGCGCGAACGGCCGAAAGCGAAGCCGGCATGTTTTTCTTAACGATTTTTTTCTTGGAAAGAATGTCGAGAGCCGGAGATGTAGCGGCCACATTTATGGCTTTCTTTATGAGCTCCGGGAATTTCGCCGGATGCGCCGTAGATAAAACAACCTTTGTCCCGGCGTGCGACAAATCCTTAAAAGCGCAAGCCGTATGCGGGTCTATTACCGCGCCGTATTTGCGATATACGCTATCTATCGCATAGGGGATCTCGGCATCCTCCATGCGCGAGGCGGAAAATTCCGGAGCAGAAAAAGCTTCGAAAAACCATCTGCCATCGCGCTTGAAAGACTCCATTATTTTGCGCACTGAAGCGCAATCGCCCCCCTCAAAATAATACAGGAAGCGCTCGAAATTTGACGCCACTTGAATATCCATAGACGGCGCGCAACTCGGCTTCACTTCCGACAACTCGTATACGCCGCTATTAAAGAGCCTCCACAAAATGTCGTTTTGATTTGTAGCAACCTTAAACTTTACCGATGGCAGCCCCGATTTGCCCGCAAGCCACCCGGCGAACACGTTTCCGAAATTCCCCGTAGGAACAATGAACTGAATGTCCGAACGCTCGGCGCGCGGAAGTTTTAGCCACGCGTATATGTAATAGACGCTCTGCGAAATTATGCGGGCCAGATTTATGGAATTTACCGCCGAAAGGTTCCATTTGGATTTGAATTCAATATTCCCGAATAAATCCTTTACTATGGATTGGGCGTCGTCGAAAGTTCCGTCTATGGCTATGGGAAATACGTTTGAAGCCCCCGTGCACGCCATTTGGCGCTCCTGAAGGGGGGATATGCGCCCCTCGGGGTACAATATAAAGATATTTGCATTGCCCTTGCCCAAAAGCCCGTTAATCGCCGCGCTGCCCGTATCCCCGCTTGTGGCGCCCAACACGTTTATCTTTTCCCCGCTTCGAGCCAATAGGTATTCGTATAAATTTCCCACAAACTGCAGTGCAAAATCCTTAAAGGCGAGAGTCGGGCCGTGGTAGAGTTCGAGCATGTACAGCTTATCGTCAAGCTTGCGCAAAGGTGCAACATCGGGGGAATCAAAGGCCAGATAGGACTTCTTTACTATTTTCGACAGCTCGCCTTCGGGAATGTCGTCGGCAAAGAGTTTCAGAAATTCAAAACACAAGTCCGAATACGCCAAGCCCTCCCACGAATCGAGCCGCGACGAGATGTCGGGCAGTTTTTGCGGCACAAAAAGCCCGCCGTCGGGAGCCAGGCCTTCGGCAACCGCCTCTGAAAACGAGAGCGTTGATGCTCCGCCAGACCGGCTGCCTGAAACCCAAGCCCCTCCCCTTGTGCTTAAATATCTCATCTATTTGTCAAGTTCAAAGGCCGAATGCAATGCGTTTACGGCTTTTTCGGCATCGTCCAAAGATATGCCTACCGATATTTTTATCTCGCTGGTGGTAATGACCTGTATGTTTATATTGTTCGCGGCAAGAGTGCGGAAAAATTTTGCAGCCACGCCGCTGTGGGAGCGCATTCCCGTTCCCACGACGGAAACTTTTGCGATGTCTCCGGTGATGCATACGTTTGAACCGCGCAGAGTCTTGCAGACGTTGTCGAGCACCCTTTCCGCCTTCGAGGCGTCGTCCTTCGACACGGTAAAGGTCAAATTCGCCTTGCCGCCCCTGCTTATGTTCTGAACAATCATATCCACAACAATTCCGGCCTCGCCAAGCTTCTGGAAAATTTCGGCCGCCGTACCGGGCTTGTCGGGAATTTCGCTGACCGTGACTTTTGTTTGGTTCCTATCTACCGCCACGCCGCTTATTACGACGTCTTCTAATGATGGTGCTTCCGATTTCACTATTGTTCCGGGTTCATTGTTAAAACTTGATTTTACTTCAAATACCACGTTGTGCTTTTGCGCAAACTCCACGCTCCTTGCCTGCATGACTTTAGAGCCCATAGAGGCCATTTCGAGCAGTTCCTCGTACGACATCTCCGATATTTTGCGAGCAGACGTAACTATGCGCGGATCCGCGGTGTAAATGCCGCTGACATCAGTATAAATTTGGCACAAATCCGCCTTGAGAGCCGCTGCAAGGGCTATAGCGGAAAGATCGCTTCCCCCGCGCCCGAGAGTTGTTACATTGCCCGTTTTGTCGACTCCCTGAAAGCCCGCCACTATCACTACCTTATTTTCATCGAGGCATTTTTTTATGTCGCCTCCGGTTATCTCTGTAATGCGCGCCCTTGTATGGGCCTCGTCGGTAATAATGCCGGCCTGCGCGCCGGTGCGCGAAACGGCCCTAACCCCAAGGCTGTCGAGAGCCATGGCGGTCAGCGCTATGGTCTCCTGTTCCCCCACCGCCAAAAGCATGTCCATTTCCCTCTCGTCCGGCTCCGGATTCAATGTTTTTGCGCGCGCGATGAGATCGTTGGTAACCCCGCTGCGGGCGGATACAACAACAACAACTTTGTGGCCGTCGTCAACAAAGCCTTTTATCCGTCGGGCTACGTTCATGATTCTGTCCGTATCGCCAACCGACGTACCTCCGTATTTTTGCACTATCAAAGACATATCTGAAAGGGCTTCAAAATGTAATCTTGGTTTGTGAAAGACTGGTGTCCTTAAAAAAATTCGGGGAGAAATAATGCCTCCATTTCCTATGTAGTCAACATTTATATTTGCTTCCCAAAGGAATGGCTCATTTAGATGAAATTTATTAGTGCGTGATTTCAATAAGCATAAACGCATACATGTTTAGTAAAAGAAAGAATAGAACAAGGACATTGCGCGTCTGTGTCTTTGCGTAAAAAAACGCAGCGCAATTTACTCTGCCTCATATCAGCTTATGCAGACATGTTTTGGCACACCCTTGAATTATCTTGGAAATCCGCATCCATTAACCGGTGTTTGCCGCTGAGGCCTAACTACAAATTTCCTACAAAAACGGGCAATTTTTGAATACTGCTATTTTTACAAAGAGTCATGTTTTCATAAATATGCGAGCTATTTATATCATACCCCTCCAAAGTTCCAATAATTTACGCCTTGCCCTACTTTTTAATCCCACCTATTCCCTAATATTGCGCTTCCATCTCATATAATAGGATACAAGGCTGAAAAATAGCTTGTAAGAATGTTAAAACGGCACAAAAATAAATTAAGTGAGATTACTAACAACCTTAAAATTATTATTTGCTTTTATGCTTGTTTTCCCCTTCGCGCACTGTGAATGCGCCGGAGCGTCTGCAGACAGCGAAAATTCAAGGGCAGGCTCAATACTTGAATTTTCTAAAGTGCACAGATATAAAGAGCCTTCCTCTTTAAATCCGCCGGCTTCTGAAATTCCCGAAGGTTACCGCGTAATGGTAATGAATGTTAAGATAAACGGCAAATCTGTTCCTAAAGCTTTTTATGTAAAGAGCGTTCCCGAAATAAAAGACAATATCACAAAGAAGGCTTCCGCTACTATAGCAGGCCCCAAGGAATACAGCATAAACATCGAATTTACCGAAAATGGCTCCAAGTTGTTTGAGAAATTGACAAAGGAAATTCTCGATGAAGATCATGCAACAAACACAAAACAAGCTTTGGCCGTTATCATCAACGGCATTTTGGTGTCCACTCCATATATACAATCTGTTATATCAAAAAGCGCCATGATAATTTTGCCGAACTCAATGCCTCGGAAACATCAAAAATAGCGGATTCGCTAAATAGAAAATAATGGTAGATTTAGCCGCGGACTTAAAATTGCATGCACATTGGCAATAAGACAGATTGGAAGGGCGATAAATTTTCTATGTTTAAATTAGATATTTTTCATGGCAAATAATATATTTAGAGTTCGCCAAAATGTCTTTTCGCGCCATTATACAGTTAATTGCCATAAATATGGCCCGCTATGAATCTTAAAATAAAAATGCCTCATGAGTAACATTACTCTGCATTATTCCGATCAATATAAAGTAATGGGAGATGTTAAATACGGGCTATGTTGCATATGCCTCTCTTTGGGCGAGAGACACATGAGAATGTTAAATTATGCGAAATTTTGTAAGATTAAAAAGGATGCAGCCCTTATAAAACTCTCCGAAATATGCCTACACAATGCGGAATATGTTTTCGACGCCATAAAGTTTTGTTCCCAAAACAATATATCCCATTTTAGAATTTCGTCTTCTATTTTCCCCCTATTGACACATCCGGATTTACTCTTAAAAATCTCCGATTTGAAGGATTGCGACAAGATTTTTTCCGTCTTGAAACGAGCCGGAAGTTTTGCGGGAAAAAACAAAATATCCCTGTCTTTTCATCCCTCGCAATATACCGCGATTGCATCGTCTAAAACCGGCGTTAGGGAATCGGCCGCGCGCGACATAAACCTAAATGCAGAAATTTTAGACCTAATGGGAACGCCCAAAAACGTTTCGCACCCCATTAATATCCACATAAATAGGAATCCCCAAACTGCAGATTTTAAGCATGACTTTGAATCTGGCCTTGCTTTGTTGTCGAAATCCGCACGCAAGAGGCTCGTCATCGAAAACGAAGACAGGGGCTATTGGAACACAAAGAAGCTATGGCGCTTTTTGAAACCCTACAAAATCCCCATCGCTTTTGATGTTCTCCATGAAATTTGCAATCCGTCGCATTGTTCTATTGCCGAATGCGCGCTTTTGGCCGCAAAAGCGTGGAAGAATTTCACTCCTATTTTTCACTATTCCGAAAGCGCTTCTGGGGAAAAAAAGCGGGACCATAGCTATTTTTGCAAAAAACCTCCTCCCGACTTTGGCTTTGATTACATCTGCATGATAGAAGCGAAGGCAAAAGACTTTGCGATTAAAAAACTACAACTCAAAACCCGAAAAATATGATAAAAATATTTAATGCGCTTTCCGTTCTTTCACTTTCACTTATTGAAATATCCTGCGTCTGCGAGCCGGAAATTTCGACAGCTAAAAATGTCGATATAAAAAAATATATGGGCACATGGTACGAGATTGCGCGCTACGAAAATTCCTTCCAGCAAGGTTTAAAAAATTCCAAAGCCGAATATACCTTGAACCAAGACGGTACTGTAAGCGTTGTAAATTCAGGCGAAGACAAAAACGGCAAATTAAAGTCCGCGCGAGGCCGGGCTTACGCCTCCGACAAGCGCGATTTTTCAAAGTTGCGCGTAAGCTTTTTTTGGCCCTTTTACGGAGATTACTATATCTTAGACCTGGATAGGGATTACCGCTGGGTTTTGGTGGGTGGAAGGAGCAAAGACTATCTATGGATACTTGCAAGAAATTCAACCCTGCCAAAACAAAGCATAGATGAAATACTAAGAAGGGCCGAAGCGCGGGGCTATGATACAAATAAACTTTTATTCAACTCAGCTCCATACAATAATGAAAAATAGAAAAATTTTGATATCTGGTTCCGGAGGCTTTATCGGGAACTATTTGGCTGCAAATCTGCGCGCAAATGGAGATAAAGTACTTTCATTATCAAGAAATCCGACAGACAGCTCGAAAATTTTCTGGGCGCCTGACAATGGGATATTGGATAACGAAAAAATAGAGGGGATAGATGCGGTAATAAACTTAGCCGGCGAAAGCATTTTTGGATATTGGACCAGAGCGAAAAAAAAGCGGATAATGGAGAGTCGTGTAAATTCAGTGCGTACTTTGGCGGCCGCAATAAGGCGTTTAAAAACTCCTCCAAAAGTTTTTATTTCGGCGAGCGCTGTAGGATACTATGGCATAAACCCCGCAAAAATTTGCGATGAAAACAGTTCAAAAGGAGCGGGATTTTTAGCCGACGTATGCGAAATATGGGAAAGAGAATGCGCGGAACTTTCCAATACTGGAATAAGAGTTGTAAATCCGCGTTTTGGCGTTGTTATAGACAACTCTGGCGGCATGCTAAAAAGTCTCGTGAGGCTTGCTAAATTCAAAACCACAATAAACTACGCCACAAAAGAAGATACACTCGCATGGATTTCTCTTAAAGATTTA
>CALXOC010000116.1 GCA_944389915.1 uncultured Opitutales bacterium | reverse complement strand
AAAGTCAACGGTTATTCCAAAAGGAGTCCCGATCTCGTCCTGGCGCCTGTATCTTCTTCCTATCGCCCCCGATGCGTCGAAGAAAACATTCCAGCGGCGGCGAAGCTTTTTATAGAGATTTTGCGCTCGCTCCAATATTTCAGGCTTGTTTTTCACAAGGGGAAATACTGCGGCCTTGTATGGCGCAACTCTCGGGCTAAATTTCAACAATACGCGCTTTTCCGCCTGGCCCTTGTCGTTTGGAACTTCGTCTTCAGCGTAAGCGGCCGTCATTACAGCGAGGAATGTCCTGTCGACGCCGAGAGATGGCTCTATAACGTGCGGCAGGTATTTCTCTTTGCGCGCTTCGTCAAAATATTCGAGGTTTTTCCCGGAGGCCGTCTGGTGCTGGGTCAGGTCAAAGTTTCCCCTTACGGCTATGCCTTGAAGCTCCTGAAGGCCGTGCGGGAAATGGAATGTTATATCCGTGCATGCCTTGGCGTAGTGGGCAAGCTTTTCCTGCGGGTGCACGTCTTCCCCAAGAGATTCAGCAGGGATTCCTATGGATACGAACCACGATTTGCATGCGTCTATCCAATCGCGGTGCAGCTTGCGCCAATCTTCGTATGGGGATATGAAATACTCTATTTCCATCTGCTCAAATTCGCGGCTGCGGAATATAAAATTGCGCGGCGTTATTTCGTTCCTGAATGCCTTGCCTACTTGGGCTATTCCAAAGGGAACCTTTACGCGGGTGGTGTCGCATACATGCTTGAAATCGGCGAATATGCCCTGGGCGGTTTCGGGGCGCAAATAGGCTATTGCAGTTTCGTCGCGCAATGCGCCCACATAGGTTTGAAACATCAGGTTAAAGTCGCGCGGAGGCGTGAGAGTTCCGACATTTCCAGTGGCGGGAGAGGGAATTAAAGCGTACT
Source organism: uncultured Opitutales bacterium (assembly GCA_944389915.1). GTDB lineage: Bacteria > Verrucomicrobiota > Verrucomicrobiia > Opitutales > Intestinicryptomonadaceae > Merdousia. Next base: position 4,147 of record CALXOC010000116.1, on the reverse strand, counting down.
CGTCGGGCTTGGCATCCATGTAGTTTCTTAGAGCGACGGGCGCGAGCTCCCCCTGCTTGCCGGCTTTGCGCTTTATTTCGCGCGCTTTCTTGTCGGCTTCGGCTTGCATGTTTTCGTCTTCGAGAACGCTTACCATAGCTATTGTTTCGCCGTCCACGACAACTTCTCCGAAAAAAATCTGATCGGCGCGGAAGCGAAGTTTGGATTCTTTGCAGTCCACCATCGGATCCGAGAATCCGTCGACGTGCCCGGAAGCCCTCCAAACGTCGGGGTGCATTATGATGGAGGCGTCGAGCCCGACGATGTCGTCGCGCCCATGGACAAAGTCTTTCCACCATGCGCGCTTAATATTGTTTTTGAGTTCCACCCCCAAAGGGCCGAAATCGAAAAATCCGTTAAAGCCGCCGTATATTTCCGACGAGCGGTATATGAAACCCCTGCGCTTGCAGAGCCCCTCTATTGTTGCCATGTCGACCATAATAAAAAATATTCTAAAATGGCGCAGATTAGTCTAATCGGCGCCATTGTCAACATTTTGCGCTTCCAAGCAAATGCGCTATTTGCCTATTTTTGAGAATGCGTCTCCGAACGAATTTCCGAAGGGAGTGTCTCTGCGTGGCGGGCGGGCTGAATCGAAGCGCCTTTGAGGCCCTTTCGCGCGGCCTTCGGCTGCCATGTCCCCGGCGCTCTTTACGCGCTTTGACGGGCTGGTCTTCATTGAAAGCGATATTCTCTTGCGCGCCGCGTCAACCTCCATGACCGTTACGCTCACTTTTTGCATGGGTTTTACCACATCGTGGGGGTCTTTCACATAGGTATCTGAGAGCTCGCTTATGTGAACTAAGCCGTCTTGGTGGACTCCTATGTCTACAAAGGCTCCGAACGCGGTAACATTTGTAACAATGCCGGGCAAGCGCATGCCTTCTTTTAGGTCGGATATTTCGCGAATGCCTTCGGCGAAACTGAAAGCGTCGAATTTTTCCCTCGGGTCGCGTCCGGGTTTGCCCAATTCGTTTATTATGTCTTTTAGAGTCGGAATTCCTATGTCTGCGCCCACATAGTTTTCCAGTTTTATTTTTGACCGCAGTGCCTGTTCCCTCAAAAGGTCGGACACATTTGCGCCCATGTCCGAGGCCATTCTTTCAACAAGTTCGTAGCGCTCTGGGTGTACGGCACTGGCGTCGAGCGGATTATCGCCACCGCGGATTCTCAAAAATCCGGCGGATTGCTCGAAAGCCTTGGCTCCAAGCCCCTTCACCTTTAAAAGCTCTTTTCTTGACTTAAATGGGCCATTCTCATTTCTGTAAGCCACAATATTGGCCGCCGTGGCCGAATTTAATCCGGAAACATAAGTCAGTAATTGTTTGCTTGCCGTGTTTACCTCCACGCCCACGCTGTTTACGCAGCTTGCTACAACGTCGTCGAGCGCCCGCTTTAACATCGGTTGGTTAACATCGTGTTGGTATTGTCCGACTCCTATGGATTGCGGATCTATTTTAACGAGCTCCGCAAGGGGGTCCATCAGTCGCCTGCCTATGGAAACGGCTCCGCGCACGGTTATGTCCTTGTCGGGAAATTCTTCGCGCGCAACTTCGCTTGCGGAATATATAGATGCCCCGCTTTCATTTACCATTACCACGAGTATGGAGGAGGGCAGGCCAAGGCTGCGCACAAAAGATTCCGTTTCGCGCCCGGCAGTTCCGTTACCTATGGCTATTGCTTCTATTTCAAACATTTTGCACAACCCCAAGACCTTTTGCGCGGCTTCGCGCGTCTTAAATTCGGATTGGTCGGGGAATATGACGTCGTTATGGAGCAAGTCTCCCTGCTTGTTTAGGCATACTATTTTGCAGCCGGTGCGGAATCCGGGGTCTATTGCCAAGATATTTTTTCTCCCAAGGGGGGCGGCCATCAGAAGTTCCCGGAGATTGTTTGCAAAAACCTTTACCGCCTCCGCATCGGCGCGCTTTTTTACCTCAAGGCGCATATGGGTTTCCGAGGCGGGAGAAAGAAGGCGCTTGTACGCGTCTTCAACGGACAAGGCCAGCTGTTTGCCGCACTCGCCTTCGGATTTTACGAACATTTCCTTCAATATCGACACCGCGGCATCGTCTTCCGGAACTATGCGCATTATGAGGAATCCTTCGGCCTCGCCGCGGCGTATGGCAAGTATCCTGTGCGACGGCGCTTTCGAGGCCTCTTCGCTCCAATCAAAGTAGTCGCGGTATTTCGCCGCTTCCGCTTCTTTTCCGTCTATGACTTTTGACTTCAATACGGCATTTTCCTCAAAATACTTGCGCATGGCTGATCTCGCTTCCGGATTGTCGGATATCGTTTCGGCAAGTATGTCGCGCGCTCCCGACAATGCGGCCTCTGTATTTTCAACTCCCTTTTCGGCGGAAACAAATTCGGCCGCTTTTGGACCGCATTCGGAATTTTGATTTTCAAGTATAAAATTTGCCAGATCCTCAAGGCCCTTTTCTCGCGCAATAGTTGCGCGCGTCCGGCGCTTGGGCTTGAAAGGCTGGTAGAGGTCTTCAAGGCGCGCAAGGCTTTCGGCCTCGTCAAGTTTTAGCTCGAGTTCCGCATTTAATAGGCCGCGCTCTTGAAGCGATTTCTTTATGGAGTCTCTGCGTTCGTCCATGGCTTTTAGGCGCTCGAGCTCGTCGCGTATTTTTGCTATTTGGACTTCGTCCAAACTCCCGGTTGCCTCTTTTCTGTAGCGCGCTATAAATGGCACGGTGGCACCGTCGGCAAGCAGCCGCGATACAGCGGCCGCTTGCGAAGTCTGTATGCCCATTAGCTGGGAAATTTTTTCTATATGAGATTCTATCATATTTTTTAATAAATTATATTAATATCGTCTTTATGTTTTCCACGAAAGAAAATTCCATTGTGCGCCAAAATCCTACGAGGCGAATTTTAAAGCCAAATTAAATGCGCACGAAAAACTCGATGCCGAGGCGATGCCTTTTCCGGCTATTGAAAATCCCGTACCGTGGTCTGGGCTGACTCTGAGGTGCGGCAGATTCATTGATACATTTACGGCCTTGTCGAATTCAAGCGCCTTGAGCGGGCCTAATCCTTGATCGTGGTACATAGACACGATGCAGTCGAATTCCCCGCGCAAAGTGCGCTCGAAAACTGTGTCGGGCGGCAGGGCTTCCGAAAGGCCGGGGTGCGACGCCCTAAGCTTTTCCAAGGTTGGATTTATCAAATCTATTTCCTCTCTTCCGAGTATTCCGCCCTCTCCCGCATGGGGATTTAGCGCGCATACGGCGATTTTTGGAGTTTTTGCACCGCGGGCTTTTTGGGCAAGCAACGAGGCGCAGCTTACGGCGTCGGCTATTTTCTTTGCGCTTATGGCGGACGGGACTTGCGAAATCGGTATGTGCCATGTTGCAAGAGCCAACAAAAGGCGCTCGCCCGAAAATGCCATAACGGGAGTTCCGCCCCAGCGGGCGGCGAAAAACTCGGTTTGTCCGGGGAAGGGGAAGCCGATTTTCCGCATGTCGTATTTTGAAATGGGCGATGTCAATACGGCCGAGTATTTCCCGCGCAAACAACCGTCGGCAGCCTTCTCCAAAGCTTCAAGCGCGACCGCCGCACCTTCGGCGCAAGGTTTACCGGGAATCGGCGAAAAAGAGGCCGGCCCGACTTCGAGTTTGCCCACAGAATCGGGCAGCGAAAGCAGAAGCTCCCTGTGGCCAATGACGGTTGAAAAGTTTAGCAAAGACGGATTTTGCCTTGCCCATTTCAATATGATTTCGGGCCCCACGCCCGAGGGATCGCCGACGGTTATTGCAATGTTAGCGCGCATGTTAGCGATTCCTGGGCGTTGCGTAGTGCCGCCCTTCTGCGGCGAAAAACTCGAGAAACATTTTGCCTGCGCGGGTTTTTGCCGCCCCGGATTTAAGCGCCTCCATCGCGTTTTTCCTAGCCGAGTTTGTTGCGTAGGCCAAATGGTACATGGCTTTGGCGTCGTTTATTTCGTCGGCGGAAAATCCGCGGCGCTTCATTCCCAAAATGTTCAGTCCGGAAACAGTATTTCTCAACAGCCCGTTTACAAAAGGCGGAACGTCGAGTGAAAAAGCGGAATTTCCGCTAAGCATGCAGCCCTGTCCGACTCTGATTTTTTGGTGTATTA
>CALXOC010000115.1 GCA_944389915.1 uncultured Opitutales bacterium | reverse complement strand
GGCTAATTACAAAATACTTGCAGCATTTTAGAAAAGAAAAATGCATAGAGCTGCTTGAAACTGAAAATGCCTCTTCGAAAGTTTTTTTCAGAAAATCTCCGACTCCGGAAGCCGACGCCCTATATTCAAAAAACTCGGAATTTTTTGAGACTTCAAAATTTCCAAATTTTTTTAAATTAAAAAGCGGGAATTGGCAAAAATTGTCCCATCTTTTGGATACGCCGCATTTTTACGCCCAAGACCCTTCCACTTCTTTTGCCCCAAAAGCGCTGGCTCCTATTCCCGGAGCCTCGTATTTGGATTTATGCGCCGCTCCGGGAGGAAAATCGAGGTGCATGGCGGACTTAATTTTAGCAGAAGCTTCGTCGCAAAAGCGCCAATACTCTCAAGACGAACTCAAAAAAACGCTCTTAGTTTCTGTGGACAGGGGGACAAAGCGCGTAAAAACACTCCTTGAAAACATGCTTAAAGTCGATTTTTTAAATTCTTGTGTTATAGACTGCGATATAATCGAAGAAGACTTGGCGGCAAAACTTTCCGAGCGCGGCCTCCCAGCAACTTTCGACGGCGTATTGCTCGATGCGCCGTGCTCAAATACGGGCGTCCTCAGGCGAAGGCCCGACGCCCGTTGGCGCCTGCAAGAAAGCGACATGGAACAATGCGCAAAGTTGCAGTTGAAACTTCTCAATTTTGCGGCTAAATTTGTACGCCGCGGCGGAAAACTCGTGTATTCAACATGCTCTATAGACTCGGAGGAAAACGAGGAAAACGCAGCCAAATTTACCAAGTCGAACCCCGATTTTAAACTTATTGGCGGGCAGACTTTTTTGCCGACGGCGGAAAGCGACGGCGCGGGCGTTTTTTGCTTTTTGAAAAATTCACATTAATTAACTTAAGAAAATTTCGATAGTTAATATATATAATTGCAACGATTATATAGATTATCGATTGGCATTCCCTATACGAAAGTTGGGGAATGTCATTTTTTTATATTGTATGCATACCAAATATATTAAGAATTTTCATTAAATGGAGATATTTTCCCCTTTGCAAACCGCCATCTGAATTTATCGATTTTATCCTGTATTAAAACATTAAAGCAATAGGCTGCCAAAGCCGACAATCCCAATATAGCCAAGGGATAAACGTATGTGTAAGACTTAAAATCCGTTCCGTATTTGGCGTCAATAGCGTTCCCAAGCCTTATGAATAAAACGTGGCATATGTATATTCCGTACGACATGTCCCCCACAGTTCTGTCTAATTTCGACTTGCCGGAATAAATGAAAAGCATAGGAAGCGATATCGCAAAAAATATTAAATAAACAGGCATCAAATAGGAAAGCTTCGCTAAATTTAAAAATTCCGAAACATTGCCGAAAAACGCCGTAAATAAAACTATGAGCAAAGTTGACGGCAAAAGAACTTTTTTACTTAAAGTTTTGAAAAATTTTAAATGCCTGTAAAGCAAAGAACCTACGATAAAAAATAATATTTCAACCGGAAAGAATCTGTAGTTCCACGGCTGCGAATTAAATCCTGCGAACACAAGCGCCGCTTTCAAGAACAATGCCGCGCAAATTATACCTATCAAAGTTCTATCGCGCAATTTCAGTATAAAGGGGGCCAAAATATAAAACGATATTTCGGTGCCCAGAGACCACGCCGGAGGTATTAAAAGAAAATCTTTCAATAAAACGCAATTTTGCGGGGCGTCGTAAAAAGATTTTATTAGCTCCAAATTCCCGTCGCCAACACCTAAAAATAATGCCGCATCTTGAAACAGCATTGTAAAATTTGAGAATACTAAAAATGCGAAAGCCGCCCATGAATCTAAATCAAAAAGTTGCTTAAAAAAGTTTCCATCCCACATGACAAGCGCCAGCAGCGCGCAAAGTATATAAAATGGAAACAATCTTAAATATCTGCTAAGATAAAAATCGGACGCAGAAGCATACTTCCCGGAGAGTATAAGCATCATGTAAAAGCCCGAAATTACAAAAAAAGACTCCACTGCCAAAGATCCGGGAACAAATTTAAATTCGCCATTTGAAGTGTGCGTAAAAACCACGGCAGACGCTAACAAAAAACGAATTAATCCTATTCCTAATGGATTATTTGACAAATACTTAAACATACAGTTTTAAATAAAATTAAAATTAAGTTAAGTATTCCGTTTCTCTGCAAAATTCTTTATTAAAAGCGCAAACTTACAAAAAGCGAAATACAGTCCTTAAATAAATGTTTAAAAACCTGTCAAAGTAAAGAAATATTCTTTTTGTTCCACAAGTTGCAACTCAAACAACAAATGCCTTTGCCAAAATTTCACTCTATTAGGGAGTTTTTATATATTTATGTTATACTTAATAAAAAATTTAAATAATTAATCTTAATATTGTTTGTGAAAAAGTTAATAGCTTCTTTATTGATTGCGCTCTAATTACTTGAAAAAATTTTTTATGTAAAAACTTCTATGAAGAAATTTTTAATATTTCTAAGTTATTAGCATGTTCGCAAATTTTGAACAAAATTCTTATAGCTTTTTAACCTGGTTTTAACAAATTTTTAACAGCAATTTTATCTTTATACTGTCTTGCTTCGACCTTTATATTTTTTGCTATTTTGAATGTTTTCTCAAACGATTAAGTAAAGGAATAGAATCAAATACAAAGAATTTCCCAAAAATCGTCATTTTTTTTAAAAAAAAGCTCAAAAAAGCGCTCAAAACTGCTCAAAAAGTATTGCAATTTAGAGCAAGCTTAAATGAAATCAAAGCAGCATATTTTTTTAATTTGCTGGCGAAATGCATGGGAACGTTTACTTAAAAGCTATTTTTAAGCGAAACGCTTTGGAAAAATTAAATATGAGTGAAAGTAAAAATTACCGCGATATTTTGGAGAAATACGAGGCCAAAAGAGAATATCTGGTGAGCGCCTTCCAGGATATACAGGAAAAAGACGGCTACTTGTCTGAAAACGCCGTCAAAGAAAGCGCCGATTATTTCGGCATATCAAAGGCCGACGCCTATTCGGTGGTCAGCTTTTATGCGCAATTTAAATTTAGAAGGCCCGGCAAGCACATAATAAGGGTGTGCAAAGGAACGGCGTGCCATGTCAGGGGTTCCGGAACTTTGCTTGCGGCTTTGGAGGAGCGGCTTGGAATAAAAGAGGGTGAGACTACTCCCGACGGTTTGATAAGCCTTGAGCGCGTGGCGTGCCTCGGGGCATGCGCGTTGGCTCCGGCAATGGTAGTAGACGGCAAAGTTCACGCGCGCATGACGCTTGCGCAACTTGATAAAATTTTGAAAGGACTTCAGTAATATGGATATTTTAAGAGAAAAGAGGGCTGAAGCCGAGAGGGAGTGGAAGGATTTTACATCCGATAAAAAAAGCCGCGTAATGGTGGGAGCCGCCACTTGCGGGCGCGCCGCGGGAGCCTTGGCGGTGATGGACGAATTTAAAAGGCTTGTAAAGGAAAAGGGCATAGATGCGGAGGTTGTGGAAACCGCGTGCATAGGCTTATGCTATGCCGAGCCTCTTGTTGAAGTAAAGAGAGCCGGGGAGCCTTCGGTGCTTTACTCAAAGGTTTCGCCTAAAGATGTGGCGGGCATTGTGGAAAAGCATCTGGTTGGCGGAGAACCGTGCATTGAAAAGGCCGAAGCGGTTATGTCGGACAAGCCTTTCAAGGGCATTCAAACTTTTGCGGAGCATCCCATGATGAGGCTCCAAAAGCGCGTGGTATTGAGAAATTGCGGGGTTATAGACCCTTCAAATTTCGGACATTACTTGGCGCGCGGCGGCTATAAGGGCCTTGAAAACAGCTTTTCAAAAACGCCCGAGGAAGTAATAGAGGAAATGAAGGCCAGCGGCCTGAGGGGAAGGGGCGGAGCCGGATTCCCGACTGGTGTAAAATGGGGCTTTGCCAGGGCTTCAAAGTCCGCCGACAAATATATAATATGCAATGCCGACGAGGGCGATCCGGGAGCTTTTATGGACCGATCCGTGCTTGAGGGCGATCCGCACAGTGTGATAGAGGGTTTGATGATAGCCGGCTACGCAATAGGGGCGAATAAGGCCTACATATATGTGCGGAGCGAATATCCCTTGGCCATAGAGCGCCTGAAGCTCGCCATATCGCAGGCGGAGGAAGCCGGGCTTTTAAAGAGAAAGTTTGAAAACGGATTTGAATTTGAAATAAAAATAAAGAAGGGTTCGGGAGCTTTTGTTTGCGGAGAGGAAACTTCGCTTATGGCAAGCATAGAAGGCGTGCGCGCAATGCCCCGCCCAAAGCCTCCGTTTCCGGCCAACAGCGGTCTGTTTAAAAAGCCCACGAACATAAATAATGTCGAGACTCTTGCGGCGGTGAGCTCCATAATGAGAGACGGAGCCGCTTCATACGCCGCTTTGGGTTCGGAAAAGAGCAGGGGAACCAAAACTTTTTCTCTTGCCGGAAAAATTTCTCGAACGGGTTTGATAGAGGTTCCCTTGGGAACGAAGCTCGGCCAGATTATCAATGAAATAGGCGGGGGTTGCCCCGAAGGAAAGAAATTTAAAGCCGCTCAAACCGGCGGGCCGTCGGGAGGCTGTCTCACCGGGGAGCACATGGATCTTCCTGTGGATTACGAAGGCATGGCTTCGGCCGGCTCCATTATAGGGTCGGGCGGAATTGTGGTAATGAACGAAGATTCCTGCATGGTGGAGGTTGCAAAATATTTTGTGGGCTTCACCGAGAGCGAATCGTGCGGCAAGTGTGTTCCGTGCAGAATGGGAACGCAGCATCTTCATTTGATATTGGAAAAGATTTGCAACGGAGAGGGGGAAATGGAGGATTTGGAAAGGCTCACGAAAATTGCAATGACAATGAAGCAGTCGTCGCTGTGCGGGCTCGGGCAGACGGCTCCCAATCCGGTTTTAACCACTCTAAAATATTTTAAAGACGAGTACATTGCCCACATAAAAGAAAAGAGATGTCCGGCTATGGCGTGCTCTGGCTTGATAACTTACGAGGTTGACGCCAAAAAATGCACAGGCTGCACCGTTTGCGAGAGAGTGTGCCCCACGGGCGCGATTTCCGGAGGACCGAAAAAAGTTCACAGCATAGATTCCGACAAATGCATATCTTGCGGAGCATGCTATCAGAGCTGCAAATTTAACGCTATTTTGAGACACTGATATGGAAACTTTCACTCTAAACATAGACGGGGTTGTTGTTGAGGCGACCCAGGGAATGACGGTGTTGCAGGCGGCTAAAAAAGCGGGTTTGTTCATACCCTCGCTGTGCGCCCACGACGAGCTCGACCCATACGGGGCTTGCAGGCTTTGCGTGGTTGAAATAGACGGAGTCCGCGGGACTCCCACTTCCTGCACGACCCCCGCCGCGCCCGGCATGGTTGTCCGCACCAATACCGAGCAGCGTCAGCTTCAGCGGCGCCGCACCATAGAACTGATGATGAGCGGACATCCTTCGCCGTGCCTGGTGTGCGATTCCCGCCAGGATTGCGCGATAGAAAAAGCGCAGCCAACGCGCGCTACTTCCGCAACGCGCTGCGGGGCGTGTTCAAACCGCCCGGGTTGCGAATTGCGCGGGGCGGTTTTGGGTAATTACGAGCGCGACATAGGCTTGCCCATGATATATGATCCCGCCAAAGTGGAGCGCAACGATCCTTTTATAGACAAAGACCACAATTTATGCGTATTGTGCGGGCGCTGTTTCCGAGTTTGCGAAAAAATTCACGATAAACCCGCAATAGCCATAGCCAATAGGGGGAAAAAGGCAAAAATATCGTCGGAATTTGAAAAGGCGTGGAGCGCCGAGGAATGTCTATTTTGCGGAGCGTGCGTAGAAGAATGCCCGACCGGCTGCCTTACCGACAGATGGGGCAAATGGTTCGGCCTCCCCGATAAGGTAGTTGAAAGCGTGTGCGCTTTGTGCCCTAAGCATTGCAAAATATCCCTAAAAATAAAAGACGGTTTTGTAATAGGGGCAAAATCCGTATCCTTGAAAAAAAGCGATAGTTTGTGCGCTTTGGGGAAATTTGCTTACGCCCAGCTGATAAACGCCAGGAGCAGATTGACGCGCGCTTATGTGCGCAGGGGAAAAGAACAGATACCGGCTTCAAAGCAGGAGCTTATTGAAAGGCTTGCCGAAATTTTCAAATCGGCGGATTCTAAGGCTTTGATAATTGTTTCAAATGGGGCGTACTTTGAGGCCCGCGCGGCGGCACGCGCCTTGGCTGAGTCCTTTAAGGCGGATATGGTTGAGCCTGGGCTCGACGCGGGAGAAGAATCCCTGCCCCCCGAAGTGCTTGGCAAATTGTCGAGAGGGGAATACAAGGCGGCTCTTGTATTTGGCAATTACATATCCGGGGAAAATGCGTCGAAAATAGACAGATTGGTTATTGCCGACTTCCTAAAGACAGATGCGCAAAAATATGCCGAAGTAATTATTCCAACCGCCATTCTTGCGGAGAGCGCGGGAACGCTTTCCGGTGAGAATGGAGAGGAAAAGCTTTGCTCTTCTATTATTTCTGCGTCGGGAGACAGGCGCGGTCTGTCGGAGACATTGTCGGAACTATGCCAAATTTTGGGTTTGGATACGTCTAAATACCGCCCGGCAAGCGAAAAACTCGACGCCGCATTCAGGTCTCCGGCTGCTGATAAATCGGCGATTCCCGCGAGATTCATGGGGCACTATTTGGCGGACTACGCTCCGGATCTTGCCCAGCTTGGCCTGCCATTTTCTCCGAATGAGCTTGGAAATGCCGGCGATAAAGATGCGGGCTCTTATGAAATTATAGAAAATAAGACGCTTGTGCCGAATTTCCATGAGCTTAAGGTGCGCGCGCCTGAAGTGGCAAAATTCGCCAAGCCGGGGCAGTTTGCCATATTGATGGCCAATTCCCGCAGCGAACGTTCGCCTTTTACCATAATAGATTGGAATGCGGACGAAGGCTGGGTGAAGTTCATAATAGAGGAGGTGGGGCGTTCAAGCGCCGAAATTGCCTCCCTTTCCAAGGGGGACAAACTTTGGGTTGTCAGCGGTCCCTTGGGGACTCCCGTCAATCTCGAACTCTTTGCGGAAGGCTCAAAAGTTTTGTTGGCGGGCGGATGCTACGGAATAGGGGCTATATATCCAATTGCGAGAGCTTTAAAAGAGCGGGGCGTGAAAGTGACGGCGGCCATAGAGGCATCTTCGGCGTACATGCTTTACTATCGCGACGAGCTCTCAAAATATGCTGATAATCTAATAATCAGAACGCGCGACGGCAGCTTGGGCAAGAAGGGAGGAAATCTCGATACCGTAGCCGAAATAGCTTCCGAATACGACGCGCTCATAGCGGTAGGCTGCGTATTCATGATGAAACAAGTTGCATCGAAAACGCCGCTGGGAGAAGGCAAAGTTCAGCTTTGCGCCTTAAATCCGATAATGGTTGACGGAACTGGCATGTGCGGGGCTTGCAGGGTCAGCGTTGCCGGAGAGACAAAATTTGCGTGCGTTGACGGCCCCTTCTTCGATTTGTGCAAAGTTGACTTTGTTGAGCTTGGAAAGCGAAGAACCGCTTATAAACTTTTGGAAATAGAGGCCATGCCGCGCCATATAGGGGGCAAATGCCATCGCTAAGGAGATTTAAAAAATGGCTGAAGAAAAAATTAGAAAACTCAAGGCGTCGGGGCTTCCGCGCTTGGTAATGCCGGAGCAGGATCCACGCAGGCGCGCGGCCAATTTTGAGGAGGTGCCTTACGGGGTGTCGCTTGAAATGGCCATGGACGAAGCTTCGCGTTGTTTACAATGCCCCAAGCCCAGATGTATTGCGGCGTGCCCTGTAAATATAAAAATTCCCGAATTTATAATGGAGATTTCCAAGGGCGATCCAAAATCCGCGGCTGAAAAGCTCAAAAGGCAGACGGCGTTGCCGGCGGTTTGCGGCAGAGTTTGTCCGCAGGAGCTCCAATGCGAGGGAAGCTGCGTATTGGGCCTTAGAGGACAGCCCGTGGCCATAGGAACCCTTGAAAGATTTGCAGCCGATTACGTTCGCGTAAACAATTTGGAGGAAAAGCCAAAAGTTGCTCCGCCGACTGGAAAGCGGGTTGCAATAATAGGCTGCGGCCCCGCCGGCATAACGGCGGCCGCCGACCTGGCAATAGCGGGGCATTCGGTTGAAATATTCGAGGCTTTGCACCTTCCGGGCGGCGTGTTGATGTACGGCATACCGGAATTCCGTCTGCCCAAGGAAATTGTTGCCCATGAAGTAGAGTTGCTAAAGGAATTGGGGGTAAAAATTCACTTAAACTATGTGGTTGGAAAACTAAAAACGGTAGGCACCCTTTTTGAAGAGGGCTTTAACGCCATTTTCATAGGTTCCGGCGCAGGGCTTCCAATATTTTTGGGAATACCCGGTGAAAACAGCGTGGGGGTATTTTCCGCCAATGAATTCTTAACGCGCTTCAACCTCATGAAGGCCTATAACTTTCCGGAAAATGGCACAACTCCCGTCAAGGCAAAACACATAGTAACGGTGGGCGGAGGCAATGTTGCAATGGATTCTTCAAGAACGGCTTTGCGCATAGGGGCGAAATCTACGCTGGTGTATCGACGCGCCAGAGAGCAGATGCCTGCCCGAAAAGAGGAGGTTCTTCACGCCGAGCAGGAGGGGGTGGATTTACAGCTGCTGACAAATCCCAAAAGAATATTAGCCGACGAAAACGGCAAAGTCAGGGCAGTGGAATGCGTGCGAATGGAACTCGGAGAGCCCGACGCTTCCGGCAGGCGCAGCCCGGTGGAAATCAAAGGAAGCGAATTTGAGTTGGAATGCGACGCCGTAGTTGTAGCCATAGGGAACCGCCCGAATCCGCTAATTCCTATGACTTGCAAAGGATTGGCCACGACAAAGAAGGGGACGTTGCTTGTAAATCAAGACACGCTGCAAACTTCCATGCCCGGGGTTTTTGCGGGAGGCGACGTCGTAAGCGGGGCGGCTACAGTAATTAGCGCCATGGGGCAGGCAAAGATTGCGGCCGCTTCCATAAACAGATTTTTGAACGGAGAAAAAGTTGAGGCCGCGTCTGCTGATATCTAACGATGACGGCTTCGATTCGCCCTTTCTGCCGCCTTTCGCCGCGGCATTTGCGAAGCTTGCCGATATTCAAATAGTGGTTCCGGCCAGAGAGCATAGCTGGATAGGCAGAGCCTACAGCAGGCATGCGGAGTTGGAGATACGCAAAGAGGAGCTTTTGGGCTTAAACTGCCAAACGCTTTCGGGGACTCCCGGAGATTGTGTAAACATAGCGCTTGCGCATTTGTGTAAAAATCCTCCCGACGCAGTCGTTTCTGGCCTAAACATAGGCCAAAACGTGGCGATGCCGCTTTTGTGGAGCAGCGGAACATTCTCCGCCGCAGTTGAAGGCGCCGCGTGGGGAATTCCGGCTTTTGCGTTTTCCATGCGGCTCGACAAGATGCATTATGAGAGTTGCAGGCTGAGGCACTCGCCCGCCCCCCCGGAGCTGATGTCCAGGCTTGAATGCGCAAGCGCCCATGCCGCTTCTTTGGTTATGGATTTTTTGGAGAAAAAGACTTTGAAAGAAAACGAGCTTGCAAATGTCAATTATCCTTCGGATTTTTCCGAAGCCTCCCCTTTTGTCAGGAGCGAGCCCGCAAGGGCTAAATTGGCGTCGCTTTATTCGAAAAATGAGCATGGGAAATATGTTTTTTCCTACAAGATGGGAGAGCTGTCTCCCAGCCGGGAATATCCAAGCGATGTGGAATGTTTGGATAGGGGATTTGCCTGTTGCAGTATTATAAAAATATAGCGTGCGCATATGCATGGAAGTCGGCTCCGCCGCGCCGCTTGCAAAAAAATTCTCCTTAAAAACACGGAATAAAAAACCCTCCATTTTAGGGAGGGTTTTTTCGCCTTATACAAGTTTATATTCGCCCGGAATCGGTATTTGGGGAATGTCAAACTTCCCGAATTTCCACTCTTTGGGCTCGTAGGAAAGTTTTGAGCGGTACTTTATCCAGTTGTATTTGAAGTTTTGCCCGGAATAGCAGCTCTCTCTGCCGGCAATTGCCATCAGGGTGGAGTCCACCATTTCACGCAACATGTTTAAAGGCTTTGCGTTCTGCACGGACTCCAATAAATAGCGGTGCTCTTCCTCGAGCATAGGCGGAAGGTTTTTTGGCGATTCCCACGCTTTTGGGCCGATTATCTTTTGCCCCGTATAATTGAGTTCGGCAACACCTTTAGTTCCCACAAACCTCTCCAAAACGTAGTCTTTCGATTTTTGTTCGCGGCGGCTGTAACTTGCGCAATGCACGCCGTCTCCAAAGTCGAAGTCCACGGCGAAGTGGCTGTAGCGGTCTCCAAGCTGGGGGAATGGAATGTCCCATCTGCGTCCGCCCACTCCGTTGACTTCTTTTGGATCTTTCCCCAAAACCCAGCGCACTACATCCAGATTATGCACGTGTTGTTCCACATAGCAGTCTCCCGACATCCGTCGGAATATAAACCAATTGCGAATCTGGTATTCCATTTCTTCTGGATCGGGATTGTGCAAATATACTTTTCCGCCGTTTTGTATAAAAAAGCGGGAGTTTAGCCAATAGGCTTGGGCGGAGATGATTTCTCCTATATCTCCGTCTTGTATGCGTTTTACCGCCTCCCTGTACCCCTGGTCGAAACGGCGCTGCACGCCGGGGACTATGCTCAGCCCCTTTTTATCGGCAAGATCTGCTATTTCCATCAGCTGGCGGGCTTGTACAGGATCAACGCACGCGGGCTTTTCTACAAACAGATGCTTTCCAGCTTCCACTGCGGCCCGCAAATGCAAGGGGCGAAATATGGGAGGAGTGGCATGTATAATAATATCGACTCCAGAGTCGTCTATTAATTCTTTATAGGCATTCCACCCAACATATTGGCGCTCTTTTGGAAGGTCAAAATTTCCCTTGCCCCAATCCTTTTGAGCGTAGATTTCAAATTTCTTTGCGGCTAAGTCTATTCTATCTTGAAATAAATCGGCTATTGCCACTATGTTTACCGAACCTTTTGCGGCCGACAACATGTCCCTAACAGCTCCCATGCCGCGCCCGCTACAGCCAATAAGCCCTACTTTTAATCTGGCACTATTATTTTGCGCCCATGAAAAGCGCGGAACTGCCGCAAGCGCTCCGGCTGCGGATATTGTTTTTAAGGCATTTCTTCTATTCATGTTTCCTCCTTGTTTAATCTGTAGCAGCTGAATCCAATTCTCTGTATGTTTTTAAAAGTTTTAGGTCGCCCTCGGCGCTTTTGTCGCTCTGCGCGTGTTCGAGGCCGAGAAACCCCCTAAATCCCTTATCCCATATCTTTTTTAAGATTTCTTTATATGGCATATGGCCGGTTCCAGGTTCCATTCGACCAGGCGAGTCCGCTATATGAAAAGATTCTATATATTTCCACACCTCAGGATCGTCGAGCGACTTTAGATTGCCAACTTGTGTTTGTTCGTGGTAAAGGTCGAAAAGCAAGCGGCAGTGCGGGTTATTGACGTCGCGGGCTATCGAAGCGCCAAGGGCAGCTCTATCGCAGTACATGCCGGGGTGGTCCATGGTGTTTAAAGGCTCTATCTGCATAACAACATTGTGGCGTTTGCAGTAGTCGGCGCAAAATATCATATTTTCAACAACGTTTTCATATTGCTTTTTGGGCGACAGCTCTTTGTCGAAAGTTCCCGGCCCGATGATAAAGCGCGTGGATCCTATTCGGTTTAATGTGCCTAGCGTTATTTCCAGTTGCGAATGAAGAGCTTGCCGTATTGCTTTTTTAGAGCGCAAAACTTTGTCCTTGTCTGGAACTTGGTTTGCAGTCATGGTGGGAAAAAACTTTTCATTCATTGAGCTTATATTGCTCATAAGCAATCCTGCTTCTCGCACTGCCTGCCCAATGCGGACTTGCAATGCCTCTTCCTCTTTCGAATATGCTTTTTTGGGATTGCAAAAAACTACACCTTCTACGGCAGTAAAGCCGTGTTCCGCCAACCACTTTATGTAAGCAAATTTATCGCCCTTTGTTGAAGCCCTAAACAGGCCCCGGGGCGCAAATTTCATCTTAAACTTTTGGTTTAAAAGCGGCTTCTCGGGCGCGGCGAAAAGCGCGGCTCCAGCAATAAGAAAAAGTCCGCTTGACAAATTCGTTAAAAATTTTCTGCGCGTGCTTTTTTTAACAAGCATAATTCATCAGATTAAGGCTATTGTTTGCTTTTTTGCACCTCAAACGATTGAGGTCTTTAGAATTTATGGAAATGTGAAAAAGTTGAATTGTCAAGGTTTTTTTGAAAAAGTTCAAATTTGCTAAAAAATACAAAAAACCGACATTAAAGTATTATTGAAAAATACGAATTTTGGTCGGGGCAAACAGGCAATTGGTGGTAATGCGAAATAAAAAAGCCGCAATTCCCTTTGAAATTGCGGCTTTGTAAAAACAGGCGTGGGTCGGAATCGAACCGACGATGAAGCTTTTGCAGAGCCTTGCCTTACCACTTGGCTACCACGCCGA
>CALXOC010000114.1 GCA_944389915.1 uncultured Opitutales bacterium | reverse complement strand
TCTACGACGACTAGACTTTTAAAACAGGCGTAAAGACAATTTACAACAATGACCACGACAATTCTTCAAAGCATGAAAAGAGGAGCGAAAAGGCTTATATAGAGACCAATTTTGGCAAGCTTATTGTCGTAAATCCGGCGGTCAAGGGCAGGTACGTGCGTCTCTATTCCAACGGCAACACCACCAACGACATGAACCACTATATAGAAGTGGAAGTGTTCGGAAAATAACTTGGTTTTTGAGATAACTTATTGCCGGCACAATCCGAGTGCCCGCGAATAAGTGGTATTAGACATTAAAAAGGCGGGTGTATTTACACCCGCCTTTTTTTATTGTGCAAGAGGCTTAGCATAAAGTTGCAACACAATGATGCCTGCGCAAATATTGAGTTCGCGTTTTGGATATCAATATTAGAATCCGTAATTTCCCTTGATTATAACAACATGGGTTTCAATTCCGAACATGGGATATTCATGTATCAAAGTTGCGCGGCATATTCTGTCCGGACTTTTGCAGTCATAGCATTTGTCAGCATTTATTGCGCACGGAGTTTTCATTGACAGGCGTTTTGCATTCTTCGGAGCGGCGATGTTTTTTGCCCTGAAAAGCGCCTTTTCGAGGCTTTCTTCCACTTTATTAGTGCCCAACACATAGAATACTTTTTTCCGGTTTGGGCCGAAAACCGATGATGCGATGCGGTTGCCCCGGCCGTCTATATTTACAATCTCGCCAGTCATGGATATGGCGTTGGCGCTTAGGAAATAAACTTCGGCCAATGATGCGCCCGCAAGAACTTCGGCGGAACGGTTGATGGCGTGGTTGAATACTTTGTTTCCCGCAGACTCCAAAATCGGCTGTATTCCAAGCTCGGCTATGGTCATAGACCCGCCTATCCCGACACTTGTGTTCGATACTTGTGAAGCGATGTACTCCATGGCGATGTCAACGTCGTCGAAATACGATGCTTTAAATCCGCGGCTGTTTAATAAATCTATGAGTTTTGAAACATTCATGCGTATATATTTATGCAAATCGTCAATAAGTCGAGACGTTTTAATATATGAATTTTTAGATTGAAATTATTGTACTTTTGTGCTTTTATGGGTCTTTTAATTGGCATGCGCCGTGCGCGCATTGAGAATGGGCGCGCAATTTGTCTCCATATTCCTCAATAGAGGCGCGCCAATTTCGCTATACGACACATTGTTGCAGGGGCAGTGTGTTGTTGGGCATGGAAAAATAGCAGTCAGGAAAAACTACAATGCTAAAGTTCCCTGTAAAAAGGAATAAAAAATCATGGAAGAAAATGCAGAGAATATCCCGACCGTGTCGGAGGCGGAACCCAAGGTTCAGGAGAATGTTTCCTCGGAAGAAAAAGTTGAAAGTTCCAACATATTGGAGGCGGAGCCGCAAAGGCTTGTTCGCAGAAATGGAAGAAACCGTTCCGGTATGCACAAGATAAACCCCGGATTGGCATCGCAAAATTCCTCCGAAACTTGCGGCGAGATTAAAGACTTGTCATCGTATACGGAGAAACTCAGCGGTTCAAACGTAAAAGGCTACGGAGATTCTTCCGATGGCGGCGAGACTTCGGGCAGGCACGATAGGCGCGACCGCAGGGAAAGAGTGGAGCGCGGCGAACGCCGCAGGCGCTTTGAGCAGTCAAATGCCGAGAAGCCTTCGGAGCCTGATGTGAACGCAGAGGCTCCCGCCGAGTCTGTCGACGAGTCCCTGAGAGAGGGGCCGTCTTTTGAGGAAAAGAAATTTACGCCCAAAGCCGTGGAAGTCGTTTTAACGGACAGGCGCCCGAGAAAATTTTCCAACGAGAAGTCGGATGACGGCGTTGTGTCAATGACAAGCGAGGACTGCGCATGCCCGTCGATTTCCTTTTTTGCCCGCGTGAAAGAAATAGTTAAGTCTATTTTTGGAAAAAAATCGGGAAAGAAGGGCGATTTCAAAAAGGGCGGCAAGAAGAAGTGGAATAAAAACCCGAACCGCGGCGGCCGCAATTCGCACGGAAATCAAAAGTTTCACAAAGGCGCCGAGAGACGCGGAGCTCAGAGGCGCTACAACGATAGGCGCCCAAAATAGTTCCCGCCTGAAAAGCCTTGTCCCAATGCTTGGGAAAGTACTTTTCTCATGGATTTGCGGGCGCCCGCCACGGCGGGCGCCTTTCTTTATGTGCGGCGGGTGGGGCTTGGCTTTTATCGCGCAACTTTCGGACGCGGTTTTGCGGGGGCGGAAAAATATATAGAGTCAATTGCGTTTATTGAACTTTTTTAATTGCGAAAAATTTTTATGCGTCAATATTGGCTGAATTGAAAAATAGTATGGCCAGAAATAATCCTTTTGAGGGGCTTGCAAAAGAGATGCGCCCCCAATTTTTGGCGTTTAAAAAATATTTGTCGGGGCAGGCGTCGTCGTTTAAGTCGGAGGTGCGTGAGGCGGCCAGGGAATCGATAAATCCGGAGGGAAAATTCATACGTCCGATTTTGGTTTTTGCAGCGAGCTCCGGAGGAGCTTTTGACATGGCAAAGGTAGTGCGCTTGGCGGCGGTAGTGGAACTTATACATTTGTCCACACTAATACATGACGATGTTATAGACAATGCCGATATGCGCAGAAATTGCATTACCGCGAATAGAAAATACGGGGCCAGAACAGCCATACTTTTAGGTGACGCCATATTTTCGCATGCTATGCTCTTGGCGCTTCAAGACGGAGACCCAAAAGTCCTAAATAAGGCCGCAATGTGTGTGCGCACCATATGTGAGGGCGAAATAGGGCAGACTCTTGCCGACAAATCTGTGCATGTTACCCGCAAGCGCTATTACAATACGGCTTTCGGCAAGACGGGAGCCCTGTTTTCCCTCGCCTGCGCCCTCGGGGCTATGTCAATCAATGCGGGGGCCGACTGGGTTGACGCCGCCGAGGAAGCAGGCAAGCAGCTCGGCATTGCGTATCAGATTTACGACGATATTTGCGATTGGTTTATGACCGAGAAGGATGCCGGCAAGACTCTCGGGACTGATTTGCTGACGGAAAAGCAGACTTTCCCGCTGATAGTTCTGACGGAGAATCTTCCGCCGCAGGAGGCAAAAAGGTTGGTGTCGCATCTGGCGGAGGCCAATCCTTTGGATATTGCGCAAAGAATGCGCGAGCTCCGTATTCCCGAAATATGTTTAAGGGAGTTTCTTCGCAGGATATCCGCCGCCGAAGATATACTGGGAAAATATCCCAACGAGGCTTGCGGCTTGTTAAAATTTTGTTCGGCAATGAGGACTTTAAAGATAGTATAATCTTTGAAATTGTCCAATGGGAAGGGCGAACATATATCTTATGGGGATATCCCACGAATGCGCCGACGCATCTCAAATAGGGCGCTGCTCGGTTCCTCCTGCACTATGTTTGAAGGCTCAATCCGAAATATTAAAGTTGCCGCAGGTGGGCGAAGCCGTAATTTTGAGCACATGCAATAGGGTTGAGGTTTATTTTTCGGCTTCCGACGCCTCCGTTTCCGGAGATGTTTTGCGTTGCATTTCAAAAGCTTGCGGCGGAGAACGCGATATGCGGATATTTGGGGAGTCCGGTTATTTTAAGGAAAATGCGGACGCAATAGAGCATCTGTTTGAGGTGGCGTCCGGACTGCGCTCGCAAATGCTCGGCGAGACTGAAATTTTCGGGCAGGTAAAAGCGGCGTATGCGCGTTCCTGCTCCGCCGGGCATTGCGGGGCGCTTTTTAACAGGCTGTTTCAAAAAGCGTCGCAGTGCGCGAAGTGGATTAGGACTAATACCGACATAGGGCACGGAAAAATAAGCGTTGGCAGTGTGAGTTCGGAATTGGCGGCGCGCATATTTGAAGATTTGGGAAAGGCAAAAATTTTATTGCTCGGCTCCGGAGAGGCGGGAAGGCTCGTAGCCGATGCGCTGTACGTTAGAGGCGCGCACGAGATAACCGTGGCAAGCAGAACGCGGGCGAATGCCGACAGCCTTGCGGAAAAGATAGGCTGCTTGTCGGCGGATATGGCGGAGGCGATAGACAACATTGCGGAATTCGATATTGTCATAAGCGCAAGTTCCTCGGCCGACTGGCTGTTGAAAGCGAAGACGGTCTCAAGGGCGATATCCGCGCGCGACGGCAATCCCATGTTTTTTATAGATTTGGGCGTACCCTGCAATATAGATCCCAAATGCGGCGATATCGACGACGTTTATTTGTACAATCTTGACGATTTGTCGAAAATAGCCAACGAAAACATAGCCGCCAGAAAGTCCGAAATAGAGCGGGCGCATGATATTGTAAAGAGCAAGGCGTCTTATTTGGCTCAGCGCTTGTTCGGCATATAGTTGCGGTTTGCCAGGCTCTTATATGTCTTTTATTTAATAAATTCCGCTTTGCGGAAAACTCTCAAAAATGTACAATTATGTAATAAACGGGAATTGTGGTTATATTTTTGCTTGTTTTATTTATTTGACCGGGTAGAAACTTTGGCTCAATGAAAAATCTATTTGTAACTTCGGAGAGCGATCCGCGCGAGACGCGCGTCGCGGTAATTCCTTCCGACGTCCAGAAACTGGCAAAGTTGGGATGGAGCGTAAATGTCGAGTCCGGCGCCGGCGCAAAGTCCGGGTTTACGGATCAGGCCTACAAAGATGCGGGTGCAAGCATAGTATCTCATGAAGCCGTAAAGGAAGCCGACTTTATTGTATCGGTCAGGAAGCCGCCGCTTGAAGAGGTGTCAAACTTTAAGAGCGCTTCTTTCCATCTAAGTTTGCTGGATCCCTTTAACGAAAAGGGACTGATAAAGGCGCTTGCAGAAAGGGGAGTCTATGCGGTCAGCTTCGAGATGATTCCTAGAAGCACCATAGCACAAAAAATGGACGTTTTGAGCTCCCAATCGAATCTTGGAGGCTATTGTGCCGTAATAAGGGCGGTTTCCACTATAAATAGAATTGCGCCGATGATGATGACGCCAGCCGGAACTATATCGCCGTTAAAGTTCTTCATAGTTGGCGTAGGCGTTGCGGGTCTTCAGGCAATAGCAACGGCAAAGCGGCTCGGCGGAAGGGTGGAGGCCTTTGACACTCGCCCGGTTGTCGAGGAGCAGGTGAAGAGCTTGGGAGCAAAATTTGTGAAGATAGACCTCGGAGAGACCGGTCAAACCGCACAGGGATACGCCAAGGAGCTTACGCCCGAACAGATAGAGCTTCAGCGAAAAGGAATGGCAAAGGTGTGCGCCCAAAGCGACATCATAATAACTACCGCGAAACTTTTCGGAAGAAAAGCTCCCCGCATAATTACGGGCGAGATGGTCGCGGGAATGAAAGCCGGCAGTGTGATAGTCGACATGGCGGTGGAGGGCGGCGGCAATGTCGAGGGCTCGAAGCCCGACGAGACTGTGATAACCCCGAATGGCGTAACAATAGTTGGAGACACTTGCCTTGAGGCGCGCGTGCCGGCCACAGCAAGCCAAATGTACAGCTCTAATGTGTATAATTTCATACAGCACTTCACTTCCGACGCGCAATTTACCATCAACCGGGAAGATCCGATTATGAAGTCCGCCCTGGTGTGCGCCGACGGAAAAATTACCGACGAGCGCTTCATGTAAAATTTTAAAAATCTGCAAAAATGGAACTGATATTATTGTTGTTTATTTTCACGCTTGCGGCCTTTTTAGGCTTTGAGCTGATATCCAAAGTGCCGAGCCAACTCCACACTCCTTTGATGAGCGGATCCAATGCAATCAGCGGAATCACAATAGTTGGAGCTTTGTTGGCAACGGCCGGAACTCCTGAGAGCGATTTTACAACGGCCCTCGGCTTTATAGCTCTCGTCTTGGCTACGATCAACGTGGTGGGCGGCTATATGGTTACCGACAGAATGCTGGCCATGTTTAAGAAGAAGGGGGACAAGTAATCATGGACTTTGAAATAGCTATCAATTTGGCGTACATAGTTGCGTCGGTTCTCTTTATTTTCGGCATAAAGATGCTCGGCAAAGCCGAAACGGCCAGAAAGGGCAATCTCATTTCGGCGGTCGGCATGCTGCTCGCAGTTGTTGCGACTCTTTTCGATAGGCAGATATTGGAGCTTGGCAGCCCCTTCGCCTGGGGAATGCTCGCCGGCGGATTGTTCTTGGGCACAATTGCCGGAGTCGCGGCGGCCAAGTTTGTAAAGATGACTTCAATGCCCGAGATGGTCGCGCTCTTAAACGGCTTTGGAGGCGCGGCGAGCCTTTTAGTGGCATGGGCGGAATTTCACTACGACGGCATCAGCAATGTCAATCCCGACCTATTCAATAAATGCGCAATTGTTGCGGCCGTTCTGATAGGTGGCGTAACATTTACCGGAAGCTTGTATGCTTGGGGAAAACTCTCTGGAAAGATATCGGGCAAGGCTAAAGTCTTTTCGGGGCAGAAGGCGCTTAATGCAATCATTGCTTTGGTATCTCTTGCTTCGGCGGTGGCCTTTGTGCTTCTTGGGCAGCATCAGGCCGCCTATGTTTCTCTGGGGGTTGCAATAGTCTTTTCTCTAATACTCGGCTTTGCGGCGGTAATGCCCATAGGCGGAGGAGACATGCCGGTTGTCATTTCACTGTTAAATTCGCTGTCCGGCTTGGCAGCATGCGCTGCTGGATTTGTAATTTTAAACAATGTGCTGATTGTTGCGGGCTGCCTTGTGGGTGCAAGCGGCGTCATACTTACTGTCATCATGTGCAAATCCATGAATAGAACTCTCGGAAACGTTCTATTCTCAGGCTTTGGAGCGGCGGCTTCGTCTTCCGCAAACAAAGTGGAGGGAGAGATGAAGCCCATAAGCGTTGACGATGCATATTATGCGCTTGAAGCCGCGCAAAGCGTGGTATTTATTCCCGGATACGGAATGGCTGTGGCTCAGGCCCAACATGCGGTTAAAGAATTGGCGGAACTCCTTGAAAATAACGGTGCGGAAGTTGCCTTTGCAATTCACCCGGTTGCGGGCCGCATGCCGGGGCACATGAATGTGCTTTTGGCCGAGGCGGACGTCCCCTATGAGCAGCTTAAGGAAATGGAGGAGGCCAACCGCATTCTTGAGACAGCCGACGTTGCCATTGTAATAGGTGCAAACGACGTTGTAAATCCGGCCGCAGCGGAAGACAAGGGAAGCCCCATTTACGGCATGCCTATAATTGAGGCTTTTAAGGCGAAGACGGTGTTTGCCCTTAAGCGCGGCAAGGGCGCCGGATTCTCGGGGCTTGAGAACGGGCTCTTCTTCAGGCCAAATACGCGCATGATTTACGGCGATGCCAAAGCCACTATCAATAGCTTGGTGGCAACGTTTAAGGAAAAATAGTTCCAATTTGAATTTTTGGCGGCATCCGCGGATGCCGCCAATTTTTTTGCGTTTTTTTCACATTTGTGTTGAGGCGAAAATTCTTTCGCTGCAAAAATCCCTTTGTTTGAAATTTTAGGCAAGGCTTTTGATTTTGCTCAAAAGCCTTGTTTTTATATTGGCGCAAGCCTTTGGGATTATGCAAAGCTTATGTCCGCCTGTGTCGTGCAAAATTGGCTTGTGCTTTAGGCAATTCGCATTTGGCAAACGCTCTACAAGTTTTTAGATGGGAGGAAATTTTTATTGACTTTAATGTTTGCGAATGTGAAATTCCCAATAGAATTTAAATATAATTTATCTGACATGCAGGAAGAACGGACGAAAGAGAGCCTTAACCGGGGGCAAAAGGCCATAAGCGAAACTATAAGAGGAGCGATAGACTGGCTGCGCGTGCGTCAGTCTGACGACGGTATGTGGAATGGTCCCATTGAAACTAATTGCTGCATGGAGGCGCAGTGGATTATGGCCATGTACTTCATAGGCTTCGACGATTACAAGAAGCCCAAAGTTTTGCAGTATATACTCGACAGACAGCGCGAGGACGGATCTTGGGACGTATATTACGGTTCGGAGCACGGAGATATAAACACGACTCTCGAGTGCTATTTTGCGCTGCGCCTAAGCGGTTTTGATCCCGACGACGCAGTGCTGGTGAAGGCCCGCAAGTGGCTTATAGAGAACAAGTGGGTTGAGCGGATACGCGTATTTACAAAATACTGGCTGGCGCTTTTCGGCCAGTGGCCTTGGGCGCATACTCCGGTTCTTCCTCCGGAGATTGCGTTTTTGCCCAGCTGGTGCCCGTTTAACATTTACGATTTTGCAGCGTGGGCCCGCGCCACAATGGTTCCAATCGCAATCCTTACGGCGAGGCGTCCGATAAAGGAACTTCCGGAACATCTGCGCCTTGACGAACTCTTTCCCGAGGGTAGAGACAAGGCCGACTACCGCATGCCGCGCAAGGGGGATAAATTTTTTAGTTGGGAAAACTTCTTTATGAAGCTCGACCACATGTTGCATGCATACAATCGCTCTCCCATAAAACATCTGCGCGAACACGCCATAAAGCTGCTCTTGCAGTGGCTGCTCGAGCACCAGGACGAGGACGGCGCTTGGGGCGGAATACAGCCCCCTTGGATATACGCAATAATTGTCATGCACGTTGAGGGCTTTGCTATGGACCAGATAAATATGTCGCGGGCAGTAGACGCCTTTAACTTGCATTGGCAGGTAAAGCGCGGCGACGGCATAATGCTTCAGGCCAGCGAGAGCCCGATATGGGACACTTTCCTGACAATGACCGCTCTCATGGACGCCGGCGAAACTCCCGGTTCATGCCCGGAACTCTTGAAAGGCCTGGACTATGTCCTTTCAAAGGAAAACCGCTATCACGGAGATTGGTCTATAAAAGTTGGCAAGAATGTGGAGCCCGGCGGATGGGCTTTCCAGCGCGCAAACAATTATTATCCCGACATAGACGACGCCGCCATAGCCATATGCACTCTCAAACGCATACAAAAGCTGCTTCCGCGCGAGAGTCTAAGAGCCCGCCGTGTAGACTCGGCCATACGCCGTTGCATAAATTGGGTTCTTGCCATGCAGTCTTCAAACGGGGGCTGGGGGGCTTTTGATAAGGACAATACGCGCGCTCTGGTTACCAAGATACCCTTTTGCGATTTCGGCGAAGTTCTGGATCCCCCAAGCAGCGACGTTACCGCTCATGTGGTGGAGGCTCTTGCAATGTGCGGATTTTCCCGCAACCATCCGGCCATAGCAAAGGCGCTCGATTTCCTTTATTCGGAGCAGGAGGGCGACGGCAGCTGGTTTGGAAGGTGGGGCGTAAACTACATCTATGGAACTGGAGCGGTGCTTCCGGCATTGATGGCTGTGGGAGATTCCAAAGAATCGCCGCATATAAGGCGGGCGCTTGAATGGCTGGCTTCCAAGCAGAATGCCGACGGCGGTTGGGGCGAGACAATAGCTTCCTATATGGAGCCAAAGTATGCGGGAACGGGAATACCGTCCACGGCTTCGCAGACTGCTTGGGCTGTGATGTCGATGATTTCGGTTGCCGACAGAAACTACGACGACAATATACGCCGCGGCCTTGCATTTCTTTCAAATACCCAGCGCGAAGACGGGACTTGGGACGAGCCCTACTACACAGGCACTGGATTCCCGGGGTACGGGCTCGGCGCAAAAGTTGACCTGAGGAACGGTGCTCCTCTGCCTCAGGGAAAGGAGTTGGCGCGCGGCTTCATGTTGAACTACAATTGGTATAGGCATTATTTCCCGCTCACGGCGCTCGGAAGGGCGAAATCGTATTTCGATTTCCGCTCTTAAGATATGCAGCAAGCATTTTATTGCAGGAATTAGGCGGCAAATGTTTGTATTGTCTGCCTAATTTTGTTCCGGCGCATTCCCATGGGCGAATTTTTGCATATTCTTTGAAACTTGTTGCTTAACATGCAAATATGCGCCATAAATGCGCAAGTATGAAAATATTTTTATTTGCGTTTCTATTTTTTTGTCTTCATTGTGCTTCGGCTAAATGCATGTATGAGAATGCTCCTGCCGTTCAAGGCGAAAATAAGATAGGCAATGTGGAATTGATTTTTTGGCAGGACGGCAAATATGTTGGCTGGCCAACAGTCTTGCGCAGAAAGAGCGGGGAATTATTGGTGGTTTTCTCCGGCCATAGAGACGGCCATGTGTGTCCGTACGGCAAGGTTCAAATGATACGCAGCAGGGACGAGGGCAAAACTTGGTCTCTTCCCGAAACGCTTGTAAATTCACCTTTAGACGACCGCGACGCCGGAATCATCGAACTTGAAAACGGGAATTTAGTGCTGTTTTGGTTCAATTCGCATGCGTATATAGACAAGGTTCTAAGGGCGGGAAAGCATCCCGAATACGCCTCAAGCCTTTCTGAGAGCACGGAGCGCGAACGCCTGGAGCATTGCGGCAGCTTTTCGGCGGTGTCGGCTTCCGACGGTCTAAAATGGAGTTTCCCCGTCAGGACATGCGGAATCTCCCCGCACGGCGGCAGCCTGCTGAAAAACGGAAAGATTATTCAAGTGGGCAAGATTAGGGACAATATAAACGGCCTGCCAAACGGAATTCATGTTGCAGAGTCTCTGGATGGAGCTAAGAGCTGGAAGATAATATCTGGGATAAAAATCCCCGAAGGCGACAAGCTTTCAGACTATTGGGAGCCGCATGTTGTTGAGGCGTCGAATGGTGATTTAATTGCCCAAATACGTTGCCATAAAGACTCGTACCTGCGCCAAAGCGTGAGCAGAGACGGCGGAAAAACATGGAGTGTAGCTGAAAAAATAGATGTTGTGGGATTCCCAAGCCATTTAAAAAGATTAAAAGTCGGCAGGCTGCTAATGACATACTCAAGGCGCAAATTGCCGGCCGGAGGAGACTATCGGCCCTCAGACAGGCAGATGGGGCAGTATGCGCGCCTTAGTTGCGACAACGGGAAAACATGGGGCAAAGAAATAGCGCTTTGCCTAAGTTTT
>CALXOC010000113.1 GCA_944389915.1 uncultured Opitutales bacterium | reverse complement strand
GTGGCGCGCCTGGAGAGAGTCGAACTCCCAACCCTTTGATCCGTAGTCAAATGCTCTATCCAATTGAGCTACAGGCGCGAAGTATTCCCCGAAAATTAAAGCCCACAGAGTGTCCCATTTTCGCTTCTTTGCAAGTAAAATCTCAAAAATTTTTCCGAACCTTTTTCCTATAATTGAAAAATATCCTATCAGCCAACGGGAAAAATATAGGCGATAATAAATTGCGCAAAAAATAAATTCAAGACCCGGAAAAAGTTCAAGGAGTGAAAGGCTATGGAAATATTCTTTGGCGGTTTAATATGAGCGTATCTTAGGCATTTCAATGGAAGCTATGCGCTCCATTATTCTGTTTACTATTACTTGTTCCCTGTCGCGAACACCTTTCCCCGGATCTATATCTTCCGGGCGCATAGGCGCGCCAACGCAAATCACTATTCTGACGCCTCCGCCCAATTTGTTCGAGCGCGGAAGAACCTCGTTAAATCCAAAAGTGCGCATGGGCAGTATGGGCACGCCCGCTTTAATTGCGAGCAACCCCGCTCCGGGCTTGCCGGGCAATAGAGATCCGTCGGGGCTGCGGGTTCCCTCGGGGAAAATTATGACACCGTGGCCGTCTCTCACCCGAGCGAGAACTTCGCGAAAAGCCTGCAAATTATTGGCGGAATTGCGCTTAACCGGAATTGCGTTTAAACGCCTAAAGAAGGGGCCGGAAATCCAACCGTCCATTAATGTATCGCGCGCAACGGCACACAATTCCGTCTCATGAAGGAATCCCGCCGCCATGGGGTCCAGATAACTTACATGATTTGCCACAATGATGCATGGCCGATCGGGGACATTTTCATAACCGTATATTTCTGTTCTGCCGAATACATCGCAAATTATGGCGGCAAGATGCCACCAGCCTTTATAAACATACTTTCCTGGAAATTTAAAATATCTGGGCCTCATTATTTAGATTCCAATATTAAAGCGAGTGTCTTTTGCACAACTTCGCTTTTGCTCATGTTTGAAGTGTCTATATAAACGGCGCCTTCCGGACATACCAAGGGCGCGGTTTTTCTGCTCTTATCCAGTTTATCGCGCTTGGCTATTGAGTCTTCTATGCCTTCCTTTGCGCGCCTTAAAGCCCTTGTCGATTCATCGGCGTCTAAAAATATCCTGATATTGGCGTCTGGAAAAATCACCGAACCGATGTCCCTGCCCTCCATTATCATACCGCAGAATCCGTTGTTTCGTGCAAAATCCGACATTGAACGTTGGTAACATTTTAAGAAATTCCGAACTTCGGGAAGAGCCGCGAACTCCGCCACATGCGAATTTATCAATTCGTTTCTAATTTGATCGTCGCCCACTTGCTCTCCGTTGACGGTCATTTTGGCGCTCGAACTTTCCAAAAGCGTTCCTATCTTGATTTTTTTGAGTTTCTGCCCGACCGACAACACATCTGAGGGATTTGCGCCGTCTCGCAATAAGGCGTAAGCTATTGTCCTGTAATGGGCGCCGGTATCTACATGCATATAGTTCAGAATTCTTGAGCATTCGCGCGATACGCTGGACTTCCCCACCGCCGCACCGCCGTCGACAGCCACTATACGCAAGCCGTCAGAATCCGAGCGCGCCGTATAGAGGACCTCAAAAAATTCTTTCCAAGTTTTAGAAACACAAGCCGGATCAATTATATCTATCCACTCGGAAGAATCTCCGCGCAAATTTGCGGAAGCAAGAATTGCGAAGCTCATGGCTATGCGGTGGTCCTCATAGGTTTCTATTCTAAGCGGAGTCTTCAATACGCTTCCAAGCCGCTTCAATGCGGCGTTTCGCGTATTTTTTGCGCAGTCTGCGGTGCGAATCCAATGGGGATGGATTTCTATAAAGTCGTCGCCAGTTTTGACCTCGGCGCAAAATTTCTTAAGCTGCGTTGCAACGGCTGCAATCCTGTCGCATTCCTGAGACCTTGTATGCGCTATGCCGCGTATGCGAATCTTTGAGCCCAAAAGCGGAGAAACAGCCGCGAGTGTCAGGAATGTGTCCGATATGTCGTTAAAGTCGAATTCTATCGTATTTTCATAAAAGGGCAGTTCGTCGGAAGCCTCAACCATTAAGTCGTTTCCAGAAACCGACGTTTTCACGAATCCGGCGTTTTCCAAAACTTTTGCAAAGGCCGCATCGCCCTGCAATTTGCAGTTTGCAAAATTCTTAATCAGGCACGCTCCGCCCAAAAGCGCAGGCAGAGCCGCAAAATAACTTGCAGCGGTGGCGTCGGGTTCAATTGCTATTTCGCGCTCAGCCGCTTTGCGCGCTGCCTTGCAAACTTTGAAAAGCCCATCGCCTGTTTGCCCGCATGAAAAGCCGAAGCTGCGCATGAATTCGAGCGTCATTTTTACAAAAGGCTTTGATACCGTTTCGCCTATGAGCCTGATTTCCGTTTCGCTTTCCGCTGCAACAGAGGCCATCAGCAGAGCTGAAAGCATTTGGCTCGACGCCCCCGCATCGATATCGACTGCTCCGCCTTTTAAGCCGTGTGTTTTTACCCTAAAGGGGAAATGGTTTTCCTCTCCCAAAAATTCAAATGCCGCTCCCTGGGCCTTCAATGCGGCTACGAGCCCTGCTATCGGCCGTGCGTACATCGCCTTGTCGGAATCGAAAAAGTAGTCCCCGCCAACGCGCGTTGCAACAAGCGCGGGCAAAAAGCGCGCGGCAGTTCCGGCGTTCCCCACAAAAAGCTCCGCCTTGGAATTTGGCACTCCGGAAATGGCCGAGTCGATTTCAACCGTGTTTTCAAAGCGATCCGGACGCACAACATAGCCCAGCTTCGACAGGCAATCCATCATTATTTCCGTATCCCGCGAGAACAGCGCGCCCGTAAGTTTTGTCTTGCCTCCCGCGAGCGCCGCAAGAATTAGGGCTCTGTTCGTTAGGCTTTTCGATCCGGGAGGCGTTATGGACGCCGCACATCGTGAGGCAAAAGGTTTTAGGTGTATTTCCTGTTTCATTTTATAGAATCCCTGTAGGCCTTTGCGCTTCGCAAACGCCGGGCTATGTCGGCCTTGTCAAAATTTTCTATTGAAGAAATTAGTCGGCTTAAATCCCTGGAATAATCTCTCAGCGCCTTTAAGATTTCCGCGCGGTTGTCGAAAACTATGCTGTCCCACATTTCGGGCGATCCCGACGCCACGCGCGTTGTGTCTTTAAAACCGGGCCCCGCATATTTTCTCAAGTCCGCGCAATCAAATTTGGACGCGTTTATGCAAAGGGTTCCGGCAAGCAAATGAGGCAGATCGCTGACATGCGCAACTATGGAATCGTGAATATCCGGAGATACCATGTAAACGCGCATTCCAACAGCCTCCCACATCGACTTCACGAATTTTCCCGCCGCGTCAGGCGTAGATTCAATCGGCGTAACAAAGCAAGGCCGCCCGTCGAACAAGTTGGCGTCAGAGAAGTCCGGGCCTATTTTTTCGGATCCCGCCATAGGATGCGAACCCACGAAACTTGCCGGCAAAGCGGACATAGCTTTTTCGCATTCCGCGCAAATGCCTGATTTTACGCTGCCAACATCCGTGAGCACCGCGCCTTTCATCAAATCCGAAGCTACTTCCCTCGAAAGGTCGGGTATGTTAGCTGTTGGAACGCACATTACGGCCAAGTCGGCGTTGCGAACAGCCTCGGAGGGAGTTTCGCACACGCAGTCGAATACGTCGGAAAGCCGCGCGCACTTTTGCCGTGTTGCCGCGCTGCGCGACCATCCCGAAACTTTTTCCGCCAGAGAGCGGCTTTTTAAAGCGCGCGCAAGCGACGCGCCCAAGAGGCCCGTTCCAAGTATCGCAACTTTTTTTACAAAAAACATTGTAGCTAAACTAACAGATGCCGCCCGAGCCTCAAACAAAAAAAGTCGCTTTTTAATCCGCGAATAAAATATAGGAGCAAATGAAAAGTGCGGCAAAACGCCGAAATATGCAAAAAATGGGCACGCAAAGCTTTGCGCGCCCACAGGAGAAATTACGCGCCGCAGCCGCCGTCTTTATAGCCGCAATCTCTGCATGAACGACATTTCCCGTCAAAAACATAGGCGTACGAATGGCACTTGGGGCATGTGAGAGCGCTGCTCATAGCGGTGTCTTTCTTCTTTGCCGGCTTTGAAGCCGCGAGAGGCAACTCAGTCTGAATAGGCTCTTTTTCAATGCCCTTTACCATCATTGTCATGGAACCGTTTGAGAACATCTCGCTGATATACGACTGGTCTAAGGTTCTGAGGCGGCGGTCGTTTTCGGAGGGGAACATCCAATCCAGCAGCTGCATGAGCAGATCGACAATGCTCTTGCAGGTGTGTATTTCCGGCTTGTCTTCGTCCTGGTACTCGCCGATTTTCACCCAGCCTGAGGGATCGAATGACATATACCGGAAGGAGGATATAAAGCTGTCGAATGGGACTCCATACTGTAGCGCTATTGAAAATGCCTTGCAGAATGCGTCAAACATGCCGTTGATGAAAGAGCCGCCCTGCCCCAAATGGCCGAATATTTCAGCGCAACGCCCGGTCTCAGATATTCCCACAGTCATAAAACCGTTTATGTCGTTTCCTATGGTAAATTTCACAGTCTGGCCCCAGCGCCTATATGGCAGACGCTTGCGTATGGGATTGGCGTGCTCCTGAATGCGTATTTGAGTGGCGGTCTTTAGGAGGTTTTGCCACGCTTCTTGAACTTCCGTGGAATCGAGCCTTGTGCTGTAAACTGCATTTGCTTTTGAGCCGTCGCGGTAAATTGCAATGCATTTCACGCCGAGCTCATGGCTCTCAATTAGGGAATTTACTATGTCGTCTACCGTCGCCGAAGCGGGCATGTTTATGGTTTTGGAAGACGCGCCGGATATAAACGGCTGAAGCGCTCCGAGCATTTTAACATGCCCGGCGGTGGCTATGCACCTGCTTCCTCCGAAAGGCACATTCGCGCAATCAAACACGCGCAGTGTTTTTTCAGTTATCCACGGTATGTTTTCCATATGGCCGCATCCGTAATACAGGGATATGTCCCCTGCGGGGAGTTTTCCCTTTTCGGCCTGCGACGACAAGCGCTTGAAAAGTTCTTCATATTCGTCGTCATCGTGCAAGGTTGATATTTTTGCGATTATTTCCCTGCATACTTCTCCGCCGTCCTGAAGGTTTTTAATGGTCTCTATGCGGTCTTTGTGGCGCCGGCTTTGCAGGAAGTTTTCCACTCCCGCAAGGCCGGAAACTTCCGCTACAATAGTTAGAATTTGATCGAAGTCGTAACCGAGTTTTGCCAATCCCAATGGGA